>CAUJEE010000153.1 GCA_963169215.1 Actinomycetota bacterium
CCACTACTGCCGGTGTGGACGACACCGTGGGTGGTTCACCGACCCCCTTGGCCCCGAGCGGAGCGTGCGGGTCGGGCTCTTCGACCAACGCGGTCACCACCTCCGGCATGTCGAGAAAGGTGGGCAGCAGGTAGTCAGTGAAAGTCGCGTTCTTCACCACGCCGTCGACCTGCACCAGCTCCTCCATCACGGCCAGCCCCAGGCCTTGGGCGACGCCGCCCTCGATCTGGCCGACGACGCTCAGGGGATTCAGCGCCCGCCCGACGTCTTGCGCGGTGGCGATCTGCACCACCTTCACGAGACCCAGCTCGGGGTCGACGTCGACCACCGCGCGGTGGGCGACGAAGGCGAAGGCGGTGTGGCAGTTGCCCTGCCCATTCTCGTCGAGCTCCTCGGTCGGCGGGTGATGGTGTTCGAATGTCTCCTCGAACACCATCCCCGCTGTCGCCTCGGCCACACCGACACGCAGCCCACCGAGCACGTCGACCACATCGCTGCCGTCGATCGCCAACTCGAACGACTCGACATCGTGCAGTCGGGCGACGTGTTCGAACAGTCGTTCACGCACCAGCCGTGCCGCGCCGTCGATCGCGCCGCCGGTCATCCATGTCTGACGTGATGCCGATGTCGACCCACCCGAACCGATGTCGGTGTCGACCCGCTCGATCACCACTTGCTCTACCCCGAGCACGTCGCGCACGATCTGGCCGGCGATGGTCACCAGCCCCTGGCCGACCTCGACCCCAGCGAACTTGACATGGGCCACTCCGTCGGCCAATCGCACACGAGCGGTGGCAAAGTCGTCGAAACCCTCGCTGTACATCAAGTTCTTCATGCTCGCCGCATAGCCGATGCCGCGCACCACGTGGCGGGCATCGGCAGTGCGCCCGGCGCCGCCGGGCAGACGCATCGGGTCGCCGTCGTTGCCACCCACCGGCTCGTCGGGCAACGGCAGGGCGGATGTCTCGCGCAGGAGTCGCTCGACGGGGGCGACGTTGACCATCTCCTGCCCGGTGATCAGGTGATCGCCGGTGCGCATCGCGTTGCGCAGCCGTACCTCCACCGGGTCGATGCCAACTGCGGCGGCAATCTTGTCCATCTGACCCTCATGAGCGAAGCAGGCCTGCACCACCCCGAAGCCACGCATCGCCCCCGACGGAAGGTTGTTGGTGCGCACCGCCCAACCCTCCACGGTCGCGCTTGGGCAGCGATACGGCCCCTGGGTGTGGGTGATGGCGTTGAGCAACACCGCTGACGACGTGCTCGCATAGGCGCCCCCGTCCAACACGAAGCGCGCTTCGATGCGGCGGATGCGGCCGTCGGGGTCGGCGTGGTGACGCATCCACACCGTGGCCGGATGGCGGTGGACATGGGCGCGGAAGCTCTCCGCCCGGTCGTACTGCATCTTCACCGGCTTGCCGGTGCGCAGCGCCAGCAGGCAGCAGTGCACCTGCAGGCTGATGTCCTCGCGGGCTCCGAATGCTCCACCCACGCCGCTCAGCACCAGGCGCACCTTGTCGTCGGGCAATGCCAGGCAGGCGGCGATCTGACGGCGGTCCTCGTGCAGCCACTGGGTGGCGACGTGCAGTTCGACCCCACCGCCACCCGGGTCGGGGAGCGCCAGCGCGGCCTCCAGGCCCAAGAAGCCCTGGTCCTGGCGACCGAGCCGATAGGTGCCCTCCACCACCACCGGACCTTCGATCGTCTGGTCTCCGCACACGATCCGCTGGTGCCGCACGACGTTGCCGTCGGGGTGGATCGGGGGGAACGATCCGTCGACGGCCGCATCGGGATCGGTGAGCGGGGCGAGTATCTCGTACTCGACGGCGATCGCAGCCAGGGCGCGCCGACACGTGTCGGGATGGTCGGCGGCCACCGCCGCCAGCGGCTCGCCCTCGAAGCGCACGACCGAGGCCGCGAACACCGGCTGATCGTGACTGATCAGACCGTAGGTGGCGCTGCCGGGCACGTCGGACGCGGTGATCACCGCTTCCACCCCGGGGATGCGCCACGCCGCGGAGACGTCGATGCCCACGATGCGGGCGTGCGGGTGCGGTGAGCGCAGCGTGGCCCCCCACAGCATCCCCTCGGCGCGTAGATCGCCGGCGAACTCGAAGCGCCCCTGCGTCTTGGCGATGCCGTCCGGGCGGGCGACGCTGTCGCCGAGGCGGCCGGCGACACCGGCGTGCACGCCGTCGCGGAGAACGACGTCGCTCGATGTCACAGGCCGACCTCGCGGGCGCTGGCACGGGACACCGCTACTCGCTGCACCGCGTCGATGATGCGTCCGTAGCCGGTGCACCGACAGACGTTGCCGGAGAGCTCCTCGCGGATCTCCGACTCGGAGGGCCGCGGTGAGCGCTCGAGCAGTGAATGGGCAGCCACCACCAGACCAGGCGTGCAGAACCCGCACTGCACGGCACCGGCGTCGACCAGGGCCCGCTGCACATCGGTCGGGGTCTCGGTGGCGATGCCTTCGATGGTGGTGATCCGCTGGCGCTGTGCCCCGGCCGCGAGCACCAGGCACGAGCAGACCAGCTGCTCGTCGATCAGCACCGTGCACGAGCCGCACTCACCCTGTTCGCAGGCGCCCTTGGTGCCCATCAAGCCGAGGCGCTCGCGCAATACGAACAACAGGCTCTCGCCGACAGCTGCGTCGCGCACCTCGAACGCCTCACCGTTCACGTGCAGCATGTACGTCTCACCCACGACGACGCTCCCCTCTCGCGCACGGCATGCTCTCCTCGGCCGACATGTCAGCTCGCCCTTCCTCGGGTGATCGCTCGCTGCATAAGGCGGGCGGCGAGCACGCCCACCGCATGGCGTCGGTAGGCCGCGGTCGCACGGTGGTCGTCGATCGGCCGTGCTGCGTCGCGGGCCAGTTCGGCAAACCGCGCCACCTCGGCGTCGCTCATCCCGGTGGACAAGTGGTCGGTGGCGAACTGCTCGGCCTGCGGGCAGCGCAGCACGGTGGGGCCGACCGAGCCGAGGGCAAGGCGCACTGTGCCCTCGTCGACCACCAGTGCGGCGCTGGCGACGGCGATCACCATCGCGTTGCGGACGCCCACCTTGGCGTACCCCTGGAAGCCGGTCGTCACCGGAACGACGACACGCGTGATCAGCTCGCCGGCTCGAAGGGCCGTGCGCTTGGGGCCGACCATGAACTCGCCAACAGGTAGTGCACGCTCCCCCGCGGACGACACGAGGTGCACAACAGCGTCGAGCGCGGCCAGCACCGGCAGGCCGTCGCCCGCAGGAGAGCACGTGCCAAGGTTGCCACCGATGGTCGCCGCATGGCGGATCTGCGGTGAGCCGACCGTACGCGCCGCCTCGGCGAGTGCCGGCACCCAGCGCGACAGTTCGCGTTGCACCTGCGCCCAGGTGACACCGGCCCCGATCTCAAGCCACCCGTCGGCAAACCGCCATGTGCACAGCTCCGGCACTCGGTTCACCAGCACCACATGCTCGAGTTGTGCGTGATGGGCGTTCAAGTCGACCATCACATCGGTGCCGCCGGCGAGCACCGTCGAGTGCGGTTGCGCGGCGAGTGCGGCGACGGCATCGGCGAGCGAGGTGGCGACGACCACGGACATCTGCGCGCCACGCTACAAGTCGAGCGACTTGTCGCCGCAAGGCTTGCCTGCCCGATTCGCGCCTCTCGGCCCGGGTCGAGTCACTCCACGACCAATCCCTCGATGCCTTCCTCGGGGTCGGGCAACTGCGGGTCGAGCCGTTCGAGGTGGTGCAGCAGGATGCGCGCGACGGCGACGTTGCGCACCCAGTTGCGGTCGGCGGGCACCACGTACCACGGGGCATGAGGGGTCGACGTGAGTGACAGCGCCTCGGCGTAGGCGCGGGTATAGGCGGGCCACAACGCGCGGTCGTCGAGATCACCGTGGCGGAACTTCCAGCGCTTTTCCGGGTCGTCGATGCGCTCCTGCAGGCGCTCACGCTGCACCTCTTTGGACACGTGCAAGAAGCACTTCACCACTGTCGTGCCCTCGTCGGAGAGCAGGTCTTCGAACTCTCGGATGTGCTCGTAGCGCCGCGCCCACACCCGCTTCGGGGCGAGTGCCTTCACCCGCACCACCAGCACATCTTCGTAGTGGCTGCGGTTGAACACGACGATGCGACCCTTGGACGGCGCTTGCGCGTGTACCCGCCACAGGTAGTCGTGCTCGGCCTCCGGACCGCCGGGAACACCGAAGGGAGCCACGCTCACCCCCGCCGGGTTGAGGCCCGACAGGATGGAGCGGATCGTGCCGTCCTTGCCGGCCGCGTCCATCGCCTGCAGGACCAACAGCACGCTGCGCCGGTCCTCGGCGAACATTCGGTGCTGCAGCAGGTCGAGCCGCGCCTTGATCTTCTCCAGATCGCGCAGGGCCGCCTTCTTCTCCCAGCCGAAGGTGTCGTCTGTGGCGATCGAGCCCAGTCGCACGCGGTCCCCCGGCGCAACCCGCATCCTGTCGATTACCGATTCCATGCCCTCGCAAACTACTGCCCCAGTCGGTGAGCGGACACAAAGTCGGTGCCGTGTCGTTGCCGGGCGCGCAGAGGTGACTACAGTGCGGGAACCGGGGTGTGATCGGGGTCACACCTGTGCGCCCCGGCCCGCGAGTACACAGAATTGGGGGAACCTGGGATGAAGCAATCGACACGGCCGTCGCGACGGCCGGCACGAATCCTCGCTGCGCTGGCGATCAGCGTCGGCCTCGCCGCTGCGGCGTGCGGTGGCGACGAGGAGGGCACAAAGGACACGACCGAGACCACGCCTGCCACCACCGACGGCGGGGGTAGCGGCACCACGGCTGCGCCCACCACCGTCGCCGAGGTCGAGCCCGTACCCGGCGGCAAGGTTGTGTTCGGCGTCGAGGCCGACACCTCCAGCCCATGGCGGCCGGCAGAGATGCTCTGCGCGATTTCCTGCCAGCAGGTGATCCGCAACATCTACGACACGCTCACCATGCCCACCTCCGAGGGCAACTGGGCGCCGTACCTGGCCGAGTCGCTGGTTCCCAACGACGATTACACCGAGTGGCGCATCACCGCTCGCTCGGGCGTGAAGTTCCACGACGGAACCGACTTCGATGGCGCGGCGATCGTCGAGAACCTCAACCGGGCCAAGCGGGGCACGGTCACCGGCGCGGTTCTCGCCGCAGTCGACTCGGTCGAGCTCGATCCGGCCGACCCGATGGTGGCCGTGGTGAAGGTTGCCGCGCCGTGGGTGGCGTTCCCGTACCACCTGTCGGGCCAGTCAGGATTCATCGCCTCCCCGACCTGGCTGCTGGCCAGCGACGACGACGAGACGCTGCGCTCCAAGCCGGTCGGAACCGGTCCGTTCGTTTACGACGACTACCGCGTCAACGAGGTCTTCTCGATGAAGCGCAACCCCGACTACTGGAACCAGCCGTACCCGTACCTCGACTCGGTCGAGTTCCGCCCGATTCCAGACGCGCTCAGCCGACGCGACGCGCTGCTCAGCGGCACCGTCGACATGTTGCACTCCGCCAATGGGCAGACCATCTTCTCGGCCCGCGAGGACACCGACCACAACCTGCTCGAGCTCACCGCCTATGGCGAGACCGGCTACACCCTGCTGCACGTCACCCAGGAGGGCTCGCCGCTCACCGATCAGCGCGTGCGCTGTGCACTGGCCTACGCCAGCGACGAAGGGCTGCTGATCGAAGCCGTCGGCATGGGTATGCAGCAGGAGGCCAGTGGACCGTTCTCACCGAGCCAGGTCGGGTATCTGGAAGAGACCGGCTACCCGATGGATCAGGACATGGCCGAGGCCCAGCGGCTGATCGCCGAGTACAAGGCGGAGAACCCGGGCACGTTGAAGATCTCCCTCGCCACCACCCAAGATCAGACCAACGCGGTCACTGCCCAGCAGCAACAGCAGTGGTGGTTGGAGGCCGGTTTCGACGAGGTCACCATCGACCAGATCGACCAGGCTGCCTACATCGCTACCGCTGCGTTCGGAAACTTCCAGGTGTTCCAGTGGCGCAACCACGGTGGTTTCGACCTCGACGAGCAGTACCGCTGGTGGCACTCGTCGGGGGCCAAGCCGGTCGGCCAACTGACACTCAACTTCGGGCGCATCGACGACGCCGAGCTCGACGCTCTGCTCGACGAGAACCGGGCCAGCACCGATCCGGTGCGCAAGAAGGAGATCGCCGAGGAGGTCAACCGTCTGTTCGGCGAGCAGTGCTACAACCTGTGGGGCAACTACACGGTGTGGGCCATCATGTCCGACCCGGACGTGCACGGCCCGGTGCCGTTCGAGCTGCCCGACGGCGATGAGGTGGCCTTCGGCGCCGGCTTCCACGGCAACGTGTACATGATGAACGTGTGGGTCGATCAATGACCGCCGTGCACCGCTAGCACACTCCGAACACGAACCGGGCACAAACCGAGCAAGGAAGGGACCACCACCGCGTATGAGATACCTGCTGCGCCGACTGGCACAGACGATCTTCGTCGTGGTGGTGGTCACCTTCCTCACCTCGGTGGCCCTGCGGTTCATCCCCGGCGGCAACGAGGTGATCATCGCCCTCAAGACCGGCCCGGGAGCCAACCCCGAGCAAGCCGAGGCGGTGATCCACGAACTCGGCCTCGACCGTTCGGTGATTGCGCAGTACGTGATGTGGGTGGGCGACTTCGTCTCCGGCGACTGGGGGCAAACCTTCCAGACCAACCAGTCGATCGCCACCGAGTTCAAGCGCGCCTTGCCGGTGTCGGCCTACCTGATGGTCTACTCGCAGGTCATCGCTCTCGTACTCGCCGTTCCGGTCGCGTTGCTCTCCGCGTACCGCCAGAACTCGCGCTTCGATCGCCTCGCTTCGACGGCGACGTTCGGCATGCTCTCGCTGCCCAACTTCATCGTCGCTCCGATTCTGGTGTTGCTGTTCTCAGTGCAGCGACATTGGTTCCCGTTCCCGTCGATCTACCACGGGTTGTGGGATTCCCCGCTCGACCACATCAAGGCCTTCGCCCTGCCGTCGATCACTATCGCCATCCCGCTGTACGCGGGCTACATGAGAGTGCTTCGTGCCGACGTGATCGGCACGCTGCAGTCCGACTTCATCACCACGGCACGAGCCAAGGGTGTGTCGACCGGAGCGCTGCTGCTGAAACACGCACTGCGTCCAAGCCTGTTCTCGCTGGTCACCTCCGCAGCAGTTCAGATCGGCGCGCTGATGGGTGGTGTGGTGATCGTCGAGAGCTACTTCTCGATGAACGGCATGGGCCGGGTGACGGTCGAAGGAATTTTCAAGAAGGAGTACACCACGGTGCAGTACGGGGTGGCGCTGATCGCCCTCGTCTACCTGGCAGTGAACCTGCTGGTCGACCTCACCTACGCGTGGATCGACCCACGCGTGCGCCGCGCCAGGGCCATGGGGTGACGCGATGAGCTCGACCGACGTTCCCGTGATCGACGATCCCGATGCCCCGGAGGTGCCCCTGGCGGCGCTGCCGACCAAGAAGGTGAAGGTACGCCGCCGAGGCCGGGTGGCGAAGTGGCTGGCCATCGCCTGGCTGGTGTTCATGACGGTCAGCGCGATCGGCGCGAACAGCCTGCCCTACATCCCCCACGAGTGCAGTGGGTCGACCAGCACTTGCAGTACGGCGATCAAGGGCGACATCCTCACCAAGCGCGAGTTGCCCCCCTCGTGGGCGTTCTGGGTCGACCCGGTCAATCCCGTGCTTCCCGGCAAGCCCACCCACCACGGGCTGATGGGCACCGACAGCAACGGGCGCGACATCTTCGCCCGAGCCATGCTCGGCGCCCGCAACTCGCTGATCATCGCCGGATTGGCGATCACCATCGGCCTCGCCTTCGGCACGCTGCTCGGGATGGTCGCCGGCTACTTCCGCGGCTGGGCCGACACGGTGATCGAAAATCTCACCAACGTGATGCTCGCTTTCCCACCATTGCTGCTGACGATCTTCGTCGTCACCTTCTTCAACAAGCCCGACACCGCCGAGGCGGCTCAGCGACCGCTGTGGCCGATCATCCTCGCCCTGGTGGTGCTTTCCATCCCTCCCCTCACCCGCCTGGTGCGGGCCAACACCATCGCCTACGCGCAACGCGACTTCGTGACCGCCGCGCGCAGTCTCGGTGCGAAGCGCGGTCGCATCCTGTTCCGCGAGATCCTGCCCAACATCGTCCCCACGCTGGTCTCATTCGCGCTCACGGGGATGGCACTGCTGATCATCGCCGAAGGTGGTCTCGCCTTCCTCGGCCAGTCGGTCGAGTTGCCGATTCCGACGTGGGGCAAGATGATCGCCGAGGGCAAGGAGAAGTTGCGCGCCGGAGCGTGGTGGATCTCGCTGATGCCGGCGGCAACGATGTTCCTCACCCTGCTGTCGATCAACATGCTCGGTGACGTGCTCTCGCAGCGGTTCAACACGAGGGAGGCCATCGCGTGACCGGCCGCCCGCTACTCGCCGGTGGCCCCACCCAGGCCGCGACGCGCCAGCTCGACGGTGGCCCGCTGCTGGAGGTGACCGATCTGGTCACACACTTTCGCACTCCACGCGGCCTGGTCCGCTCGGTCGACGGGGTGAGCTTCACTCTCGATCGTGGCAAGGCGCTGGGCATCGTTGGCGAATCGGGTTCGGGCAAGACCGTGCTGTCGCGCTCGATCATGGGGTTGCTGCCCAAGCTGAACACCGAGCGCAGCGGATCGGTGCTGTTCGAGGGGCGCGAGATCGTCGATCTGCCGCTGAAGGAGCGACGCCGCATCTGGGGCGCGGAGATGTCGATGATCTTCCAAGATCCGATGACCTCGCTCAACCCGGTGATGCGCATCGGCAAGCAGATCGGTGAGAGCCTGCGGTTGCACCTCGGCCTCAGCCGCCGGGCTGCACGCGAAACCGCTCTGCGGCTGCTGCAGGACGTGCGCATCCCCGAGCCGCACAAGCGCCTTGACCAGTATGCGTTCGAGTTGAGCGGCGGCATGCGCCAGCGGGTGATGATCGCGCTGGCGATGGCCTGCGGACCGACGCTGCTGTTCGCCGACGAGCCCACC
Source organism: Actinomycetota bacterium (assembly GCA_963169215.1). GTDB lineage: Bacteria > Actinomycetota > Acidimicrobiia > Acidimicrobiales > Ilumatobacteraceae > UBA668. The sequence goes on from CAUJEE010000153.1 coordinate 9,036, forward strand.
ACCGCGCTCGATGTCACGGTGCAGGCGCAGATCCTCGAACTGATCGGGTTGCAGCGAACCGAACGCAACATGTCGGTGATCCTCGTCACCCACGATCTCGGCGTGGTCGCCGGGCACACCGACGAGATCATGGTGATGTACGCCGGGCGGCTGGTGGAGAAGGCACCCACCAAAGTGCTGTTCGCGAACATGAAGATGCCGTACACGGAGGCACTCCTCCACAGCATTCCGAAGATCGACGACCCGAGCCACACGCGGCTGAACGTCATCCCCGGACGACCACCCGATCTCGTCAACCCTCCAGCCGGATGCAGCTTCTCGCCGCGGTGCTCGTTCGCCCAGGATCGGTGCCGCCAGGAAGCCCCACCGCTGATCACCGCCGAACACCCCGAGCACGTCTACGCCTGCTGGTACCCGGTCGGTTCACCCCACCACCGCGCCCGCTCGGCCGAGCTGGCGGCCGCGGCAGAAGGTCTGGTGGCGAGATGGCGGGAGCCGGCAAGGCCCACCTGCGCCCCGACGGCGACACGGTTCTGCGTGTCGAAGACCTGGTGATGGAGTTCCCCGTGGGGCGTAGCGGGCTGAAGGTACATGCCGTGAGCGGCATCAGCTTCGACGTGCTCCGCGGTGAGACGCTGGGCATCGTCGGCGAGAGCGGGTGTGGCAAGAGCACCACTGGCAAGGCTCTGATGATGCTGCCCAAGCCCACCGCTGGTTCGGTGGTGTTCGAGGGCGACGAGCTGACGACGATGAAGCCCGACGACATGCGCGCCGCCCGCACGCGGATGCAGATGATCTTCCAGGACCCGATCTCGTCGCTCAACCCGCGCCGCAAGGTGCGCGACATCGTGCGTGAGCCGCTCGCCATCTGGAAGCGCGGCACCACCCAGGAACAGCTCACCAAGGTCGACGCCCTGCTCGAGGAAGTGGGCATCGACCCCCAGCGCGCGGCCGAGAGCCAGGCACACCAGTTCTCCGGCGGACAATGCCAGCGCATCTCCATCGCCCGCGCGCTCGTGCTCGACCCCACGCTGATCATCTGCGACGAACCGGTGAGCGCGCTCGATGTGAGCGTGCAGGCACAGGTGCTCAACCTGCTCGAAGACCTGAAGGGCAAGCACGGCC
>CAUJEE010000154.1 GCA_963169215.1 Actinomycetota bacterium
CAGCCCTCCTGGCCCGAGTCGAACGGGTAGTCGACGCGGCTGGCGAACACGCTCATCGTGCCGTCGGCCGCGTGGTGGAACCAGTAGTAGATCGAACGCGTGGGGAAGCGCACCAACGCCCACTGGCGCATCCCGAACGCGCCCAGCGTGGCTCCCTGAATCATCGCCCCGGCGGTGGGCGCGGCGACGTCGGGCCGGTTGCCGGTGCCCGTCTCGCCGATGCCCCATGAGTGATCGCGAGCCCCTACCCACTCGCCGCCCACCTCGAAACGACGCCCGGCGACGGTGATGTGGCCGGAGACATGGCCCAGTTGCACGAAGTTGGAGCGGGCGAAACTCACCCGCCCGTCGACGTGGTGGCGGACGCCGGGGGTCTCGTCCCAGCACGGCGCCGCGCCCTCCCACAACAGGTCGAACTCGATGCCCGCGTCGTTGGGGTGGGCGCCGAGCCGAATCGTGCGCAGGCCCTCGACGATCTCCATCCACAGCGGACCGCAGTCGAGATCGTCGATCCGCGGTCGCATGCGCCTGCTGACGCGCAGGTTGTACTGGCGACCGTCGGCGAGCGAGCAGATCGCGTAGCCGTCGACGATGTTGGTGTTGGGGTACCAGCGCAGCGCGGTGAGCAAGAAGCACTGCCCGTCGGGGTCGCCGATGCAGAACCAGTAGCCGTCGCTCCACCGCGGGCTGTCGCTCACCACCGTGTCGAAGGTGTCGATCGTCGGGTGCCGCGGCCACTCGTCGAGTTGGGTCAACCTGCGGGCCACGACCACGTCCTTCCGGGCTGGATTCGGCGTTGATGGGTTAGCGCGACTAAGATAAGCACGTGGGACTCCTCGAACACAAGACTGCAGTTGTACTCGGCGCATCTTCGGGCATCGGCTGGCGCATCGCCGAACGCTTCGCCGAAGAGGGCGCCGAACTGGTTGTTGCCGCCCGGCGCATGGACAAGCTGGAGAAGCTGGCCGACAAGATCGGTAACGCCACCCCCCGCACGGTCGACATTGCCGACCACGACGGGGTCGGCGAACTGGCCGCGTGGTGCCTCGAACGCTGGGGGCACATCGACGTGGTGGTCAACTCGGCAGGCATCGCGGCCTTCTCGATGATCCGCGACCTGACGCCGGAGCTGATGCGCGAGACGATCGAAGTCGACTACCTCGGTGCGTTCTGGGCGATGAAGCACTTCTGTTCGGCGATGGCCGACAACGGCGGCGGGTCGTTCATCAACGTCACCAGCGCGACGGCGATACTGGTGCCGATCGGGCTGTCGCCCTATTCCGGCGCGAAGGCAGGCATCAACTTCGTCACCCGCATCGCCGCCCGCGAGTTCGGCACGTCGCACGTGCGGGTCAACGCGATCGCGCCCACCTTCGTGCCGACGGCGATGAACAACTACGGCGGCATGACCCCGATCGACGACTCGCGGGTCGACATGAGCACCGGCACGTTCCTGTCGGAGGCCTTCGCCAACGAGTGCGCGATGAAGCGGGTCACCACCGTCGACGACTGCGCCGACGTGACCGTGTTCCTGGCCAGCGACATGTCGTCGTCGATCACCGGGCACATCATCCCCGTCGACAACGGGCAGTGCTTGATGCGTCTGCCCTGACTCACCAACGGCCCGCCCTGTGCCGGCCGCGTGGGTGGCGATCAGAAGATGACGTCCGCCTCGAGTCGGCCGTCGGCGCCACGAACGACCACCATGCGCGACATGCATGGCATGCAGTACACCTTGTCGCCGGGGCGCAGTTCGCGGGTGGAACGGATCACCACTTTGCAGATCGGGCAGATCACCTCGTTGGGTGCCAGCGCGTCGCCCGGTCCGCGCCAGTGGCGATAGAACTTGCGCCACTGCTTGGGCACTTCGCGGAAGCCGACGTCTTCCAGTTCATAGCGCTGCCGGGGTCCGTCGCCGGCGCCGTCGACGACGATCATCGTTTCCAATTCACTCATGCAGTCAAACCCAGTCGGTCGATCGCTTCTACGTAGTCGCGCGCCAGCGGCGGTCGATCAGCCGGGGCGAAACCGATGTCGTCGAGCGCGCCGGAGAAGATCGCAGCCACCAGCGGGTCGAGCCGTTGGCGCACCGCCTGCAGGCGCTGGCGACCGCTCGGCTCGGTGGCCAGCCAGCGTCCGAGGTGGTTCTCGCCGAAACCGCTGTGCCGCCGCTCGTCGGCGACCACGCCGCGCAACATCTGACGGGTCACTTCGTCGGCGTTGTCGGCGTGGAAGCGAAACACGGTGTACTCGAGGGTTTCCAGCACGACGTTCTGGGCGAACACCGCGGCCGGCCAGTCGCCGGCCGCGATCATGTCGAGCAGCTCGCCGCGGAACTCGACCAGCGCCTGGTTGCCACGGCGCTCGATCTCGGCCTCCGGATCGGCGATGCCCAGCTCGCCGAGACGGTAGCGGAACACCTCCAGGTGGCGGGCCTCGTCGGCCACCTGCGTGGCGAGGAAGATCTTCGCGTTGCGGGTGGGTGCGTCGTGCACCAGGCTGCTCGCCCCATCGAGAGCGGCGGTCTCACCGAGGCAGTAGTTGCACAGGGTGGTGACCAGCCGATCGGCGAGCTCGGGCTCGAGCACCGGCACGGCGACATCGGCATCGCGACCATAGGGGCGGTCGGTCAGATACCCCTCGACGGAGTCGAACCAGAATTGGAACGAATGGACTTCGTCGAGGAACTGTTGATCTCGAAGATCATGCAGTTCGATGTCGCCGGCCGATGCCGGTGTCATCAGGCGGGTACCTTCGGCTGACGGTATTCGAGCCCGATGCGGTTGAGACGGGTCTTGAACTCACCGATCACCGTGGTGGCGAGGAGCTCTTCCATCTGTGCCGGTGTGGCGGCGGTGAGGTTCACCCCGTGCCACTCGGCCTCGGGTGCGTCGCTCGGTGCTGCGGGCGGCGGCGAGTTGGAGAACACGTCGTTGAAGGCGGCGAGCATGTAGTACGCCATCTCCTCTTGCATCTTCTCGATCTCTTCGCGCTTCTCCGGGTGCTGCTTGATCAGCGAACCGATGCGGTTCTCGCCGAAGCCGACGTGACGCCGCTCGTCGGCGATCGTGCCGGTGAGCGTGTGCGCGAACTTCGGGTTGAGCTGGCGGGCGCCGGCTTCCATCATCTCGAACACGCTGAACGCCATGCCTTCGAGGACGATGTTCTGGCCGACCACACCGGCGATGAAGTCGCCGGCGGCCACCTTGGCCAGCAGAACCTCGGCGAACTTCACCAGGTTCGGGTTGGCGTAGCGGGCGACCGTGCTCTCCAGGTCTTCCTTCTTCACGCCCAGGTCGTACAGGCGCTGGCAGAAGATCTCGACGTGGCGGGCCTCGTCGAGGGTCTGGGTGGCGAGGAACAGCTTGCTGGCATCATCGGGTGCGCAGTTCACCAGGCCGGACGAAGCGGCCAACGCGGCCCGCTCACCGGCCACCAACTGCACGGTGGTGCTGATCGCCTGCTCGCGCATGCCCTCGTCGGCAAGCAGTTCTTCCGGCTCGCTCTGGCCGGGCAGGTAGCCGTAGACGGTGCCGTCGAGGTAGCCCTGCGGGCAGGCCTCCAGCCACCGCTGAATCGAGTACTGGCTTAGAAAATCGCTCATTGAAACCCCCATGGTTCGGTGTGTGGTCGCCGCTCACCATCCCCCGATGAGCAACGGGGTCAACTTGCCTCATCCACCCCGACCAAAGGCCAGGGTCGAAAGTCCCACGACCGGTGCGCGGTGGCGTGTCGTCGGTCACAGCGGCGCGCGTTGCCCTCGCCGTCGGCGGCACTGCCAAGCGGCGCGGCCCCGCCCCGGCGGTGGACCTTCGGCCCTGTTCGCCCCCTCCGCCGGTCGGCCAAATTGGCCCGATGGCCAGCCCGACGGCGGAAAGATCAGCATCGGTGCGGCGCCGGATCGACCGTCTGGTCGGGCGCGACGACGTGCTGCGCGGCACGACGGCACTCACCCTCGGGCTGGTGTTGGTGCTGGTGGCACTCGGCGGGGCGGTGCGGGCTACCGATTCGGGTCTGGCCTGCCCCGACTGGCCGTTCTGCTACGGCAAGATCGTCCCTCGCCAGGCCGACATCCCCGCCGACTCCGGCTACACGTTGTGGAACGTATGGCTCGAGCACAGCCACCGGCTGGTGGCCTCGCTGGTGGGCCTGCTGATCGTGGTGCTCGCGCTGTGGGTATGGCGCTCGGGTCGGCCGCGGATGGTGCGATGGGTAGTGCTCGCCGCGCTGGTGGCGGTGGTCGTGCAAGGCCTGCTCGGCGCGCTGGTGGTGCTCCACCTGCTGCAGGGCGAACTGGTCACCGCCCACCTCGGCACGTCGATGGTGGTGGTCGCCTGCCTGGTGGTGGCCGTCGACGCCCTTGCCCGGCCGGAAGTGGTGGCGCGTCGGCCGTCGACGGGGGCACTGGCGCTGGCCGGGCTGGTGTTCGTGCAGTTGCTGGTGGGCAGCCAGGTGACCGGCCACCATGCCGGCCTCGCCTACGGGCTCGACCCGCTGCGCTTCCACGGCAAGCTGCTGCCCACGTCGGTGGCCGACGCGGCCGAGGCCTACCACCTGACCCACCGCCTACTCGCCTACACCGTCGCCATCGCCGCTTGCGCGTTTGCCGTGGCCGTATGGCGCAGGCGACGCCGGATGGATGCTGCTTCTGCGGTGCGCACCTGGTCGCGGGCCACGGTGCTGCCGATCGTGCTGGTCGCGCTGGTGCTGACCCAGATCGCGCTCGGCTTCGCCAACATCTGGTACCTCACCCCGCCGGCAGTGGTGACCGCACACCTCGCCGTCGCCAGTTGGATCTGGGCAACCGTCGTCGCCCTCGCCCTCTCGCCCCACCTGCCCGATGCGCCCGATGCGAGTGGCCGCGGCTGACTGCTACGGGCACGGCGCATGGCTCTTGTTGACCAGCCCCGGAAGAAGCGATCTACTGCGGTTGATGGAGATCACGCTGCTCTACTTCGACGACTGCCCGCACTGGCGGGAGGCTGACGCGATGCTCACTCGCCTGGCACGCGAGCGAACCGACCTGTGCGTGACACACCGAACGGTCGACACCGACGCCGAGGCGGAACGGTTGGGGTTCCGCGGCTCGCCGACAATCCTCATCGATGGAATCGACCCGTGGGTGCCGGATGATGCGCCGATCGGGCTGTCGTGTCGTGTCTACATGACGCCTGACGGAGCGCGTGGCACACCGACGTGGGACGAGTTGCTCGCCGCAGTCAACGCCATGAGCTAGGTCCCAGGCACGACATCGGTAGCCCGCTCCCTCAGCGGCGCTCGAAGTGGGGGGTGCGGCGCTCGGCCGTCGCCCGTGCGCCCTCGACGAAGTCGCGCGTCTCGCGCAAGCGGGTCTGCTCGGCCAGTTCGTGATCGGTCGCCGCGGCGACGGCGTCGGCCAGCCCGGCGCGCATCGTGGCGCGGATCGACTCGACCGCCAACGGCGCAGCTGTGGCGATCTCGCCGGCCAGCGCGAGCGCGGCCTGGCGCAACTCTTCGGCGGGCACGACGCGGTCGACGAGCCCCATCGCCAGTGCGTCGGTGGCGGGCACGCGGCGGGCGGTGTAGAGCATCGCCGCCGCGTGTTGCTGGCCGACCACCCGCGGCAGGGTGACCGACACGCCGAAACCTTGGTGCAGGCCGAGGCGGGCGAAGTTGGCACTGAACCGCGCCTCGGGGGCGGCGATGCGAAAGTCGGCGGCGAGGGCCAGGCCCAACCCGCCGCCGACGGCCGCACCCTGCACGGCCGCGACGATCGGCTTGCGCGTGCGGAACAGGCGAACAGCGGCGTGGTAGAGCGCGCCGATGTCGGTGGGGCCGCCCGCGGAGAAGTCGGCGCCTGCGCAGAAGTTCTTCCCCTCGGCGCACAGCAGCACAGCCCGGCAGTCGTCATCGTCGTCGAGTACTTCCAATGTCGTGGCCAGCGCTTCGAGCATCGCCACCGAGAAGAAGTTGTCGGGCGGGTTGGTGAGCTCGACGGTGGCGACGTGATCGATCAGTGAGCGGTGGGCGATGAGAGTTGTCATCCGTGCGGGCCTTCGGTGGTTCGGTCGTCCTCCAAAACATGCTCGCGCGCCAGGCCGAGGAGGGAGCGGTGGATAAGGACCATGCTGCGTCCGCTCACCAGGTCATCTCCTGGCAATCGTGATTGCCAGCTGCCTCGACCTGCAGCGTGGCGTGCGGGATGTGGAAGCGCTCGGCGAGCAACACCCGCGCCTGCTGCAGCACCACTTGCGTGTCGGTGCCATCCGCCACCCCGAGGTGCGCGGTGAGCACCTCCATCTCGCTCGTGAGCGTCCAGGCATGCAGGTCGTGCACGTCGGCGACACCCTCGATCGCGGCGAGCGCGGCGGTGATCGCACCGATGTCGACACCTGCCGGGGCGGCCTGCACCAGGATGCGCACTGCGTCGTGGCCGAGCCGCCAGGCCCGCGGCAGGATGAACAGGCCGATCGCCGCGCCGATCACCGGATCGACCCAGCCCCACCCAGTGACCCACATGATCGCGGCCGCGCCGATGACCCCGAGCGACCCCAGCGTGTCGGCGAGCACCTCGAGATACGCGCCGCGAACGTTGATGCTCTCCTTCGCCCCCTGGCGCAACAGCAAGAAGGCGATCACGTTCACCGCCAGCCCGATGGCCCCCACGATCAGCACAGGAAGCGACGCCACGTGCGGTGGATCGTCGAGGCGGCGGGCCGCCTCCACCAGCACATAGCCGGCGACGGCGAACAACAGCACGGCGTTCGCCAGCGCGGCGAGAATCTCCAGGCGGTAGAGCCCGAACGTGCGGTGCTGTGCCTGGCGCGCCCGATTGGCAGCGGTGATCGCGGCCAGCGCCATCCCCAGCCCGAGGGCATCGGTGGCCATGTGCCCGGCATCCGACAACAGGGCCAGCGAGTTGGCCGCCAACCCCACCACCACCTGCACGACGAGGAAGCCGACGACGAGCGCGAACGACCACCACAACCTGCCGACGTGGCGAGCACCAGCGCGCAGATCGACATGGCCGTGATGATGACCGGGGTCGTGTCCGTGCTCATGTTGCTGACCGTGGTGTTGACCCATCAGTCACCACGCTCAGCTTGTTGCAACGGCGCGCGTCCGTGGTCGAGCAGCACGACGACATGATCGCCCATCGGGCCGCTCGCGCGCTGCATCGACGTCCATCATGCCAATCGTGCCGCGATCGCGGGCAACTTGCGCGGCCGTTGCTTGATGATGACCGCAGTCGGCCTATCGTCAATAGCAGTCGTCAGTAGCAATCGTCGGCAGCAGTCGTCAGCGACGATGAGCAAGGAGGGAGTCGTGAGCGAGGCAGACCTGGCCCGACCCGACACGTCCGACGGCTCGTCGGCTGGGCGGCGACTGTCGACTCTCGACCGCCTGTTGCCGTTGTGGATCGGTGCTGCGATGGTTGCTGGGCTGGTGCTGGGCCGGGCCTTCCCCGAACTCGACGAGCAGCTCGACAAGATCAAGATCGACACGGTGTCGCTGCCGATCGCCATCGGGCTGTTGGCGATGATGTACCCGGTGCTGGCCAAGGTGCGCTACCGATCGATCGGTGCCGTCGTCGCCGACCGGCGGGCGCTGGTGATGTCGCTGCTGCTCAACTGGCTGGTCGGCCCGGCGGTGATGTTCTCCCTCGCCTGGTTGATGCTGCCCGACCTGCCCGAGTACCGCACCGGGCTGATCATCGTCGGCCTCGCCCGCTGCATCGCGATGGTGCTCATCTGGAACGACCTGGCTTGCGGCAACCGCGAACTGGCTGCGGTGCTGGTGGCAATCAACTCGCTGTTCCAGATCGCGGCCTACTCGCTGCTCGGCTGGTTCTACCTCGACGTGTTGCCCGGTTGGCTGCAGCTCGACAGCGACGGTATCGACGTCACCGTGTGGGAGATCGCCAAGTCGGTTCTGATCTTCCTCGGCATTCCCCTCGTCGCCGGATTCCTCACCCGCACCTTCGGTGAGCGGGCCAAGGGCGCCGAGTGGTACGAGCACACCTTCCTGCCACGCATCGGACCCGTCGCGCTGTACGGCCTGCTGTTCACCATCGTCGTCCTGTTCGCGCTGCAGGGCGAACGGATCACCGATCAGCCGCTCGACGTGGCCCGCATCGCGTTGCCGCTGCTCGTGTACTTCGCGGTGATGTGGTTCGGGTCGTTCGCCGTCGGTCTGCGAATCGGCCTGCCCTACGACCGCAACGCCTCGATCGCGTTCACCGCTGCCGGCAACAACTTCGAGTTGGCGATCGCGGTCGCGATCGGCGTGTTCGGCGTGTCGTCCGGTCAGGCCCTCGCGGGGGTGGTCGGCCCGCTGATCGAGGTGCCAGTGCTGGTCGGGCTGGTCTACGTCGCCCTGCGGGCACGGCGTCGCTTCTACCCGTCCGATGACGCAGGCACCCGCTGAAGGCAGAGCCGACCGACACCAGTGCGGGTCGACGATGCGCCACCTGTGGCGTCAGTGCCTAATGCGGTGAGATCAGGACGAACGCGATCGCCATGGCAAGCCAACTTGCCGCCGGGTCTAATCCAAGCTAACTTGTGAGGGGTGGATGCGCCGCTGATCGCCGACAGCGCCCGCAAGCACGGCATCCACGACGACGACATGCTCCACGCCTTCAACAACCCGATCTTGGTCGATGAACTCGACGACGGATTCGTGATCTTCGTCGGCGCCGACACCACCGGCAACCTCCTGGAGATCGGAGTAGTCGACAGCACCGACGGCCCAATCATCGTCCACGCCATGCCAGCACGGCCCAAGTTCCTCAGGTGACCCCAATGCCGCGAACCACGCAAGAGATCCTCGACCGAGCCGACGAGCTCGCCGCCCGATTTGAGCAGGCAGACCCCCAGGCCCCTCGCGACGCAGCCGCGTTGCACGTGGTCCGTGATGCCTTCCTCGCCAGGGCCGAGCGCGAGCGGCTCCTGCGCGACGCCGTACTTGAGGCTCGGGGGCAAGGTCACTCGTGGGCGGCCATCGGGGCGATGGTCGGAACGTCCGGCGAGGCTGCGCGCCAGCGTTACGGCCAAGCCGTAGAGGCGAAGTAGCCCCTCACCCTCGCGGGATTCGCCCGCTCGCCCTGGGCGATCGTCGGCGGACAGCGTGGCCAGTTCCGAATTGCTGAGCCGCCGGGGATACGGGGCCAGTGCGTCGGCGGCGGCGCGGCTACTGTCCTCGCCGATCCACGACCGCCGATCCCCGACCGCCGACCCATGACGGAGCATCCGATGAACCTGCCGCCACCCAACCAACAGCCACCGCAGTGGCAAGCGCCGACGCCGTCTGGGCAACCGACAGCCGGACAGCCGGGCCCGGAGCAGTGGGTACCGCAACCCGCTCCGAAAGCGACGACCGGCCTCGGTCCGCAGGGGCACTTCAAGCGGGCGGCGGTCTGGCGCCTCGAGCGGGTGTCCGCGACGCCCGCGGAGGCGGCCGCGCTGGCGACGGCGGGCATCACCGACGCAGCTGTGCAGGGCTACGCGGCGTGGAGGCGGTCGGCGTTGTTCGTCGCCGCGCCGGTGGTGGCGCTCACCGCGGTGCTGGCCGTGGTTGGCTTCAAGGACGTCGAGACCGAAGACCCGATCACCGAACTCGGCGTGCTCGCGCAGATTCTCCCGCTGCTCGGACCGGTGGCGCTGGCCATCGGGGTCGCTGCCGGGATCGCCAACTGGACGGCGGTGAAGAAGGGCTCGCGGGCGCTCTCCATCGGCTGGGTGCTGTCGGTGGTGCTGCCGCTGATACCTGCGCTGATGCCGATCGACTGGCTGCTCGACCACGACTCGCTGGTGGAACTCGCCGGTGGCGACGTGGCCACGGTCGACGCCATCCTCGGGCTCACCAAGGTGGAGTTGGCCGTCGGCTACCTCATCGCGCTGTTGCCGATACTCATCACCTTCCCGGGTGGTGTGGTGCGGGCCAGTCTGCGCGCGAAGGGGCTGTTGCCCTCGGCGGCACTGCCCGGCTTCTTCCTCGTCACCACCGCCCCGTTCTACTCACTGATCGTGCTCGTCGCGGTGGTGCTGCTCATCCAGTTCCTCGGCACCGGCCTGCTGGTGGCCGGCGCGGTGTTGCTCGCTCTCTCGCCGTGGGTCTACGTGATCAATCGCCGGCACTTCATCGGCAATGCCGTGGGTGCCGGGATGTCGGACGGACTCGACAAAGCGACCAAGACCAACGGCTGGCTGTCACTGGCCGGGCTGGCCGCCATCGTGCTGTGGGCACTGACCTCGAAGGTGCAAGGCCTCGACGTGCTCGACAAGGGCGACGGCGGATGGTTTGACGCGCTCACCGTCGGGCGCACCCTGGCCGAGGCCTTCGCCCGCAGCTTCGTGACGACGGTGGCCTTCACCCACATCTTCCTCTCGCTGACAGTAACCGCGTGGAAGGCGAACAAGGCAGCCGCCGACGACCCGCAGTTGGCCATCGCCGAGGCCCGCCACCAGGCTGTCGCATCGGTGTTCGACGAGCCACAGCGCTGAGCGCTCGGACGGCGAAGGCGCGCTGTGCGTCAGCGCTCGATGCCCTCGGGCAGCAGGAAGTCGTACTGGCGGCGGCGCACGCGCCGTTGCCACCAGCGATCGGCGTGGCGCACCGACTGCATCAGGCTCCACATGCGGGCGTCGCTGCGGTAGTCGCGGCGCACCTCGACCTCGGTGAGTGGCGGGGTCAGGTGGTCGGCCGACAGTTCGACCACCAGCGGGATGTGCTGGTCGAGACGCTCCTTCAGCAAGTTGGCGGCCAGATCGAGCACCACCGTGCGCGGCTTGTGGTAGCGGTCGAGGATGCCGGGAATCACCAGGCGATGCGCCACTGCGCGCAGCGCCCACGGCAACGAGGCGAGGAACACCTTGGTGTCGAGCTCGGAAGTGCCGTCGGGGCGGCGAAGCATCGGGGTGGTGATGTCGAGGTAAGTCAGCCGACCATCGACCACCGCCCAATTCGACAGTTGCCCGTCGAGACCCACCGCCGCGTCGACCACCGTTGTCGCGGCCCCGACAATCTCAGCCATGATCGGTCGGGCGCGATCGGGGTCGTTGCGGATCAGTGGCACCGCCAACTCGGCATCACTCAGCGCAGGTTGTACGCAGTAGAGCACCACCCGCCCCCCGTCGATCGCCACCGGCATCACCTCGGTGTCGATCACCGCCACGCCACGGGCAGCCAACTCGGCCAGGTAGCGCGCGAGGGTGGCCGCGTAGCGGTCGGCGGCGCCGCCGTCGGCGAACGGCGGCAACCGCTTGCAGGCCCACGCGGGCTGCTCGGCGGGCCAGCCGAGCACCACTGATACCTCGCCGCGGCCGAGCACTGCCAAGAGGTCGGTGCGCCCCGTCGCCAGCGCCTCGCCGACGGTGCGCTCGAGTGCCTCCAGGGCGCGGCCGTCGATCACGCCAGCACCGCGCGGATGATGGCAATGATCTCGTCGGCCTCCTCGTCGTCGAGGATCAGCGGGGGCAGCAGCTGCACCACCGACGTGTCGTTGTTGGCGTACACCGCGAACACACCCGCGCGGATCAGACCGGCCGAGGCCATCAACCCATCACCAGCACCGGCCAGCTTGAGGCCCATGAACAGACCGCGCCGGCGCAGCTCGACATCGACACCAGCCAACCCGGCCTGGAAGCGCTCGCCGAGGGCGTGCACGCGCTCGAGGAAGCCGGGCTGCTCGACGATGTCGAGCACGGCCAGCGCGGCGACGCAGCCGATCTCCGAGCCGCCGAAGGTCGACACGTGCACGAAGGGATGGTCGTCGAAGAAGGCATGGATCTCGGGCCGCATCAGCGTGGCCGTGATCGGGTAGATGCCCCCGCTGAGGCCCTTGCCGGTGATCACCATGTCGGGGGTGACACCCTCGTGCTGGTAGGCCCACATCGCGCCGGTGCGCCCGAGCCCGGTCTGCACCTCGTCGAGCACGAAGCAGGCTCCTCGCTCGCGGCACAGCCGCTCAACGCCGGCCAGGTAGCCGGGCGACGGCAGCGGCATGCCGAGCGTGGCGGGAATCGTCTCCAGGATCACCGCCGCGGTGGTGTCGCCGACGGCGGCATCGAGCGCGGCCAGGTCGTCGAAGGGCACCTGCGCGAAACCGGGCAGGTTGGGGCCGAACGGCTCGCGGTACTCGGGGTCGCCGGTGGCCAGTGCCAGGCCGGTGTGGCCGTGATAGCCGCCCATCGCCGACACCACGCCCGACCGACCGGTGTGCGCCCTGGCCACCTTCAGTGCGAGGTCGGTGGCCTCGCCGCCGCCGACGCCGAACACCACGCCCGGCAGCTGCCCTCCAGTGGTGGCCGCCAACCGCGCGGCGAGCGCTGCCCGCCAGCCGGAGACGAGGTGGTGATTGCCGATGTCGAGGTGGTCGAGCGCGCTGCGCACCGCGTCGATCACCGCCGGGTGGCGGTGGCCGAGGTTGAACACTCCCCCGTTGCAGTGGCAGTTGTACAGCCAGCGGTCGTCGTAGGCATCACGAAAGCGTGCGCCGCGCCGCTCGCCCATCACCAGATCGAGTCCGAAGGCGCGGTAGGTGGCCACCTTGCCCGCGTTGACGTGCGCGGCGAAGGCCTCGGCCGCAGCCGTCGACGACGGGTAGGGCTGTTCGCCTGGACGCGGTACGGTCACGCCGGTTCACCGCCGCCCGCGGTCGCGGCGGTGGCCGCGGTCGTCGCGGTCGGCCGTGTCGGCAGCGCGGCCCGCGCGGCACGCACCTGCCAGTAGCGGTGCACCCAGCGCGGACGCTTATCGCGGGCGTCGCCGCGCCACACTTCGTCGGTCCAACGATCGAGCAGGCGATCGGCTTCGGCGAAGGCCACGGTGGGTTCGGGCGGGGCGGCGAACCAACCCCGCTCCACCTCGTCACGCTCGGCTGCGAAACGCGGCAGCAGGCGGGCAGGGTCGGCCAGGCAACGGCGGTGCAGCAACTCGTGACGCCACCACAAACAGCGGGGGTCGAACACGTCGGTCGCCTGCGGGCCGAGGTCGAGCGGCTCGCCCACCCGCACCGGCTTGAACAGCCCGGTGCACGGCGCGGCGGTGGCGGTGACCCAGTGCTGCGCGCCGGCGGCGGTCAACTCGCTCACCCACGAGGCCGTGGTCTGCGATGCGGCGGCTAGTCCGCTGGCATGCATGCACGGCGCGCCCATCCCGCCGGTGAGCAGCGAGTAGTGGGGCACGGCGCTGCCGGTGCCGTGGTCGCGCAACACCGCCGCCAGGTCGGCGACCGACTGCGCGCCGGCCGCGCCGGCCTCGGTGATCGCGCGCCGTTCGCGCGAACGCGAGAAGCGGGTGCGGGTGCGTTCGGTGCGGCCCTCGGCAAACGCCGCGATGGTGAGCCCGTTGCTGATCGAGCGGGTACCGGTGGTGACCGGCTCGAGCGCCCACTCGCGCGCTGCCGTCTCGAGCACATAGGCCCCTTCGGCGTCGGCGACGATGAAGCTGTTGTGGTAGCTGAAGTTGCGGTGTTCGTGGCCGCAGCCGCCGCCCTGCCCGTGCTGTTCGAGCAGGCTGGTGATCACCTCCACCGCCTCGATCGCGGTGGAGGCCCGTTCGAGGGCGAGGCGCAACAGGTCCATGCCTGTCAGCCCGGTGGCCTCGCGCTGGGCAAGGGTGAACACGGCTTCGTTGCCGATGGCCACGCCGTGCTCGTTGGCGCCGATCTCCGCGCCCCACATCCAGAACGGTCGGCTGAGCAGCACTGCGTTGGTCACGGGCACCTGGTCGATCTCGATCCACGTGCACTTCAGGCGGGCGCCGGGGGCGTTGGAGCGCCGCGGTTGCCAGTCGAGCAGTTGTGCCTCGTTGGGGTCGCGATCGGAGTTCTTGGCGAACAACACCTTGCCGTCGCGGACGGCGACCATCGTGTCACACACACCGTCACCGTACCCCTGGCACTACGGGTCGATGAGCACGCCGGGGTTGAGGATGCCCGCCGGGTCGAGGGTGGCCTTCGCCGCGCGCAACACCGCGGCGAAGTGCGGAGGCCGCTGGCGGTCGTAGCCGGGGCGGTGATCGCGACCCACCGCATGGTGGTGGGTGACCGTCGCCCGGTGGCGGCTGAGGATGTCCATCGCCGCCGCCTTCAGCTCGTCCCACATCGCCAACTGCCGGCCGGGCCGCCCGGCGGCGATGATCGTGAAGTAGGGCGCGGCACCGTCGGGGTACACGTGGGTGAAGCGGCAGTTCACCATGCCGGGCGCCCCGGTGACCTCGCGGATCGCCGTCGACATCTCGCTCACCACGTCGTGGTACAACGCGTCGACGCGGTCCCAGGTGGTGGCGGTCTCGAACGTTTCCGCGATGGCGCCCATGCGCACCATCGCGTCGCGCATGTAGGGCATGCGCAAGAAGGCCGAGCGCCAGGTCTCGGCCGCGTCGTCGCGCCCCTCGTCACGTGCCCTGCCCTCTGTCGCGCGCGGCTCGGTCGCACCCGCGGCGATCGTGCCGCCGTGGTCGCGGGCGACCTCCAGCAGTTGCGCCAGTTGGTCGTCGACGGGATGATCGGCCGACTCGACACCGAGCACCAGCACGCTCGACCCGTCGCCGGCGGCACCCGACATGGCGGCCTCGCCGGGGTCGAGCCAGCGGCAGTTGGCCGGGTGCAGGCCCGACTGGGCGATGGCCCGCACCGCCCGCATCGCGTCGGTGAAGGAGGCGAAGGTGACCGACGCCGAGCGGCGATGGTCGGGACGCCGCTGGAGGCGCATCCAGGCCTCGCTGATCACCCCGAGGATGCCCTCCGAGCCGAGGAACAGGCGATCGGGCGACGGCCCCGCACCCGAGCCGGGCAGGCGCCACGACTCGCTGATGCCCGCCGGGGTGACCACTCGCAGCGACTCGACGAAGTCGTCGATGTGGGTGTGCAGCGTGGCGTAGTGGCCGCCCGAGCGGGTAGCCAGCCAGCCGCCGAGAGTGGAGTGCTCGAAGCTCTGCGGGAAGTGGCGCAGCGTGTATCCGTGCGGGCGCAGCTGGTCTTCCAGCACCGGGCCGAGCGCTCCCGCCTCGATGCGCGCGGCGAGGCTGGTGTGATCGATCTCCAGCACACGGTTCATACCGGTGAGGTCGAGCGACAGCACACCCGCGTGGGCGTCGCCGCGGTACTCCACTCCGCCCACCACCGAGCTGCCGCCGCCGTAGGGCACGACCGCGACGTTTGCGCCGGCGGCCCAATCGAGCAGGGCGACGATGTCGGCTTCGTTGGCCGGGTAGGCGACCAGATCGGGCGCCGCATCCATCTGGCCGCGCAGGGCGCGCACCACGTCGCGGTAGGCCTTGCCGTAGGTGTGTCCGGCGCGGTCGGGCACGGCGGTGGTCACCAGGTGGGCCAGCGATGAGGGCGGTGACACGCGCGAAGCGCGCAGGTGCAGGTCGGCGAGGGCGGGCACCGGCTGCGGTCGTTCGAGCGGGCCGGGCAGCGCCGCGCCCAACTGCACGCACTCGTGATCGGGCACCGCCTCGTCGGCCCACCCCCACCCCCACCACGAGCGGACCCTGGCCGGGGCGGTGGTCACGCGCCCGCGCTTTGTGGGTCGAGTCGCGCCTCGTCGGCGGCGGTCGCGTCGATTCGCGCCGCGAAGTCGAACACCACCCACGCACCGCAACGGTCGCAGTCGACGTCGTTGCCGTAGCAGCAGAACGGGGTGGTGAAGCTGTCTCCGTCGAGCCACAGCGGCAGCACATACTGCTTCGACGGGCAGCGAGCGGTGACGGCCGGGGCCAGGTCGGGGGCCATCAGTTCGAGCGACCGAGCGCGATTGCGCACGAAACCGGGGTAGGCGGCCTTCAGCCGCTGCACCTCGCGCACGGCGTGCATGCGCTCCTCCAGCGTCGGCCAGCACAGCTCCGACTGCTCGCCGTGCGACGGCACGACGAAGCTGAACGTCATCCACCCCACCGGTGTGTCGATCAACTCGCCGAGCAGGTCTTCGAGGTGGGCCTGGTTCACGGGAGTTACCGTGCACTGCACTTGGATCGGCGTGGAGAAGTCGGCGGGCAACGCGCGCAGGTTGGCCAGCACGCGGTCGAAGCTGCCGGCACCGCGCACCCCGTCGTTGATGTTGCGCGGCCCGTCGAGCGACACCACGTACAACGCCCCCGGCCCGAGGTCGACGAGCTTGAGCGTGCCGTTGGTGGTGATCGTGCTGTGGTCGAAGAGGGCGACGCCGGCACGCAGCAGACGCGGGCGCAGCAGCGGCTCGCCACCCATCCACAGCATGTGTCCGATGCCGTGGCGATCGCGCAGTTCGCGCAGAGTGGCGAGCATGTCGTCGTCACTCGGCTCGAGCCGCGGGCTGACCGCCTCGTTGGGGTTGTCGTCGCGGAACACGAAGCAGTGCGCGCACGACAGGTTGCAGCGGTTGGTGATGTTCACGATCGCGGCCGGGTAGGCGGCATCGGCGTGATAGCCGTAGCGGTAGTCGACGCGCATCTCGTTCCATCGTCGCAGAGGTGTCTCACCCCGAGCGAGGCAGAGCCAAGTGAACTCGCCTGGCGATCAGATGACCATCACGCGTATGCCTGCGGTGAGCACCCAGCCGCCCGCCACCACCCACGTCACGATCGGGTTGATCGGGCGCTTGGACGTGACCAGGACGATGCCGGCGATGATCGGCAGCAGGACCATCTGGCGCAAGTCGGCAGGGCCCACCCACACGTTGTACGACAGGCAAACAGCCAACAGCGCGCCGATCGCGAGCATCCCTATCAGCCATCGCGCACCGGCTTCGATGCCCGAGCGTGATCGCACCGCCGCCACCACGATGGTGGTTGCGACGAGAAGCTGAGGCACCGCCGGCAACTCGCGCACGCTCGCGTTTCCACGCGCCGCTTCGAGTACCTCGCGTCCGATCCCCACGAACGGAGCGCCGACACTGGCTTCACCGGAAGCGAGTACCGGCCAACTCCCAACCTGCCTCGCCACCGTGACCTGCCAGGCCACAAACGCGACCATAGGAAGCACCCATACCAGATCGTCAGCAACCGGTCGAGTGCGCGCGGTGACGTGACCCCAGCAACGCCACGCAGCGTACGCCCCGACGACGAAGAGCGACTGTTCGTGCGAGAGCGCGGCGATGCTCCACGCCATAGCTGCCAACCACCAACTTCGTCGCGCTTGCAGCACCGCAATGCCCACGACAACACCACCCGCCATCACGATCTCGGTGAGATCGCGGCTGAGGCTGAACACAAGACCGGTGGCGGATACCACCAGCAGTCCCCACCATGCCGCCCGCCCGTTAAGTCTGGCAATGGCCGCACCCGCCCAGGCGAGGACACCCATCGCGACGATGTTCACCAGCACCAGCGCAACAGCAACCCGATCGGCAGAACCGAACGACACCCCCCACGCGGCAACCGGGTAGGCAATACGCCCCGCGCGAAAGTCGTTGTCGAGCCTCACGCCGTAGGCGATGGGCATCCGGATATCAGTGGGGTCGACCGCCAGCCGCCAGTAGAACTGCCCGTCGTATCCACCGCCGTCGAAGACATGCAGGTGCACAGGAACGGCCTCGGCATCGGTGTGCACTTCGCCGGCCACCACGAACCGGGAGACATCTCCGTCGGCCGCAAGAACCAGCCGGGCCAGCACGAACACGGTGATGATCGCCATCCATACCAGCCCCACCGTCCACGGACGCGCCAGACGAAGACGTTCGATCCTCTCCCGCGACATGGTGTGCAGTGATACCACACCACCCGCCCTCGATCCACGACCGTCCGTCGCTGCTGACATTCATCCGGAGCCATCTCGTCGCCCAAGGCAGGCTGGCCGATCCGATGGTCGCGCCGCCCGACGAAGCGCCACACACCCACGAGGGATCACGTCTCACGCGTGATACACTCTCGTCCGTGAGTGACGTGACCATCCGCGATCTGCGCAACCACGGAGGCGAAGTAGTCGACCGCGTGCTCTCCGGTGAGACCATCGTCATCACCCGCTCGGGTGTGCCTGTTGCCGAGCTGGTGCCGCTGCCGCCCGAAGGCCTCGATGCCGCGGCGCTGCTCGCCCGCTGGCGGCACCTGCCCTCGGTCGACTTCGCGACCTTCCGCGCCGACCTCGACCGGGCGCTGGACGCGTCGCTGTGAGCAGCGCGCGTTCCCGGCGGGCCGAACACACCGATGCCCGCGGGATCCTCGACACGAACACCGTGATCCTGCTCGACAGGCTCACCGATCCACTGGCCCTCCCCGAGCATCCGCTGATCACGGCAATCACCCTCGCCGAGCTATCGGTGGGTCCACTCGTCACCGACGACCCGCGAGAGCGCGCCGCGCGTCAGGCCCACTTGCAGCTCGCCGAGTCGTCGTTCCGCCCCCTGCCGTTCGACGCCGCGGCGGCACGGCGATTCGGTGGGGTCGCGGCCAGCCTCCGCCAAGCGGGCCGCAAGCCGTCGGCGCGGGCCTACGACGCGTTGATCGCGGCAGTGGCTCTTGCCAACGAGCTCCCGCTGTACACCGTCAACCCGGGCGACTTCCTGGGCATCGACGGCCTCACCGTGCGCTCGGTGCCCCACCCGGGCGCGCCCGATCCGGCCTGACCCACACGGCTGCGCAGATCGCTCGCAATCGATCACTCAGCCGCCGGCCCCGTAGCAGCCGGAGCAGCCAACTCTCGAACTTGACTATCGAACTTCGATATATCATACTTCGAGCGTGACAAGACAACCCAAACCTCTGCCTGCTGCGTCGCTCCACATCGTCCTCGCCCTGTTGGCCGGCGAACTCCACGGGTACGCACTCATGCGGCGAGTGAGCGAACTCAGCGACGGCGCGGTGCGGATGGGTGCAGGCACGCTGTACGGCACGCTGAACCGCCTTGTGGATGACGGACTGATCGTCGAGACGACCGATCGCCGGCACCGCGACGGCGGCGAGCGCCGCCGCTACTACGAACTGACGGCATCCGGCCGGACTGCTGCGCTGGGCGAACTCTCCCGTCTGACCGCGCTGGTCAGCCGGGTCGGTCAGCATCTCGCAGGCGGGGCACCAGCATGAGCCGCCCGCTCGCCGAGCGCGTCTACGCCGCGCTCTTGCACCTTTACCCGCGTCGGTTTCGCGAGGAGTACGGCACCGACATGGTATTGCTCTTCCGCAATCAGCGCCGCGACGAACCGGCGTGGCGCGTGACCCTGCGCACGCTGCTCGATCTCGCGCTCACCGTTCCCTACCAACACCTGGAGACCCACATGCACAAGAACCCCACCCCGGTCGCGACCCTCGGCTACCTCACCGTCGCGCTCGCCGGATTGCTGGTCGCCGTCTTCGGCGGCACTTCCACCCCCGCGGTGATCATCGGGACGGCAGTCGCGTTGGCCGCAGGCTCGCTCGCTATCGTCACTTGGCGGCGGGCAGCCCCATTTCGTGGTTCGGTCCCGACCGCTCATTGGTGGAAGTTCGTCGTCGCCGGACCGGTGCTTGTCGGCGCCGTACTGGTAGCCGCCGAGTTGGGTGTCGACGCGTGGATTGCCGGCATGGTGGTGATCGGTCTGGCCATCGGCTCGGTGCTGGTCGGTTTCGCACTGGCGACAGCCGGCCTCGTCGCCCGCGTCGCCAACAGGGCCTGACCAGCAGGGCCTGACCAGCGGGGCCTCACCAGCGGCCGGTCAGGGAATCTCGACCACGACCTTGCCGCGGGCATGGCCCTCGCCCAGGTACCGCAGTGCGTCGGGCACCGCATCGAGCGCGAAGGTGCGGTCGACGTGGATCGCCACCTCGCCCGCCGCACACCGCTCGGCGAGCGGGCCGAAGTGCGCAGGGCCGGTCTTCACCATCAGCACGCCGAGGCTGCGCCTGGTCGCCTTGGCCGCCACTGCACCGACGGTGGCGATGCCGAGCAGAGCCCGCACGGTGCCACCCACGCAGCGGTAGGTGCCGCCGCGCGCCAGCATGCGGCGATAGGCGAACGGGTTGCGGTGCGCGACCAGATCGAGCACCAGGTCGTACGCGGCGCGATCGCGGGTGATGTTGCGGGTGCGGTAGTCGATCACCTCGTCGGCGCCCAGCGAGCGCATGAAGTCGAGCTTCTCGGCGTTGTCGACGGCGGCCACGTGGGCGCCCGCCTCCTTCGCAAGTTGGATCGCGAATGAACCCGACCCACCCCCACCGCCGTTGATCAGCAGCCGCTTGCCGGGCGCGGCCAGGGCAGTGCCCTGCACCGCGATCGCGCCCGCCTGCGGCAGCGTGGATGCCTGCACGAAGGTGAGGCCGGCGGGCTTGTGGGCCAGCATCTTCTCCGGTGCCCTGGCCAGTTCGGCGAAGCCGCCCATCTGCCCGAGGTTGTCGCCGTACACCTCGTCGCCGACGGCGAAGCGGGTGACGGCCGAGCCGACCGCCTCGACGGTGCCGGCGATGTCGGAACCGAGCACTCGGCTGGCCGGCCGCCGCAGGCCGCCGATGCGCGAGTAGAGCGGCGAACCCACCAGGCACTCCCAGTCGGACAGGTTCAGCGAGACCGCGCGCACGCGCACGAGCACGTGATGCGCCTCGAGCTGTGGCGGGTCGATGTCGTCGACGCGCAACACCTCGGGCTTCCCGTACCGATCACGAACCACAGCCTTCACCAGGCATCACCTCCTGGAACACGCTAGGTGGAATCGGCGTGACGGGCGCACCACTCGTAGAGGGCGTCGTAGACGAAGCCGGCGCGCTCGAGGTGGGGCGGGATTGTGTGACCCACTTCATGGTGTCTCTTCTTTGGAGGCTTCGGCGGTCGGGGATGTCGCGAGCGGTCCATCGGGTTGGTGCAGTGGCACCGTGCGGAACCAGCGCCACAGCACCAGGTCGTACACCGACTTGATGCTGCCGGCAAGCACGAACGGCACGCCAAGGGCGGTCTGCTGGGCGATGCCGGCGAGGAGCGGGCCGACGGGTCGCACGATGTAGCGGGCGGTGTTCGTGTAGGCCGCCGCAGCCGTGCGCTCGGCCGGGTCGACCAAGGCCATCACGTACGCCTGGCGGGTGGGGACGTCCATCTGGCTGAGCGCTTGCCGGGAGAGCAGCAGCACCACCGCCACACCGAAGTTGGGGGCGAACGCAACCGCGACCAGCAGCAGGTTCGACGGCAGGTGGGTGAACACCATCGTGTTCAGCAGTCCGTAGCGTTCGGCGAGTCGGGGGGCGACGAGGAACGAAGCGGTCTGCAGCAAGCCGAGCGCGAAGAACACGACACCGAGTTGTCCGATGGTGGCGTCGAAACGCTCGGCCAGGAAGAAGACCACGAAGCTCTGCACCACGAACCCGCCCCCGAACGAGTCGAGTGCGAACAGCCCGGCGAGGCCGACCACGCGGCGGCGCGATCGATCGATCGGCCGACGGGTCGTCGGTTGCGACTCTGCCTCGACCGCCGGCGACAGCGAAGTGGCGGCGAACAGGCCGAGCAGACCAACCGGGACGAACACCCAGAACAGGCGGGTCACGTCGGACGCACCGAGGAGTTCGGCGAGCCGCTCGGAGCCGCCGGCCAGCAACGCGCCGAGCGATCCGGCGATGGCGGCGACCGCGTTGTAGGTGCCAAAGGCGCGCACCGGCGCGGCGTCAGGCGACGCGTCGGTGAGCATCGGCTGTTCGAGCGAGGTGAACGGCCCCGACTCGACCACCTCGGTCGACAGTGCGCCGAGCAGCGACACCGCGGCGAGCACCCAGAACCGATCGGTCGAAGCGAACACCGCGCCGGTCACCGCCAACGCGGCGTAGAGGGCGGCGTAGAAGCGGCGGCGACCGATGCGGTCTCCCCGTGACGCGACGAACAGCGAGGCCAGGATCGTGCCGGCGAGCACGAAGGCGAGCAGCGCCCCGACCCGCACGGTGGACCAGCCCCGATCGGCCAGCGACGTCCCCACCAACACCGCGCCGAACCCGTATGCAAACGCGCGCAACGCCTGCGCGGCGAGGATCAGGTTGCGGTCAGATCTCATGCCGCGCTCCGACCGAGCAGCGGTGCTCGCCGTCGAGCAGCGCGCCGGTCACAGCCAGAGCATCAACGCCGCCCTGCACAGTCGACAGAGTGATCATGGCGAGTCCAGCCGTG
>CAUJEE010000155.1 GCA_963169215.1 Actinomycetota bacterium
TGCACCGCCGAGCAGCGCGCCGATCGGCATCATCCCCCACGCGAAGAAGCGATAGACGCTGTTCACCCGGCCGAGCAGGTGAGGAGGGATGATCGTCTGACGCAGGCTGACGGTGATCACGTTCCACGTCGCCCCGAGCAAGGCGCCGATGGCGAACACCACGGCCACCAACACCCACCACGACAACAGACCGACGACGAACTGCGTCACCGCCTCTGCACCCAGCGCCAGTGCGAGGCAGGTGCCGCTGCCGAAGCGCTTCGACAACCACGGTGCGAAGTAGCCACCGAGGATGCCGCCGACGGCGAATCCGAACCCCATCAGTGTGAAGGTCAGCGGTGACACGTGCAGCACATCCTGGCTGAACAGCACGAGCATCGCCCCCGACAGCGTTCCCGACATGTTCATCAGCCCGAGGATGATCGCCATCGCCCACAACAGACGGTTACCGCGCAGCCAGCGGATGCCCTCGGCCATCTCGTGGCGCCAACCCGCTGCCGATCCTTCGGCGGAGGCCGGCCGATCGGCGCGGAACGTGCCCGGTATCAGCGCCACCAGCGCGGCGGCAACGAAGAACGAACCGGCGTCGACGAAGAACGGCGCGGAGAACGCGGCCAACAGCAACAACGAGCCGAGCGGCGGGCCGACGAACGTGTTGGCCACCCCTTCTATCGCCCACATCCGGCCGTTGGCCCGTTCGAGGTTCTGCGGCTCGACGATCGAGGGCATAATCGTCTGCCCGCAGTTGTCGCGCAGCACCTCGGCACAGCCGAGCATCAGTGTTGCCACCAGCAGAACCACGTAGATGCCCACCCGAGTGCCCACCACGTCGCGCACCTCATCAGGTGCGGGCAGCGTGCCCTGAGCACCGAGCACCGCGAAGGCGACGAGCAACGTGAACAAGAAGCGCAGCGTGTCCATCGCCACCATCGCCCGCCTGCGATCTACCCGGTCTGTGATCACGCCTGCGGGCAGGGTGAACACCAGCCACGGCAGGCGCTGCGCGGCGCCGACGGTAGCGATCAGCAGCGGGTTGCGAGTGACTGCGGTGGCGAGCCACGGGTAGGCGATTGCCGACATTCCGTCGCCGATGTTCGACAAGGCGGTCGCGGTGTAGAGCTTGCGGTAGTTGGGCCCGAGTCGTGACCGGCCGGACTGGGATTCGTCGGTGGCGGCAATCGCGTCGGCGGTCTGATCGCTGTTCATCGGCCCGCGACCGTATCGCGGCACTCAGGCGCGAGCAGCGGGACTTTCGCTCCAGGTGCGATAGCCGCCGTCGAGATTCACCGCCTCGTGACCGCGCTGGGTGAGCAGCCGCACCGCGGTGTTGCCGCGCTGGCCCGCCGCGCAGGAGACCACCAACCGGCCGGCAGGCAGTTCGTCGGCGCGCTCGCGCAACTCGTCGACCGGGATGTTCAGCGCACCCGGCAACGGACTCTCGGCGAACTCCTCGCGCGTGCGCACGTCGATCACCGTCGCTCCCGCAGCCACGATGTCAGCCAACTCCCACCATTGCACAGTGTCGACCAGCCCCCGCTGCATGTTCTCGGCGACGAAGCCGAGCATGTTCACCGGGTCCTTGGCCGACCCGAACTGCGGCGCGTAGGCAAGTTCCAGGTCGGCCAAGTCGCAGGCGGTCAGCCCGCCCGCCATCGCCGTGGCGATCACGTCGATCCGCTTGTCGACACCAGCGGCGCCAACCCCTTGCGCGCCGAGGATCGCATCGGTGTGCGGGTCGACGAGCAGCTTGAGTGCCATCGTCGTCGCCCCCGGGTAGTAGCCAGCGTGCGCGCCGGGATGCGTATGGATCGCCCGGTACGGGCGGCCGACGCGACGCAGTCGCTTCTCGTTCCACCCGGTGGTGGCCGCGATCAGACCGAACACGCCGACGATCGCCGTCGCCCGTACCGGTCGATCGGCACCACGGTGGCCGGCGATGACGTCGGCCGCGAGCCGCCCTTGTCGGTTGGCGGTGTTGGCCAACGGCACCAACACGTCGCTGTCGTCGGCTGCGTCGCGCTTCACCACCGCGTCGCCCACGGCGTACACGTCGGGGGCGCTGGTGCGCATCTGCTCGTCGACGACGATGCCGCCACCGACACCCACCTCCAGCCCAGCGGCACGGGCCAGACCGCTCTCGGGTTGCACCCCGATCGATGCCACCACCACCTGCGCCGGCACGAGTGACCCGTCGTCGAGGGTCACCGAGTCGGCATCGATCGCGGTGACGGTGCGCCCCAGCAGCAACTGCACACCGTGTTCGCGCAGACGCTGCTGCACGGGCTCGACCATCTCCGGATCGAGCGGGCCGAGTACCTGCTCGGCGGCCTCCACGATCGTCACCCGCAATCCACGGAGCACCAGGTTCTCGGCCAGTTCGACTCCGATGAAGCCGCCGCCGATGATCGTCGCGGTCGTCACGCCGGGAGACAGCGCGGCGATCATCCTGTCGGTGTCGTCGATGTCGCGCAGCGTGAGTGCCCGCTCGATGCCCGGGATCGGTGGCCGCACCGGACGTGCCCCTGGCGAGAGCACCAACGCGTCGTAGCTTTCGCGATACACGCGGCCGTCGGCCAGATCGCGGATCTCCACCTTGTGGCCGGCAGTGTCGATGCAAACCACCTCGTGGCGCACACGCACGTCGAGGTCGAAGCGGGCCGCCAGCGACTCGGGGGTCTGCAGCAACAAGGTGTCGCGTTCGGCGATCACCCCGCCGACGTGGTACGGCAGACCGCAGTTGGCGAACGACACGTGCCCGCTGCGCTCGATCACCACGATCTCCGCGTCGTCGATCAACCGCCGCAGACGGGTGGCTGCCGACATCCCTCCGGCGACACCGCCGACGACCAAGACTTTCACGCCTCTCACTCTATACCCCAGGGGGTATATGTCCAACCGCGGAAGGGGCCCCGACGGGCAATCGTGCCTCGCGCCGACGACGGGCGATGCGCGAGAAACCTGGCCGATGTCACTCGGCTGCGTCGGCGGTCAGCCCACCTCGCGCAGTACTTCCATCGTCGCCGCCCGTTCGTCGGGGTCGGCTGCCACGATCGCGGCGTTGAAGTCGGTCACCCCGATCGCGCTCAGCTCGACCAGACGGTCGCGTACCTCGGCGGCGGTGCCGGCAATGGCGAGGTCGGCCGGGCCGGCCACACCCTCTTTGTCCATCATCGTGCGATAGCTGGGCAGGGTGTTGTACATCGCCAGCTGTTGCCCCGTGCGCCGCTTGGTGCCGTCGACATCGGAAGTGACCGCGACGGGCAAGGCAGCCACCACCCGCGGTGCGGGGCGACCGGCGTCGGCAGCCGCCTGGCGCAGGGTGGGCACGATGTGGTCGCGCAGCGTCGTCGGGCCGGTGCACCAGGTGGAGGTACCGTCGGCAAGCGACCCGGCCACGCGCAACATCTGCTCGCCCAACGCAGCCACCACCACGCTCGGCCGCTCGCCACCGGGGCAGCGCACTCCGGCGTTCACGCGGTAGTCCTCCCCCTGGAAGGCCACCTTCCCCGATTCGAGCAGCGGCATCAGCACCGACAGGTACTCGCGCATGTGCCGCACCGGCTTGGAGAACGACATGCCCCAGACCGCCTCGACGACGATCTGGTGCGACAGGCCGATGCCCAGGCACAGGCGGTTGCCGATCAGCGCCTGCACGGTGAGTGCCTGCTGAGCCAGCATCACTGGATGGCGCGGGTAGGTGGGTACCACGGCCGTGCCCAGTTCGACATCGGCCACCTCGCGGCCCACTACGGCCAACGCGGTGAGCGCGTCGTAGCCGAAGATCTGTGACGTCCACAATGTCGAGAAGCCGGCGTCGCGCACGACGCGGGCCTGCTCCACCAGCTTGCCCAGTGCACCCTCGCCGTCGGTGCTACCCATCAGTCCGATACGCATGGGCCGACGGTAGTTCAGGCCAGGCTGACCAGGTCGAGCCAGTCGGCGCTGAAGTAGTCGACCTCGCCGTCGGGCATCAGCAACACCTTGGTGGGTTCGAGCTGTTCGACGAATTCGGTGTCGTGGCTGACGAACACCACACTGCCCTTCCACCCCGACAGCGCATCGGCCACAGCCTGGCGGCTGGGGGGGTCGAGGTTGTTGGTGGGCTCGTCGAGCAACAGCAGGTTGTTGCGGCCCACCATCAGCATCGCCAGCGCGAGCTTGGTCTTCTCCCCGCCCGAGAGCGTGCCGCTCTCCTGGAACACCTTTTCGCCGGCGAGGCCCATCATCCCCAGGAAGCTGCGCAGCTGCGTCTCGGTGTAGATCACCCCCGGCGGCACCTCGCCGCGCAGGTTGTCGAGCAGGCTCTGTTCGGGACGCAGGTTGTCGTGCTCTTGCGCGTAGTAGCCCATCACCACCTGGTGCCCGAAGGCGAAGTCGCCCACATTGGCGGTGGTCTCGCCGGCCAGGATGCGTAGCAGGCTGGTCTTGCCCGCGCCGTTGAGTCCGAGCACCAGCAGTCGCTCACCGCGGCCGAGGTCGAACGACACGTCCTCGAACACCGCCGGTCCGCCGTAGGCCTTCGACAGCGAGGTCACCTGCAGCACGGTCACCCCGCACGGCGGCGGGTCGGGGAAGCGCACCCGCAAGCTGTGGTCGCCACGGGCGACGTGCACCCGCTGCGCTTCGATGCGGGCGATCTGCTTCTCCTTGCTGTGCGCCATCGCGGCCTTGGTGGCCTTTGCGCCGAAGCGGTCGACGATGCCCTGCAGGCGGGCGATCTCCTTGGCCTGCGCGGCCGCCTGCTTGGCCAGGCGCGCCTCGTCCTTGGCCCGCGCGTCTCGGTACTGGGTGTAGGTGCCCTTGTACTCCACCAGGCTGCCCAGTGTGTCCTCGCCGACGCGGTCGAGATGCAGCACGCGCGTGATCGCCTCGTCGAGCAGTTCGATGTCGTGGCTGATCACCAGCAACGCGCCCTTGTAGTTGCGCATGAAGCCCAGCAGCCAGGTCTTGGCGTCGATGTCGAGGTGGTTGGTCGGTTCGTCGAGCAGCAGCACGTCGCTGCCCGCGAACAGGATGCGGGCCAACTCGACCCTGCGCCGCTCGCCACCGCTGAGCACACCGATCGGCAGCTCCATCCGGTCGGTGGGCAGGCCGAGGCCGGCCATGATGCTGCGCGCCTCGCTCTCGGCCGCGTAGCCGCCGCTGGTGACGAACTCGTCCTGCGCCTTGCTGTAGCGGGCGACGTTGCGGTCGCTTGCATCCTCCTCCATCGCGATGCGCAGCTTCTCGATACGTTCCAGCCGCTCGTCGATGTGCCGGCCGCTGAGCACATGGGTGACAGCACTGCGATGGTCGACGCCGTCGACCCGCGGATCCTGGGACAGGTAGCCGAAGCCGCCCTTGCGCAACACCTTGCCCCCGGCCGGCTCGGCCGCCCCGCCGAGCACCTTGAACAGGCTGGTCTTGCCCGCCCCGTTGCGGCCGACCAGGCCGACCGAGTCGCGGGGCAAGACGGTGAACGAGACGCGGTCGACCAGCAGCCGGCCACCCACCTCCACCGAGACACTCTGCGCCTGCAACATGATCGTCCAGCGTGGCGGCGGCGAGCGCCGACCGCAACCACTGACCGCAACCACTGACCTACGCTGCAGGACATGTCGTCAACCGTCGGGTCGCTGCCTGTCGCCGGCCATGGGGGCTGGCTGCACCGAGCCGCACCCCTCGCCTGCGGCGCGGCCGGGTGTGCTGCAGCGGCATACGTGGCGCTCAACGATCCCTCGGCAGCGGCGAGCACCTTCCCCGCATGTGCGTTCCGGCTGACCACCGGGCTGTGGTGCCCGGGCTGCGGGCTCACCCGCGGCTTTCATCACCTGTTCCGCGCCGACGTCGCCGCGGCTGTGGCCAGCAACGTGTTCGTGCCGCTGGTGCTCATCGCCCTCATCTACGGCTGGTTGCGGTGGACGCGCCATGCCTTCGGGCGGCGGCAGTGGGTGTTACCGGCGGCCGTGGTGCGGGCCTCCTGGACGGTGTTGCCGGTCGCCGTCGTGGTGTACGGCGTGGCGCGCAACCTGCCGCCGTTGCGCGCCCTCGCGCCCTGACCAGCCGCGCTCAGGGGTCGGTGGTCGCCGTGTCGCCGCTGGTCGTGGGCGGCGGATCGGTGCTCGTCGGCGCGGTGCTGCCGGGTGCCGTGGTGGTCGCTCCCCCGCCACCACCACCGCCGCCACCACCACCGGTCACTGCGCCGCGCGAGTCGTCGGTGAACTTGCTCGACAGGCAGTCGCCCGGCGCCACCGGTGCCTGCCCGAGCACCGCGGCCACCTCTGCCGCCAGCCGGGCGCGCCCCGCCTCCGACAGGTGCAGCTTGTCGCGCCCGGTCAATTCCTCGTCGGCCTTGGTGAGCGCACCCCAGTCGATCACTTCGATCCGGTCGGCGTAGGCCGCGGCCAGTTCGTCGATCACCTCGTTCACCAGATCGCGGTCCTTGCGGTAGCGGCTCACCTTCACCAGCACTACCGGCGCGGGGGCGAGGCGGTTGACCATCCGCTCCAGCTGGAACTTGTACTGCTCCTTGTCGCCGATGAAGTTGTTGCCGAGGAAGATCAGCGCCGCATCCCAGCCGGCGGACAGACGGGCGTCGAGCACTTCGTTGCCCCACTCGATGAAGCGGCCTGTTTCGGCGTCGACCTCGACCCGCCAGTCGAGCGGCACCAATGCCGCGCACATCTCGCCGCCGTAACGCGCAGCGGTACCGGCGAGCACGGAGTCGCCGATGAGGATCACCCCGTTGCCGCTCACCCGCGCGCCGATCGGGCCGTCAGTGGGCAGGGCACCAGAGCTGGCCGGGGCTGTGGTGGCCCCGGGGGCGGTGGTTGAAACCAGCCCCGGCAGCGGGCTGAGGGTCTGGCCGCCGGCCGGCGCCGCGACGGGGTCGTCGGCGGTGGTGCCGCAGGCGGCCGCGCCGGTGGCCAGGGCAGCAGTGGCGGCAAGGGTGAGGGTGACGCGTCGTATCAACATGATGAGTGGGCCACCATTGGAGTACCTCGGCGGCCGCGAAACAAGTCAGCCGCGGGTCTTCAACGCGTCGCGGATCTCTGTGAGCAGTTCGATCTCGGTTGGCCCGGCCGGTGCAGCCGCTTCCTCCGACTGGGGAGGGTTGAGGCGGCTCTTCATCGCGTTGTAGGCCTTGATCATCGCGAACAGCACCAGGCCGACGATCACCAGGTTGATCATCTGCGTGATCACCGTGCCGAAGGTGATCGGTGTGTTGCCGATGGTGAAGTGCAGCTTGTCGAAGTTCTTGGCGCCGCCCACCGCGGCGACGAGTTGCATGACGACGTCCTTGGTGAAGGCGTCGATCACCGTCTTCACCGCACCCCCCAGGATGACGGCGACGGCCAACTCCAGCATGTTGCCGGTGGCGATGAACTCGCGGAACTCCTTGATGAACTTCTTCATGGCTTGCCTCCTCGACTGCCCCGTATTACAGCAGGCGGCGAGCGCTAACGTGCGATCGATGAGCGACCCGACGCCCTTCGCTCCCGACGGTCAGCCGGGCCACATCATGTCCGAACTGGGTGAGCGGGCCGAGCAGATCGTCGACGACCTGCTGCTCGACCGCATCGACGCGCTGCGTGTGCTGCGCGCGCCCACCAAGGAAGCCAAGGGTGAGTTGCTCGAGCAGATCGCCGGGCGGGGCGCGGCCGAGCAGGAGATCGTCGACGAACTGTCGAAGGTGCGTCCACTGTGGCGCCCCGACCGCTTCGAGGAGGCTCACCGGCTGGCGATGAGGTCGCTGGAGGTACTCGATCGCAACGGTGCGCGTAGCGCCAAACTGCCCCGCCTCGGCCCATTGAAACCGGTCGTGCAATACGTCGTGCAGCAGATGACCCGTTGGATCGTCAAGGGTCACCAGAACACGCTGGTCACGCGCATTCGCAAGCTGTACGAACGGCGTGAGGCCAATGCCGTGTGGGGTTCGCCCGAGCATCACATGCTGCGCCGGGCGCGCATCGACGCGGCCCGTGTCGAACCCGGCTACAAGGGCAACCCCCTCGGCCTTCCCACCTTCCTGCTCGGCGGTGCGATCCTCTCGTCGATAGTCAGCGGTCTCAATGCGCTGTTCGCCTGGGCGTTCAGCGGTGACATCGAGAAGGCCATCCTGTTCGTACTCCTGGGCGTCGTCTTCGGCTTCCTCGCGTGGGCTGCGCTCTACTCCGCGGGGGTCGCCCGCCGGCGCATCCGGCTGAGCACCGACCAGCCGATGAAGGCGCTGTGGGAGACGATCGGCGCCTGCGGCCGGCCGCCCAAGGACGGCAGCTACGACTTCGCCGTCTACGCCATCGTGCTGCTCGTGCTGTCGTGGGTGCTGGTGCCGCTGTCGATCTGGCTGGTTGTCAGCCGCTAGCCCGGTCAGTGCCCGACTAGCCCGCCAATCCCCCGACCTTGACGCGATATATCAGCATCACCCCAGGCCGCTGTGACATATCGCGTCAAGTTGAATCGCGCGGTGGGAGTCGTGGGGCGCGGGTCAGTGGCCGAGGTCTTCGAAGCGGTCGACCCGGCGCAGCGCGGGGAAGGCGGCGAACCACACGCCCACCACGGCAATGGTGGCGATACCCCCGCCCACGACCGTGGCCGGCGTGCCAACCGCCTGGGCGACGATGCCGCTCTCGAACGCTCCCAGTTCGTTGCTCGCACCGATGAACACGTTCTCGACGGCCATCACTCGGCCGCGCTTCTCGTCGGGGGTCACCAACGGCACCAGCGAGCCGCGGATGAACACACTCACCATGTCGGCCGCCGACAGCACGATCAGCGCGACGAACGCCACCGCGTAGGAGCGGGTGAGGCCGAGCACCACCGTGCCGGCACCGAACACGAACACCGCCACCAACAGCGTGCGGCCGACGTGGCGACGCAACGGCCGCACGGCCAAGAACAGAGCCATCATCGCCGCGCCCACCCCAGGAGCGGCGCGCAACAGGCCGAACGCGACCTCGCCGACGTGCAGTCTCTCCTCGGCGATCACCGGCAGCAGCGCCACCGCGCCGCCGAACAACACAGCGAACAGATCGAGGCCGATCGCCGCCAGCAGGATCGGCGTGCGGCGCACGAACAACAACCCTTCGATCGCCGAGCGGAAGGTCGGGCGGTCGCCCAGCATCGACCGATCGGGGGGCGGCCCAAGGTGCAACGCGGCGATCAGCACCGCGGCGGTCGACATCAGCAGCGACGACACCACGTAGGCCGCCGTCGGGTGCACTGCGAACAGCAGCCCCGACGCCGCCGGGCCGACGATCGTCGCCCCCGTCCAGGTCGCCGCGTAGAGGGCGACGACCCGGGGCAGACCACCGGGAGGTGCCACCATCGCCGGCATCGGGCGCGTCGCCGGGGCCTGGAAGGCGCGCGCCACCCCATACCCGAGCGCCACCACGAACAGTGGCCACACCTCGGTGGGATCGCCGAGTGCGTACACTGCCAGCGCCACCGAGCAGGCGACCTCGCCGCTGATCGCGAGCAGCGCCACCTTCTTGCGGTCGAGGCGGTCGGCGACCGAGCCGGTGACCAACACCAATAGCGCCGCTGGGAGGAACTCGCACAGGCCGATCCAGCCCAGGTCGGCCTCACGCCCGGAGATGCGGTAGGCCTGCAGACCGAGGGCAGTGGCCTGCAGCGCGGTTCCGGTGAAGAGCACTGTGTTGGCGACCAGCAGCGACCGCACCGGGCCGTAGCGCAGCACCTCGCGCGTGTTCATCGAATGCGGGGCTGACGGCGCGGAGGGCACGAGCCGATGACGCTATCCCGCGGGTGCTACACAAGCGGAATGACATCGCTCGCCGACGACACCCGCTGGCTCGACGCCACTGCCCAGGCCGAACTGGTGCGCACCGGCCAGGTGTCGCCTGCCGAGTTGCTGGAGGCAGCGATCGACCGCATCGAGGCGCTCGACCCGGCGCTGAACGCGGTGGTGATCCGCTGGTTCGATCACGCCCGCGATGTCGCCCGCGGCGAGTTGCCCGACGGACCCTTTCGCGGCGTTCCGACGCTGTTGAAGGATCTGTGGGCGCACTACGCCGGCCAGACGCTCAGCAACGGTTGCCGCGCGCTGCGCGAGGCGGCACCGGTGTCGGCCGTCGACACGACGCTCGTCGGTCGCATCCGTGCCGCCGGCTTTGTCGTTGCGGGGCGCACCAACAGCCCCGAGTTCGGCAGCCTGCCCACCACCGAGCCGGCTGCTTGGGGTCCGACGCGTAACCCGTGGGACCGGCAGCGTTCGCCGGGCGGGTCGAGTGGTGGCTCGGCGGCGGCAGTCGCCGCTGGCATGGTGCCGCTGGCCCACGCCAGCGACGGCGGCGGCAGCATCCGCATCCCGGCATCGGCGTGCGGGTTGGTTGGGCTCAAGCCGTCACAGGGGCGCATCACCCTCGGCCCCTACCGCGACGAGAGCAACCTCGGCGTCGAACTGTGTGTCAGCCGCAGCCTGCGCGACACCGCTGCCTTCCTCGACGCGGTGCGCGGCCCCGGTGTGGGCGACACCGTCATTGCTCCGCCCCCCGCGCGTCCCTACCTCGACGAGCTGAACGCCGAACCCGGCCGCCTGCGCATCGGGCTGCTCGACCACCACCCCTACGGCGCCGCTGTGCATGACGAGTGCGCAACCGCGGTGCGCGCCACCGCCGCACTGCTCGCCGATGCCGGCCACAACGTCGAGCCCGGGTTCCCCGCTGCTCTCACCAACCCCGATTTCACCGCGCGCTTCACCGCCCTGTGGAGCACCAACATGGGCGCGTCGTTCCAGCGCGTCGCCGATCAACTCGGGCGCGACCTGCACACCGGCGACGTCGAGGCGGTGAACTGGGCACAGGCAGAATTCGCCCGAAGCGTCAACGGGGTCGACTACGCGCTGGCACTGGCGGCCAATGTCGAGTTCCGGCGCGCCGTGCAGCAGTGGTGGCACGACGGGTGGGACCTCCTGCTCACACCGACGCTCGCCGAGCCGCCGACGATGCTCGGCGAGTTCGCCGAGAACAGCGAACAGCCACTGGCCCCGTTGATGCGCGCCGCCGGGCTGGTGCCGTTCACCCCGGCATTCAACTCGAGCGGCCAGCCGGCGATCAGCCTGCCGATGCACTGGACGGCCGACGGATTGCCGGTCGGGGTGCAACTGGTCGCCGCCTACGGGCGCGAGGACGTGCTGCTCCGTGTCGCCGCGCAACTCGACCGCGCCCGCCCGTGGGCGGCGCGCCGCCCACCGACCTAGCCGTCGGCGCGCCGCCCCCCGACCGAGCCGTCGGCGCGCCGCCCACCGATCCCGCCCGTCGGCGCGCCGCCCACCGATCCCGCCCCCCGGCGCGCGCGTTCA
>CAUJEE010000156.1 GCA_963169215.1 Actinomycetota bacterium
CCAGCGCTGCACCTCGGCATCGGTCGCCACCTGGACGCCGTCGCCGCTCTGGTCGTCGTCTCCGCTCTGGTCGTCTCCGCCGTCCGCGGTCGCAGTCGTTTCCCTCGAGTCGCCGGTGTCGTCGTCGGGCGCGGTGGCGGGATCGGCCGCACACGGGTCGCCGGGCACCGACACCACCTCGCCCACCTGCAGCACGTGGTCTTCGAACTCGGGGAAGCGGTTGAGCTGCAGCAGTACGTCGACCGTGGTGCAGTGCTTCTGCGCGATGGCCCACAACGAATCGCCGCTCACCACCGTGTAGGTGTGAGTTGCCGCGGGTACGGCCCAGGAGGTGGGTTGGGTGATGATCACCGCCGTGCCCGAGGCGGAGGCGATGCGCTCTTGGCCCTCGTCGCCTTTACACGCTGCAGCCAGCGCGGCGAGGGGCACAAGGGCGATGAACACGCGGCGCATGTCAGCGAGCGTAGGCGCGGGGTGTGACAGAGCACCGTCACGGTGTCGAGCCGGTGGTGCGCAGTCGCGCCGAGCACACGTCGACCACCCAGAACTTGGCCGCGAACTGATCCTCGTCACCGACCGCGTCGTAGGCGGTGAGCAACTCGATGTACTCCGGGTCGGAGAACAGGGTGAGGTAGAACGCCTCCGAGTCGGGATACATCGGCTGCACGGTCATGATCCGGCCGCGCACCTCGACGTACACCGGGTACCAGATCTCGGAGAACACGATCCAGCGATCGATCGCGGCCATCACGTCGGAGGGCACAGTTCCCAGTGGTGCCAGCGCCTCCAGCAGGTCTTCCCTGGTGCCGCCTTGCACTGCGAACGACTGCGCCGTCCAGTAGGCCGCGTAACACACCGGCCCCCAACTGACGTAGTCGGGTGTGTTCGGGTCGAACGGGTCGGTGATCACCCGCTCGTCGAGATACAGCGCGAGGTACTTGTTCGGGGGCAGCGTGGTCGGCGGCTCGGTCACCACCGGGCAACCGGGGCCGGGCACGACGATCACGTCGCCGGGAAAGATGGCATGGTCGAGGCCCTCAGGCCATCCGTTGGCGGCGACGATCGCGTCGGCGATGGTGCAGAACGTGTTGGCGATGCGGTACAGCGAGTCGCCACTCTGCACCGTGTAGGTGATGTCGGGCACCGTCGTGGTGGGTGCCGGCACGGTGGTTGTTGTGGTGTAGCCCACCACCGGCACGGTCGTGCCGTCACCACCACTACCATCGTCATCGCCGTCGCCGCTGCACGCACCCAACAGCGCGGCTGCGACAAGTACAGGTGCCACGAACGCGGCGCGGTGCAGCCCGCGGCGCATCACCGGGTGGGTGCGCTCAGCCGAAGTACTGGCGATCGAGGTCGCGGATGCGGCCGGCGAGCGAAGCCAGCAGCTTGTGTGCGAGGGCAGGCACATCGTCGAGCACGCCGAGGAAGTGACGCTGGTCGAGCAGCAGCAGGGTGCAGTCGGTTTCGCAGGTGACGGTTGCCGTGCGCGGGCCGTGGTCGAGCAGCGAAAGCTCGCCCACCACCGTGCCCGGCCCGAACGAGCCGACCTTCTTGCCGTTGCGCTTCACACCCACCGTGCCTTCGAGCACGACGAACGCCTCACGTCCGGTCTGACCCTGGTCGACGATCAGCGAACCGGCGGGCATGTTGATCTCGTCGCTGGCGCGGGCGATCTTTTCCAGATCCTTGGTGGAGCAACCCTGGAACAAGCTCACGTTACGCAGGTGCTCGAGGTACGCCTTCTTGCTAGCCATGCCGTCAGCGTAGCCGTTCACCGCACACCCGCCGTCACATGGCGCGTGCGCTGTGTCACGTCGGGGCTGCGTCAGCCCTTCGACTGCGCGGCCACCGCCGCAGCGGCAGCCGCGATCGCCTCCTGATCGCCGAGGTACTGCGCGTCGACCACACCCAGGTGGGCGTCGAAGCTGTAGCGGCGAGGCACCCCGGTGGGGATGTTCAGCTCGGCGATGTCGGTGGTGGACACACCCTCCAGGTGCATCACCAGCGCGCGCAGCGAGTTGCCGTGGGCGGTCACCAACACGTCCCACCCGGCGAGCAGTTGCGGGGCCACCGTGTCGTGCCAGTAGGGCAGTACCCGGCGCACCACGTCGGCCAGGCACTCACTGGCGGGCAGCACGTCGGGGGGCAGCAGGCGGTAGCGCGGGTCGTTCAGCGGGTGCTCGGGGCTGTCGCTGCCCACCGGGGGCGGGGGCACGTCGTAGCTGCGTCGCCACAGATGCGTCTGCTCGTCACCGTGGCGAGCGGCGGTGGCCAACTTGTCGAGGCCCTGCAGCGCTCCGTAGTGGCGCTCGTTGAGCCGCCAGTGGCGCTGCACCGGAAGCCACACCTGATCCATTTCGGCCAGCGCCAGATTGCAGGTGACCACCGCTCGGGTGAGCACCGAGGTGTGGGCCACGTCGAAGCGCAGCCCGGTATCGGCCATCGTGCGCCCGGCCGCAGCCGCCTCGACCGTGCCCTTGTCGCTGAGTGGCACGTCGTGCCAGCCGGTGAACAGGTTGAGCTGGTTCCACGTGCTCTCGCCGTGGCGCAGGAGGACGAGCGTGCCGGTCATGGTGCCCCAGGCTAGGGAGCGCGCGGCACCCACACTGACGCGTCGAGGCCGCGGCGGTCGCTTCTGTTGCCCAGCCGCGCCCGGCCGCCGCTGAGTTCGGCCAGGTGCTGCACCACCGCCAGGCCGATACCCGAACCACCGTGGGGCGCGTCGGGCGCGCGCCAGAAGCGATCGAAGGCGTGGGCGAGATGTTCGGGCTGCATCCCCGGCCCCTCGTCGACGACGTGGATCGCCACGCCGCCCACACTGCCCACGCCCCCCAACCCGTCCGCGGCCTCGTCGTCGATCGCGTCGACCGGGTGGGCGCGCAAGGTGATCGTGTCGCCGGCGGCGGCTGCGCCGAGCGCGTTGTCGAGATAGTTGTCGATGATCTGCTCCAGCGCGTCGGGCACTGCCCGCGCCCGCAGGCCGTCGGCCACGTCGATGGCCAGATGCACGCCGCGCTCCTCGGCGAATGGCCTCCACACCTCGGCCCGCTCGCGGGTGATCGCGCTCACGTCGACGGCAACCGTGTCGAGCGAGGCCCCGTCGGAGCGGGCGATCAGCAACAGACCCTCCACCAGCCGCTGCAGCCGCTCGGTTTCCGCACCTGCGGCCTCGATGCGCTCGCGGGCCGCGAGCGGGTCGCGCTCCACCATCTCGCCGGCGCGCTCGAGTTGCAGGCGCAGCGCGGTCAGCGGCGTGCGCAGTTGGTGCGAGGCATCGCCGGCGAAGGCCTTCTGCTTGGCCACCAGGTTGGCGATGCGTTCGGTCATCGTGTTGAACGAGCGGGCCAGGCTGCGGATCTCGCGCGGGCCGCGCGATGTGTCGGCCCGTTCGGCGAAGTCGCCTGCGGCGAGGTGCTCGGTGGTGTGCTGCAGCTTGCGCAGCGGCAGGGTGAGGCTCGACGACAAGAACAGCGCGGCCAACACCGCGGCCAGCAACGAGATGGCGAACACGGCAATCAGGCCGCGGGTCTTGGCTGCGGCTCGTTCGTCGATCACCGAGGCTCGGTAGGTGATGCGCACCACCCCCACCACCTGCGCGCCCGACAGCACGGGCACGGCCACGTACACCAGGTCGCCGCCCGCGGTGGCCGAGTAACGCTCGCCAACTGCACGCTGCAGGTCGAGCGCGAGTTGCACCTCGGGGCGGTTGGTGAAGTCGTCGCCGGGGGCATCGTCGGGGTCGGTGGCGGTCACCACCTTGCCTTCGGCGTCGGTCACCACCACCCGCGCCCCGTCGCGGGCGGCGTAGAGATCGATCGTGTCGTGCAGATTGGCCACCGTGTCGACGCCCGAGGTGCCGCCCGACGTGCCACCCGCCTCGCCGGAGAGCACGTTCTCGGAGGCGCCGGCGAGGATGAACGCGTCACGTTCGAGGCCGGTGATCAACCGCTCGCTCTCCACGTCGCGCAGGTAGCCGGCCAGCGGCACGTCCTGGGCCACGAGCACCATCGTCAACAGGCCCGACATCGCCAGTAGCAGTCGCCACTTCACCGCCCGCTACCGCCCGGGTGGCTCGAGGCGGAAGCCCACACCGCGCACGGCCTCGATCCACTTGTGTTGCCCCAGCTTCTTGCGGATCGAGGCAACATGGGCGTCGACGGTCTTGGTGGGGCCGTACCAGTGCGCGTCCCACACACTCTCCAGTATCTCGGTGCGCGTGTGCACGGCGCCGATGTCGGTGGCGAGGAAGGCGAGCAGGTCGAACTCCTTGGCGGTCAACTGCACCTCCGTGCCGTCGACCGACACCCGCCGCGTGCGCCGGTCGATGAGCAACGGCCCGACTTGTTGCGGACCGGCCGGTTCGTCGCCGCCACCGGGCGCGTCGACCGTGCGTCGGCCGACGGCGCGGATGCGCGCCACGAGCTCGCGGAAGCTGAACGGCTTGGTGATGTAGTCGTCGGCGCCCAACTCGAGGCCGAGCACCCGGTCGAACTCCTCGGCGCGGGCGGTGAGCATGATGATCGGCACGCCTGTGCGTTGGCGCAGTTGGCGGCACACGTCGCGGCCGTCCATGTCGGGCAGGCCGAGGTCGAGCAGAACCATGTCGAAGTCGGTGGCGTCGAGCGCCGCGCGCCCGCTTGTGGCCAGCGCCACCGTGAACCCTTCCGCGCTGAGCCCGTCGACCACCGACTGGGCGATCGAACGATCGTCCTCCACGAGCAGGATCTTCACCGTGCCATTCTGTCGTGTCGCCGCGGCCTACTGTCGGCTGCCGCCCTCGCCGACGACGATTTGGACGAATCTTGGATGTCCGCTCGCCCGGCCGTGGAAGGGCGCCATCTACCATCGAAGACGATGAAGACCGGAGTGGCCACAGTGCTGTCGCTGGCGGGGGTGCTTGTCGCCGGCTCGGCCGCGGCGCTGGTGAACGCGCGGGTGTTGCAGACCAGCGATCCTGTTGCCGGCGGCGCCGCCGAGTCGATCACCACCGGCTCGATCACCACCGGCTCGATCACCACGCAACACGGCACGGTGCCCGAGCAGTCGGCCACGCAGGCCCTGTATCGCGTCGGCGATGCCGGCACCGTGTTGCTCGACACGGGCGGCGAGGTGCTCACCGTGGTGGCGGTGACCCCCGCGGCGCAGTGGACGGTGGTCTCGGTGGAGAGCAGCGGCGACCAGGTGGCGGTGGTGTTGCGCGGGCCAACGCGCGTCGCCACCTTTACCGCCTCGCTGATCAGCGGCGTGGTGGCGACCGACCTCGACATCGACGAGATACCTCCCGATACCGCTCCGGGCGGCACCCGTCCGTCGACGACGGTCGACGACGACGACCACGGCGAGACCGACGACGACGAGCCCGACGAACCGGACGAGTCGGACGAACCGGACGAGACGGACGAACCGGACGACGACGACTGACTGACACCTGACACGACAGGAGCGTCGTACAGTCGTGGTATGCGCACAGCCTTGCTCGCCGATCTCACCGGCCGCATCGAGGCCTTGCGCGCCGAGGGGCTGTACAAGGCCGAGCGGGTGATCGCCTCGCCGCAGGGCGCGCACATCCGCCTCGACGGCCCGGCTGCGACATCGGCTGCGCCCGCCTCGGCAACGGTGCTCAACCTGTGCGCCAACAACTACCTCGGCCTGGCCGACCACCCCGCGCTGGTGGCCGCGGCCCAGCAGGCGCTGGCCGACCACGGCTACGGGATGGCCTCGGTGCGCTTCATCTGTGGCACGCACACGGTGCACCGCGCCCTCGAGGAGCGCCTCAGCGAGTTCCTCGGTACCGACGACACCATCTTGTACTCGTCGTGCTTCGACGCCAAC
The DNA here is from genome assembly GCA_963169215.1 of Actinomycetota bacterium. Classification (GTDB taxonomy): domain Bacteria; phylum Actinomycetota; class Acidimicrobiia; order Acidimicrobiales; family Ilumatobacteraceae; genus UBA668. Next base: position 5,836 of record CAUJEE010000156.1, read on the forward strand.
GGCGGCCTTTTCGAGCCGTTGCTCGACGAATCCGATGTGGTCATCTCCGATGCCCTCAACCACGCCTCGATCATCGACGGCATCCGCCTGTGCAAGGCGCAGCGGATGCGTTACGACAACAACGACATGGCCCAGCTCGAGCAATGCCTGCGCGACGCAGCCGGTGCCCGCTACCGACTGATTGCCACCGACGGGGTGTTCTCGATGGACGGTGTGATCGCCGACCTGGCCGCGATCTGCGACCTGGCCGAGCAGTACGACGCGATGGTGATGGTCGACGACTCGCACGCGGTCGGCTTCGTCGGTGCCCACGGCCGCGGCACCCCCGAGTGGTGCGATGTGCTCGGCCGGGTCGACATCATCACCGGCACGCTGGGCAAGGCCCTCGGCGGCGCCAGCGGCGGCTACACCAGTGGCCGCGGGGAGGTGATCGAGTGGCTGCGGCAACGGTCGCGTCCGTACCTGTTCAGCAACTCGCTGGCGCCGGCGATCGCAGCCACCACCCTGGCCGCGCTCGACCTGCTCGACGCGAGCGACGCGTTACGGGCCCAGTTGCAGCGCAACGCCGAACGCTTCCGGGCGGCGATGGGTGCCGCCGGGTTCCGCCTTGCCGGCGCGGGGCACCCGATCATCCCGGTGATGGTCGGCGATGCGAAGGTGGCCGGCGAGATGGCCACGCGCCTGCTGGTCGCGGGGGTGTACGTGATCGCGTTCAGCTATCCGGTGGTGCCCCAGGGCGCGGCGCGCATCCGTACGCAGATGTCGGCCGCGCACAGCGACGACGACATCGACATGGCTGTGGCCGCCTTCGTCGATGTCGGTCGGCAGATGGGGGTGGTGTCGTGAGCAAGTCGAGCACGATGACCGCGCTGGTGAAGGCCGAGCGCGCCCCCGGGCTGTGGATGCAGCAGGTGCCGCGGCCGGTGGCCGGCGAGGGCGAGGTGCTGATCCGCGTGCACAAGACGTCGATCTGCGGCACCGACCTGCACATCCTCAACTGGGACGCGTGGGCGCAGGCCACCATCCCGGTGCCGATGGTGGTGGGCCACGAGTTCATGGGCCAGATCGTCGCCCTCGGGCCCAGCGTGAAGGGCCTCGAGGTGGGCCAGCGGGTGGCCGGTGAGGGACACATCACCTGCGGCCACTGCCGCAACTGCAAGGCCGGTCGCCGCGAGTTCTGCCACAACCACACCGGGGTGGGTGTCACCCGCCCGGGTGCGTTCGCCGACTATGTGGTGATTCCGGCGCAGAACGTGTTCGTGGTGCCCGCGCACATCACCGACGACGTAGCCGCGGTGCTCGATCCTTTGGGCAATGCCACGCACACCGCGTTGCGTTTCGACGTGGTGGGCGAAGACGTGCTGATCACCGGCGCCGGCCCGATCGGGGTGCTCGCCGCGGCGATCGTGCGCCACATCGGGGCGCGGCACGTGGTGGTGACCGACGTCAACCCCTACCGGTTGGCGCTGGCCGCGGCGCACGGGGCGACGCGGGTGGTCGACGCGCGCACCGACGACCTCGGGGTGGTGATGAGCGAGTTGGGTATGACCGAGGGGTTCGACGTCGGCCTGGAGATGTCGGGCGCGGAGGCGGCGTTCAACCAGCTGCTCGACGCGATGAATCACGGCGGGCGGGTGGCCGTGCTCGGGATCCCCTCCGGGCCGATGACCCTCGACGTCAACGACGTGATCTTCAAGGGCCTAGAGCTGCAGGGCATCTACGGCCGGCGCATCTTCGAGACGTGGTACAAGATGGCCGCGATGTTGCAGAGCGGGCTCGACGTGAGCGGCATCGTCACCCACCGCTTCCACGCTCGCGACTACACCCGGGCCTTCGAGGTGGTACGCGCCGGCCAGTGCGGCAAGGTGATCCTCGACTGGAGTTGACCAGGCACGCGGCGAGGCCCGCGCCACCTGCGTGACGCGGGCCTCGCTGGTTCGTTGATGGTGTTGTCAGCGGGTGCGGATCGCGATCGCGCGGCGGGTGACGATCAGTGCACCGCCGACCCCGACGAGCAGCGCCGCCAGCCAGACGATGGTGCCCGAGTCGCTACCGGCGGGCACCAGTGCCTCCGACAACGCCTCCTCGCACTCCGCGGGGATGTCGATGATCAGCTCCTGGTAGGGCATCGGGCGCCGTGGTGCCTGGTGCACGGCCCGTGCAGGACCCACGTCGAACACCTCGGAGATGTCGCAGGATTCGTCGATCGGCACGCACGGCTCCTCCTCGGTCTGCGGGCGGTGGGCGACGCGCGAGGGGCCAGTCGGGTACCCGACCTCGACGCAGATGCCTTCCACGTCTTCGCAGTCGGGATAGTCGGGCGTCGTGTAGTGCACGTTGCGCGCCGGACCGGGGTTGTATATGAACCCGAAGTTGAGCGTCGTGCTCGTCTCCGTGGTCGTGGTTTCGGCCGGCGGCTCCAGGTAGTAGATGCACGCCTCGGGCACACCCTCGATGGTGGTGCCGACACTGTCCTCCCCGGTGGTGACCTCGGTCGCGTTCGCGACCGCGGGCAGAAGTGCGCCGACGAATCCGACGGCGACCAGTGTGATCCCGAACCTCTTCATCTTGTCCTCCCTGTGCTTGCTACTTACCGAGTGCGGATGACGATGGCGCGGCGGGTGACGACCAGCACGCCGCCGACGCCCACCAGCAGTGCGGCGATCCAGGCGATGTTGCCCGAGTCGCTACCGGCGGGCACCAGCCCACCCGACAACGCCTCCTGGCACTCTTCGGGGATGTCGACGGTGATGTATTGGCCGCCACCGTAGGCAGGGCGAGCGCTATCGTGCGCGGCGCGAGCCGGACCCTTCGGCGGCTCCACGTAGTACACGAAGTCGCAGGCCGGGTCGATCGGCACGCACGGCACACCGGTGATCTCCGACTCTCCGGTCGGGCGGTGGGCGATGCGCGATGGGCCGCCCCCGGGCCACTGAACCTCGACGCAGATGCCCTCGATCTCGTCGCAGAAGGGCAGGATCACCGGCTTGTCGGTGATCACCCGACCGTGCACGATGCGCGCGGGGCCGGTGTCGTCCTCGATCCAGCACTGAGTTGGCGGCCCGGGCGGCCCCTCGGTTGTCTCCGAGGCGGTGGTCTCGGTGGCGCGGGCGACGGCGGGCATCAGTGCGGCGACAGTGGCAACTGCCAGCAGGCCGGTGGCGAACTTCTTCATCTGGTTTGTTCCTCTACTTGTGTGTTGTTACTTCGGTCTTGTGTACAGCTGTGTGGTTGTCAGCGGGTGCGGATGGCGATGGCGCGGCGGGTGACGAGCAGAACGCCACCGAGGCCCACGAGCAGTGCAGCGATCCAGGCGATGGTGCCCGATTCGCGCCCCGTTGGCCCGAACGCCTGCGACAGCGCTTCCTGGCACTCCTCGGGGATGTCGACGACCAAGACGTCGTCGACCCCGCCGAAGGGTCGCGCGGACTGGTGCGCGGAACGCGACGGGCCAGCGGGCGGCTCGACGTAGTAGGTGAACTCGCAGGCCGGGTCGATCGGCACGCACGGGGCACCGGTGATCTCCGCCTCCTCCGCCGGGCGGTGGGCGACGCGCGCCGGGCCGTCATCTCCGGGCCACACCACCTCGACGCAGATCCCTTCGATCTCGTCGCAGTAGGGCAGATCCACCTCTTCGGTGGCCGCCCGACCGTGCACGACGCGTGCGGGGCCGGTGTCCTCCTCGATCCAGCACTGCTCGGGCACTTCGTAGACGGTGGTGGTGGTGTCGTCACCGGCGTGGGCCAGTGCAGGTGTGACCGCGACGACCGCCGCGACGGCGACGATCCCCTTGACGAGCCTGTTCATGATGTGTCCTCCCGTGTCGAACGAAGCGCTCGGAAACTATCACACGACCCCCGGTGGGAGAAGAGGTGAATGGCAGTGCACGCAGGTGAGGGCAGCGGCCTCCTGCGAAGTTGTCGTGGGGGGTCGAACACGCTCCCGAGACACCTATGCCAGGGATTCGTCGAACTTGAGTCGCTATCGCTCAAGAAATCTGCGGCGCAAGTTGTCGATGGCGACACCCGCTCCCTACACTTGCGCGTGGTTCGCTCAGCATCGTGCGCCCGCACTCCCGCTGGCGACCCCCGTTCTCCCCCCAGTACTTCAAGGAGCATCATCATGGCCAAGGCAGTCGGCATCGACCTGGGCACCACCAACTCCGTCGTCGCCGTGCTCGAGGCCGGCGACCCGGTGGTCATCCCCAACAGCGAAGGCGCCCGCACCACCCCCTCGGTGGTCGCCTTCAGCAAGTCGGGCGAGGTGTTGGTGGGCGAGGTCGCCAAGCGTCAGGCGATCACCAACCCCGACCGCACCTTCCGCAGCATCAAGCGGCACATGGGCGAGTCGTGGAAGAGCGACGACGTCGACGGCAAGCGCTACACCCCGCAGGAAATCAGCGCGCGCACGCTGATGAAGCTGAAGCGCGACGCGGAGGCCTACCTCGGGGTGCCGGTCACCCAGGCGGTCATCACCGTGCCCGCCTACTTCGACGATGCGCAGCGCACCGCCACCAAGGAGGCCGGGCAGATCGCCGGGCTGGAGGTGCTGCGCATCATCAACGAGCCCACCGCTGCGGCCCTCGCCTACGGCCTCGACAAGGGCGCGGAGGACGAGAAGGTGCTGGTGTTCGACCTCGGTGGCGGCACCTTCGACGTGAGCGTGCTCGAGATCGGCGACGGTGTGTTCGAGGTGAAGAGCACCCACGGCGACACCCACTTGGGCGGCGACGACTGGGACCAGCGCGTGATCGACTGGCTGGTGAAGGAGTTCAAGGGCAAGCACGGTGTCGATCTGGCCGCCGACCGGATGGCCGGCCAGCGGCTGAAGGAGGCCGCGGAGAAGGCCAAGATCGAGCTCAGCCAGGTGAACACCACGCAGATCAACCTGCCCTTCATCACCGCCACCGCCGAGGGTCCGTTGCACCTCGACGAGACACTCACCCGGGCCAAGTTCCAGGAGATGACCGCCGACCTCATCGAGCGTTGCCGCATCCCCTTCGAGCAGGCGCTGAAGGACGCCGGCATCAGCAAGGGCGAACTCAACCACGTCATCCTCGTCGGTGGTTCCACCCGCATGCCGGCGGTCACCGATCTGGTGCAGAGCATGACCGGCAAGGAGCCGAACAAGTCGGTGAACCCCGACGAGGTGGTGGCCGTCGGCGCCGCGATCCAGGCCGGTGTGCTGCGCGGCGACGTGAAGGACATCCTGCTGCTCGACGTCACGCCGCTGTCGCTGGGCATCGAGACCAAGGGCGGGGTGATGACCAAGCTGATCGAGCGCAACACCACCATCCCCACCAAGCGCACCGAGGTGTTCACCACCGCCGAAGACATGCAGCCCAGCGTCGAGATCCATGTGTTGCAGGGCGAGCGCGAGATGGCCAACTACAACAAGACACTCGGCAAGTTCCAGCTGGTCGACCTGCCGCCCGCCCCCCGTGGCGTGCCGCAGATCGAGGTCACCTTCGACATCGACGCCAACGGCATCGTGCACGTCAGCGCCAAGGATCGGGCGACGAGCAAGGAACAGAGCATGACCATCACCGGCCAGAGCACGCTCGACAAGAAGGACATCGACCAGATGGTGCGCGACGCCGAGGCTCACGCCGAGGAAGATCGTCAGCGCCGTGAGGAGGCCGAGGTGCGCAACAACGCCGACTCACTGGTGTACCAGATGGACAAGGTGCTGCGCGACAACGCCGACAAGGTCGACGAGGCCGACAAGGAGGCGATCGACAAGCCGCTGGCCGAGTTGAAGGCCGCGCTCAACGGCAGCGACATGGCCGCGATCAAGACTGCCCACGAGGCGCTGATGCAGGCCAGCCAGGCGTTCAGCCAGAAGCTCTACGAGAAGGCTGCGGCCGAGAACGCGGCGGGCACCTCCGCCGCCGACTCGCAGGGCACGCCCGGCGGTGGCAGCGGTGATGGCAGCGGTGGTGACGACGACATCATCGACGCCGAGATCGTCGACGAGTGAGGTTGCCATGAGCGACCAGCCCGACCAGCCCGATCGCGCCGACGAAGTCGACCCGCAGACCGTGGCCGACATCGACGCCGCGCTCGCCGCCGTCGACGCGGCCGAGGAAGCAGTCGAGCTCGACATCGAAGCACTGCGCGCCGAACGCGATCAGTTCAAGGACATCGCCGTGCGGCTGCAGGCCGATTTCGACAACTACCGCAAGCGGGTGGCCACCCAGCAGGCCGATGAGGTGCAGCGCGCCACCGGCCGCATCGCCGAGGCGTTGCTGCCCGTGCTCGACGCCTGCGAGGCCGCCTACGTGCAGCACCCGGCCGAGGTCGAGCCGCTGTTCAACCTGCTGCTCGGCGAGTTGCGCAAGCTGGGCCTGGAGGCGATGAACCTGCACGACCAGCCGTTCGACCCCAACCTGGCCGAGGCCGTGCTGCACGAGCCGGGCGACGGTGGCGAGCCGGTGGTCAGCGAGGTGCTGCGCAGTGGCTACACATGGAAAGGCCGCGTGCTCCGCGCGGCCATGGTGAAAGTCAGGGACTGAAAACCAGCTGCTGGGGGTGACGCCGTGCAGGAGGGGCCCGCAAGCCGTAAGGCGCAGCGGGAGGATCTGACGGCGGCAGGACCCGCAGCAGCGGGACGGGAGAGGAGGTGAGTAGAGATGGCAGCTCAGCGTGAGTGGTTCGAGAAGGACTATTACAAGGTGCTCGGGGTGGCCCCTGAGGCCGATGCCAAGGCGATCACCAAGGCCTACCGCAAGCTGGCGCGCGAGAGCCATCCCGACACCCACCCCGGCGACGCCAAGGCCGAGGAGCGGTTCAAGGAGGTGAGCGCGGCCTACGACGTGCTCGGCGACGACGCCAAGCGCAAGGAGTACGACGAGGTGCGCCGCCTCGGCCCGATGGGCTTCGGGCCCGGTGGGGCCGGTGGCGCGGGCGGCCCCGGCGCGGGCTTCAACTTCAACGTCGGTGCCGACGACCTGGGCGATCTGTTCGGGCAGATGTTCGGGCGCAGCCGCGCCGCCCGCGGACGGGCGGCCGCCGGGCCGCGCCGTGGGGCCGATGTCGAGGCGGTGCTCACCCTCGATTTCGTCGACGCCGCGCACGGGCTCACCACCACCCTGCAACTCACCAGCGACGCCGAGTGCAGCACCTGCCACGGCAGCGGCGCGCGGCCGGGCACCTCACCGCGGGCCTGCTCGCAGTGCGGCGGGCGGGGCGTGATCGACGACAACCAGGGCATGTTCTCGTTCCAGCAGCCGTGCCGGGCGTGTGGCGGCGCGGGCGCGGTGATCGATAATCCGTGCCCCACCTGCCGTGGCACGGGGGTCGAGCATCGTCCGCGCGAGGTGCAGGCCCGCATTCCCGCGGGGGTGAGCGACGGGCAGAAGGTACGCCTGCGCGGCAAGGGTGGCCCCGGGCGCAACGGTGGGCCGGCCGGCGACCTGATCATCGAGTGCCGGGTGATGCCCCACCCGCTGTTCGGCCGCAAGGGCCACGACCTCACCGTGCACGTGCCGATCAGCTTCGCCGACGCGGCCCTCGGCGGCGAGATCGAGGTGCCCACCCTCGACGGCGTCCCGGTCACCCTGCGCCTGCGCGCCGGCACCCAGTCGGGCAGCCGCCACCGGGTGAAGGGCAAGGGCATCACCGTCGCCAAGGCCGGCGGCGCCACCCACACCGGCGACCTGATCGTCACCACCGACGTGCAGGTGCCCACCCATCTCACCGCCGAGCAGCGGGCGGCCATCGAAGCCCTCGCGCAGGCGACTACCGTGTCTACTCATACGACGAAAGGGGCCTGACCGATGCGCTCGCGTGATCATGCCGTGTACGTCATCTCCGTTGCCGCCGAACTGGCCGGCATGCACCCGCAGACGCTGCGCATCTACGAGCGCCGCGGCCTGGTGCAGCCGGCGCGCACCCAGGGGGGCAACCGCCGCTACAGCGACATCGACATCGATCGCCTGCGGCGCATCAGCGAGCTGGCCGCCGAGGGGATGAACCTGGAGGGCATCCGCCGGGTGATGCACCTCGAGGCCGAGAACGATCGCCTGCGGGCCGAGATCGAGCAGTTGCAGGCGCTCGCCGCCGACGCCCGCGCCGAGGCGCAACGCCGCCCCCCACGCCGCGACCTGGTGCCCGTGCGCCAAGAGGTCACCATCTTCGGCGGCCAACGCCTCGGCCAGTAGCCCCACACCCCCTCACTCAGGAGATGTCGCGCTCACCCCTTGAACCCGCCCCCGGCCTCCGGGACCACGGCTTCCCAGTTGCCGCCGCCCTCGTCGCCCGGCCCGGCCCGGCCGCACGCCCGCCCGGCCAGCCGCTCGGCCCGCCCCGCCCGCCCGGCAGCACGGCCTGGGTCAGGTCTGGATGTTCAGCTCGCCCAGTTGCCAGCTGCCGGTCAGGGTGATGCGCAGTTGCAGCGGCGTGTCGGCGGGGGTGGTGAGCACCAGCGGCGCGCCGCTGAACAGTTGCTCGAGGGTGAACGAACCGCTGAGTTCCACCAACCCCGGTGCGCCGCGGCTGGTGAGCGGACACTCGCTGTCGCCGGCGGAGGTGATGTTGAGCGACATCCGCACATCGACGGTGCTGCCCAACATGACCAAACCGCGCCAGCGAAACTCGCCCACCGTGGTATCGAGCGAGCGGCACCGCGGCTGGTCGGGTGCAGCCGGCCCGGTCCACCCGCCGGCGTACGGCAGGCCGCTCTCCACCAACACCATCTGCTCGTAGAACCAGCCGAAGGCCGGCGCGTCGCCGCCCAGCACCTCCACGCGGGCGACCAGGTCGTTGCTGGTGGCAAACACGCTGATGGCCCCGGTCGACACCTCGGTGCGGGTGCCGTCGGTGTCGACCACCGTGGCCCACACCTCGTACAGCACCCCGGCGCAGATGGTGACCGTCGCCGCGAACTCGGTGGCCGGCGCACTGGCGACCACCGTGTCGGGGAAGGCCAGGCAGGCCGGGTCGGTGCCGCTCGGCACCTCCAGCCCGGAAAGGCGCAACGACTCGAGGGTGAGCGAGCGATCGGCGACGATCGACAGCTGCGCCGGCACCGCGGTGAGCGAGAAGGTGGGGGCCGTCTGCCCGCCGAGCAGGCGCACCACCGGGTAACCACCGATCGGCCCAGTCTCCGGCCGGTCGCTGCTGCCGAGGTAGTCGGCTGCGCCGTACTGGCCGCTGCCCACCAGGTCGTACAGCACGTTCACCAGCACCACCCCGTCGCCGGGCGGGTTGCACGGGCTGCTGTCCCAGAACGGCCGACCGCACAGCACCTGCTGCGTCGGCGGCATCGGCACCGCGTACTCCTCCCAATACAGCACCCGCCCGCACTCCATCGTGCTGCAGTCGCGGCGGGGGATGTTGAACGAATAGCTGCTCGACAGCCAGCGACCCTCGTGCAAGCGGCGGGTGGCGATCTGCAGCGTGCGGGTGCCGCGGCCGTCGAGCGGCGCAGCCAGGCCCGGGCAGCTGAACTCGGCCAGCGGGCGGATCGACAACCGCCCGGCCGTGACCCGATCCTCGCTGCGCCACTCCGCGCCGCAGTCGTCGGCGGCGGTGCCCACTTGCACGGCCACCTCCCCCGCGGCCAGGTCGAGCGGCTCGGTGAAGCGCACATCGTGCAGCACCACCCGCGGCACCAGCACCTGCGGCCCCTCGAGCACGAACGCATCGGTGGCCAGCGGGCGCAGTGGGTTGGGGCTGTCGTACACCCGCACGCACACCAGCACCAGCTCGCCCGGCGCGAGCGGGAT
>CAUJEE010000157.1 GCA_963169215.1 Actinomycetota bacterium
CGCCGAGGGTGGGGCGCTGGTCTCGGGAATCGACGACGAGGCGACGGTGGATGATCCGCCGGGATCGGACGTTGGCGGCGTCGACAACGACGAACTCGGGTCGCTGGTCGACACCGACGACCCGGGGTCGGTTGTCTGCGCGGTCACCACGATCTGCGGTGGGGGCCCGGGCAGGTTGCCGATGTGGTCGAGATTGCTACTCGGCACCACCACTGCCGCGGCAAGCGCCCACGCCGCGACGATGACACCCGTGAGCAGGAGCACCGCCGGCATCCGTTCGATGCGCAGAAGACGGACGCGACGCCTCATCACCAACCACCACCTTGCGTTCCCTGCTCTGATGCGGGGGTGTTTGCGGCCGACTCGCGGGGCACCTCGTAGGCGAACACGCGCGGTCCGTCGAACACGAAGTATCGCTCGCCGCTGTCGTCGGCGTGGTACAGGATGTCAGCCTCGACGTCGCGGGCCACGCGCGCGAGGGTCTCGAACGAACCCACCACCAGCGCCTCGTCGTACACTCCTGCAGGAACGTCGACGAGCGTCAAGAGACCCGCCTGGTAGCGGGTGTTGAGGAACGCCGACTCGCCGCGTCGCTGGGCGATGCGCAACACGATCGCGTCGTAGGCAAGCAACAGCAGCAGCACACCGAGCAGCGCGCTCGCTCCGTACCGCAGGTGTTCGATGCTGACGTTCCACCGGCCGACGCTCACCGTCTCGTCCTGGGTGCGCAACTGCTGCAGTGTCGTCGACACCTTCTGCGTGGAGAGGTCGCCGAGCGACCCGCCGCCGCCCGCCCCGTCACTGGCGAGCACCGTGCCGGTTTCGATCGCCTCCACGACGTCGAGAGGCGAGAGTTGCCCGTGCCCGTGCAGAGTCGCCACCTTCTCCTCCAGATCGAAGGTGAGGCTGGCCACGGTGTCGATCGGCCGGGCGCCGCCCCCTTCCACCGCCGGCGGCAGGTCGATCACCGCCGACGCGGAGGCAATGACGCTGACCACGGTCTTGCCCTTCACCCCGGAGGCCTCGGTGAGCTCGCGTGCCAAGTTGAGCGCCAGGGCGAAGTTCACCGGCACCGTCGTGCTGGCCGCGACTCCCTCGATCGGCGTCGGATCGGATTCGAGCAGCACCCGCGACCAGCCTGCGTCTGACGAGACGACCACTCTGGTCGCCATCGTCGCCTCACTGATCGGGGCGCCATGGGTGCGGAAGTCGACAGCAACCTCCACATCGACCGAGTCGGCGGCAGCGAAGAAGATCGGGTCACCGAAGGTGATCGAGTCGTCTGCGTACAGGCGGCTGCCGGGAACGGGGGGCGCGGTGTAGTCGAACGAGTACACCGCGCTGTACTCCACTGCGCTCGTCACTTCCGTGGTGCTGGGCTTGGCCCACGCCCAGGCGGCCACCAGCACCGCGATCAGCATCAGCGCCTCCAACCAGCCGACCCCGCGGACCAAGTGCAGCCCACTGCCGCTTCCATCCCTGTGCCTGCTCACGAGTGCCTCCTTCTCATTGCTCTGCGGCGATGCACGCTCGGCGCGCCACCGGGCCTGAAGAACAACAGCAGCCACAGTCCAGCAGCCAGGATCGCCACCCGCCAGGGCCCGCTGAGGGTGGCGATCAGTTGCTCGCCGCCCGGGAGGCGCAGGGTCCGCTTGCCGAGCACGTCGGCTTCGCTCAGGCGATCACCGTCGACGAAGTTGTTGTTGTCGCCCTGCGTGACGAACCGGCCGTCGGGGGCGATGTCGACGATGCGGTGGATCACCAGCGATCCACCGAGTTGGGCCGAGTGGAAGGCGACGATGTCACCGACCGCGTATCGATCGTCGCGGATCAACAAGACGGTGTCGCCGGCACGCAACGTGGGGTACATCGAGTTGCCCTGCACTCGCACGTAGCTGGCAGCGCCTCCCAGTTGGGTCGGCACCAGCAGCAGCCAGCAGGCCACCGCCAACGCGAGCAGCCCGACACGCTTGATCAATCCCATCGCCACTCGTCTCCTCTCGGATCTGCGACTCGGAGGTGGGCAGGGCGAACCCTGCCCACTCCGAGGGGATCAGGATCCGCTGGCCGCCGAGTCGTAGGCCACCACGTCGGCCGACTCGACGATCGAGAACGGCACCGGATAAGCCAGCGCGCAGGTGGCCTCACCGTACGACACCGAGCAGCTGTCGTAGGTGTCGCCGTCGTCGAGACTGACCATCACGGTCGCGTTGCTCGAGTCGACGACAGCCGAGTTGATGTCGCGGACGATTCGGAAGCGAATCGTGCCGACCAACCACGGGTCGGCGGCCGGGAAGTATTCGATGTCACTGACCGTGAAGCCGGCAACCTGGCCGCTGCCGGCACCGGCGTTGCGATCGGCGACTGTGTTGGACGCCGCCATCGCGGTTCCCGCCGCTGCCACCACTCCAGCCAGGCCGACGGCCACTGCCCGGCGACGCTTGTTCCTCGAAACAATCATTGCGCTCTCCTTCGGACGAGGTGCCCGGATGGCGGAACACCAGCTGATGTCAGAACCGGCGCTTGCTGTCCGATCCCTCGCCTAACAGATCGCCCCTCGGGAGGACACGCTGAAGTGCTCGCATTTTCATCGCGTTAGCGCGCTTGTGATGACGCTTTTTCACGGTTTCAGCAAGGTGTTGTCAGCGCCCGTCGCTTGCCGTAGGGCGCCGGCTTCCCGCGCTACGATTCGACCGAGATCGAATAGGGGGTCGCCCACGGGGGTCGGGATGAATCTCAAGACCGTTGCCCGTCGTCTGGGAGTGCACTACCAGACGGCCTATCGCTACGTGCGCGCGGGCGATCTCGTCGCGGTCAAGGTCGGTGGTAGCTACAAGATCTCTGAGGCAGCTCTGGAGATGCTGCGCCAACGCCTCGCGGCCGCCGACGCTCCCATGCGGCTGGAAGTGCAACATCCGCCCACACCGGGCGAAGCGCTCGAGGACGAACTCGACACGATGCTGCACTCGACGAGCTTGTCGGCACAGCCGGTGTTCGACCTGGCCACCCGCTGGCTGGCGATGGAGGTCGGCGACGTGTGCATCCTGCGCCTACTCAGCGAAGACGGGCAATACGCACCCGCCGTCTCGTTCTTCGACCGCGACCCGGCGCGCCGTGGTCTGCTGGCCGCCTACATGGCGGCCTCCCTGCCGAAGTTGAGCGAGCTTCCGGCCGCAGTGCTGATCGAGGAGAACCGTGTGCTCGTCGAGCACCACATGGAGGCGCCGAAGGTGTCGGCGGCGATGGCGGTGCGGTTCCGCCAGTACGCGCAGGAGTTGCAGGTGCAGTCGATGGCCTCGTGCCCGGTGAGGACGAGGAGCGGCGACCCGATCGGTGCGCTCACGCTCTTGCGGCGGCCAGGAGCACGGCCGTTCTCCGCAGACGAGGTGGAGTTGCTGCGCGAACTGGCCGCCAAGGTCGAGGATGCCGTCGCCCGGGTAGAACGCTTCAGCGCCGCGTGGGTGGCCCGCGACGAACTGTACGAGAGCGTCGGCCAGTTGTTCTCGCTCGATGACAGTCTCACGCCGGCCGCGGTCACCGACCAGCTGATGGATCTCGTCGACGGCCCGGCGCCGCAAGCGATCTTCGATGTCAACCGCCACTTGGTCGTGGCCAGCGACTCTTTCCTCGAGTTCTTCGCCGCTGGCGCACCGACCGGCGACGTCGACGAGGCGCCTTTCGTGGGTTGTGCTCATTGCGAGATGACCGACCTGTGGGAGCAGCTCTTGTCGGGCATCAGCGACTTCATCGTCAACCACTGTGAGCAGTGCGATTCTCTCGTCAGAGCACAGGTCGGAATCCACTGGGTGGTGGTGCGACGACCCGACGGAACACCCGTGGCAGTCGTGGCCGTCTGCGAATCACGCCCGCAGCCGGCATTGACGGCCGTCGCCTGACCGCTCGCGCTCCCGGCTCCGTAGGCGCCCTTGCCGGGTTCGACGGGTTCCTCAAGTAGTTGACAATTCGCTCGACATGAGCTAATGTTCGCCCGAAGTCCACCGATACACTGCGGGTGGCTTCAACCAACAGAGGTCGTCCACGGGGGTCGGGATGAATCTCAAGACAGCCGCTCGGCGTCTCGGCGTTCATTACCAGACGGCATACCGCTATGTGCGCACCGGTGAACTGGTCGCAGTCAAGGTCGGCGGCAGCTACAAGATCTCCGAAGCCGCGCTGGAGATGATGCGCCGCCGATTGGCGGTCGAAGACGAGCCTTTCGTCCGCAGGGCGGAGCCATCCATCGCGCCGGGCGAGGCCCTCGAGGACGAACTCGACACGATGCTGGAATCGACCAGCCTGTCGGCACAGCCGGTGTTCGACCTGGCCACCCGCTGGCTGGCGACGGAGATCGGCGACGCATGCATCCTGCGCCTGCTCAGCGAGGACGGGCAGTACGCGCCGGCCGTCTCGTTCTACGACCGCGACCCGGCGCGTCGCGGCCTGGTGGCGGCCTACCTGGCGGCGAAGATCCCCAAGGTCAGCGATCTACCCACGGCGGAGCTGTACGAGGAGAGCCGGGTGCTCGTCGAACACCACATGGAGGCACCGCAGGCGGCGTCCAGGATTGCCGTGCAGTTTCGCCAATACACCGAAGACCTGATGTCGCAGTCGCTCGCGTCATGCACTGTGCGAGGGTCCAGCGGCGATCCGATCGGCACGCTCACGCTCCTGCGCCAGCCAGGTGGTCGACCGTACTCCGACGAGGAGGTGGAGTTGTTGCGCCAGATGGCCGCCAAGGTGGAGGACGCCGTCGCCCGGGTGGAGCGCTTCAGCGCCGCGTGGGTCACGCGCGACCACCTCTACGAGAGCGTCGGGCATCTGTTCGCGCTTGACGACTCGCTCACTCTCTCGGCGGTGGCCGATCAGTTGATGGACCTTGTGCACGGTCCAGTACCACAGGCGGTGTTCGACCTCGACCGGCGACTCGTGGCCGCCAGCGATTCGTTCCTCGAACTCTTCTCCGACGAGCAAGCGGTTGCCGACGCCGGTGAGATGCGCCTCGTCGACTGCATCAACTGCGGCGCGGACGACATCTGGTCGCGGCTCTTGTCCGGGGCGAACGACTTCCTGGTCGACCGCTGCGGCCAGTGCGAGAACGACAGGCGAGCCCACGTGTCAATCCACTGGGTGGTGGTACGTCGGCGCGACGGAACACCGGTAGCCGTCATTGCCGTGTGCGAACCCCGGCAAGGGGCCAACCCGGCGTCCACAGGCTGACCGACGGGCGCTGCCGGTCGCTGTCGGCCGGGCCTGCGGCCTGCGGCCTTCGACCTGTGGGGTCAGCTGGCCTGGATCTTGATTTCGATGTCGACGCCGGCGGGCAGTTCGATGCGCTGCAGGCTGTCGATGGTCTTCGCGTTGGGGTCGACGATGTCGATCAGGCGCTTGTGCACCCGCATCTCGAAGTGCTCACGAGAGTCCTTGTCGATGTGCGGCCCACGGATGACGGTGAAGCGGTGCTTGTCGGTGGGCAGCGGGATCGGGCCGCGCACGGCCGCGTTGGTGCGGGTGACCGTCTCGACGATCTTGCGCGTCGACTGGTCGATGATCTCGTGATCGAATGCCTTGAGGCGGATGCGGATGCTCTGGGCCATGGTGCGTCAGCTCACTTGGTGATCTTGGTGACGCGGCCGGCGCCGACGGTGCGGCCACCCTCACGGATAGCGAACCGTAGACCTTCGTCCATCGCGATCGCCTTGCCCAACTCGACAGTGATCGTCACATTGTCACCAGGCATCACCATCTCGGTACCAGCCGGCAACTCGATCGTCCCGGTCACATCCGTGGTCCGGAAGAAGAACTGCGGCCGATAATTGTTGAAGAACGGCTTGTGCCGACCACCCTCACCAGCAGTCAACACATACACCTGACCCTCGAAATTGGTGTGCGGAGTGATACTGCCCGGCTTGCACAACACCTGCCCACGCTCCACCTCCTCCTTCTTCGTACCCCGCAACAAAGCACCGATGTTGTCCCCCGCCTGACCCTCATCAAGAATCTTGCGGAACATCTCCACACCCGTACACACCGTCTTCTGCGTCGGACGCAACCCGACAATCTCGATCTCATCACCAGTGTGCACCTTGCCCTGCTCCACCTTGCCGGTCACCACCGTCCCACGACCCGTGATCGTGAACACATCCTCGATCGGCATCAAGAACGGCTTGTCCAGATCACGCTGCGGCTCAGGAACCGACCCATCCACCGCATTCATCAACTCCATGATCTTGTCCTGCCAACCCGCGTCACCCTCCAACGCCTTCAACGCACTGACCCGCACCACCGGAGCATCATCACCAGGGAACTCGTACTCGTTCAACAACTCACGAACCTCAAGCTCCACCAACTCCAACAACTCCTCATCCTCCACCATGTCAGCCTTGTTCAAAGCCACCACGATGTACGGCACACCCACCTGACGGGCCAACAACACATGCTCACGCGTCTGAGGCATCGGCCCATCAGTAGCCGCCACCACCAAAATCGCCCCATCAACCTGCGCCGCACCCGTAATCATGTTCTTGATGTAATCCGCATGACCCGGCATATCGACATGCGCATAATGACGCTTCTCCGTCTCATACTCGATATGCGCAATCGAAATCGTGATCCCACGCGCCTTCTCCTCCGGCGCCTTGTCAATCTGATCAAACGGCGTGTACTGCGCCAACCCCTTATCCGCCAACGTCTTCGAAATCGCCGCCGTCAACGTCGTCTTCCCATGGTCAATATGACCCATCGTCCCGATA
>CAUJEE010000158.1 GCA_963169215.1 Actinomycetota bacterium
TCATTCTCGGCGATGGCCCTCTCGCGTTCGACGGCGACGGCGCGCCGTTCGAACGTTGCCTTGTCGGCATCCTGCTGGATCTGCTCGCGCGCCGGTGTTTGCAGAGCGCGCTCCACGTCGCTTTCGGCACGCACGGCCACAACGCGTACGTCGACGATCTCGACTCCGATCGAACTGAGGCGCTCGTCATCCTTCAGGCCATTGGCGATACGCTCTCGCACCTTGGCGAGCCCCTCGGCCAGCGCCTCTGGCAATGACATCTGCGCGATCAGCTGCAGCGCGTGTTGTTGGGCCAGTTCGGTGAGCAGTCCGCCCAACTGGTCGAGCGGGGTTGCGAGCCAGGCACCGCTGCGTGGATCGATACCGAAGTCGATGCGCGTCGCCGCCGTAGCGGGGTCGATGATGCGGTAGGTGATCGTCGCCTGCACTGCTGCGTCCTGGAAATCGAGCGTGCGGGCATGGAATAACAGGGGCTGCTCCCGGTCGTCGATCGGCACCTCGCTAAGCGCGGCAGAGAGCGGTCGGAACCAGAAGGCCTGGCCGCGGCCGTCGTGGGCCACCTTTCCTCTGCGCATGTGTCGTACGTGTGAGGTGGGGTTCGCGCGTAGGTGGCTCAAGAACAGGTACTGGGTGATGTCCGCCATGCGGTTGTTCTCCTTGTCCCTACCGACGCTACATCGCGGTAACCATGTCGGGCGCCTGACCTGGCTCAGAAGCCGAACAGGGTGGCGAGGATGGCGGCGACCTGGCGGGTGGTCGTCGGGTCGGCGATGCCAAGGCGATCGACCAGTCGGCGGCGGTTGATCGAGCGCACCCACTCGCACTGCGCGTAGCTCACTTCGTGCAGTCCGGTTGCGGCTAGGGGCTCGATCTCGACATGAACGGAGAGGTTTCGCCGAGTCGTGGTGAGAGGAACGACGAAGACGAAAGGCATCGTCTCGGGAAACAGGCGCGACGGCCCGACGACGAGCGCCGGGCGATGAAACGCCGGCTCGCCGGGGAAAGGGTCACCGAAGTCGGTCAGCCAGATCTCGTCAGGCGACACCGTCACCCGCCGCCAGGTCGCCCGCCGCCAGGTACTCCTGCCACGCCTGCGGGTTGCCGCCCATGTCGGTGTACTCGGCCGCGAGGCGGGCTGCGAACAGCGAGCGCTCGAGGGCAGTGGCTGCCTCGGCGACAGTGTCGTTCAGCGGTCGGCCGGTCTCGCGTGCCAGTCGGGTGAGGCGCTCGTGGACGGCGCGGTCAATGCGGATCGTCGTCGATGGCGAGTGCATGCAATCAGTCTACAGATTGTGTATCACGCTTCCACCACCGCCTGTTTCCACGGCTTGCGGCAGGTATTAGGCCCGCCTATCATGGCCCATGATGGCGACCGACGTGCTGAGCAGCGAACTGTGGCGCGAGGTCGTCGCGCGCCTCGCCACTGACGCCACCGCCGATGCACCTGCGCTGTTCGCCGGCGAGGCACAGATCAGCTATGGCCGGTTGCAGCAGCTGGTCGCCGAACGCCGCGACCAGTTGTCGCTCACCGAGCGCTCGCTGGTGTTGCTGCACGGTCGGCCGTCGCTCGACTGGGTGGTGGCCTATCTTGCCTTGCTCGCCGGCGGACACGTGCCGCTGCTCGCCGGCGCCAACCACGCGCAGCTCGCGGCGCGGTGGGAACCCGACGCGATCGTCGGGGTCGATGACGGGTTGACGATCATGCGCTCGCCGGCTCGCGGCGCGCGCGAACTGCACCCAGATCTCGCGCTCGCGCTCAGCACCTCCGGCTCGACCGGCAGCCCCAAGCTGGTGCGCCTGTCGCACCGCAATCTGCTCGCCAACGCACAGGCGATCGTCTCGATTCTCGGTCTCACCGCTGCCGACCGGGGCATCACCTCGCTGCCGCTGCACTACTGCTACGGGCTGTCGGTGCTGCATTCGCACCTCGTCGCCGGCGCGTCGGTGGTGCTCACCGACGCCTCCGTGGTCGACCCCTGCTTTCGCGCCGCGATGCGCGACCGCGGGGTCACCAACCTCGCCGGCGTGCCGCACACCTACGCGCTGCTCGAGCGTGTCGGCCCGCAATCGATCGCCGTCCCGTCGCTGCGGCTGCTCACTCAAGCCGGCGGGCGGATGGCGCCCGACGACGTCGTGCGCTGGAGCCACCGGGCGCGCGAGTGGGGTGCATCGCTGGTGGTGATGTACGGCCAGACGGAAGCGACGGCGCGCATCGCCTACCTGCCGCCCGAGTTGTTGGAGCAGCACCCCGATGCGGTCGGCCTGCCGGTGCCGGGCAGTTCGCTGCGCTTGCAACCGATCGACGGCGCGGCGGACGGTGTGGGCGAACTGGTGGTGCGCGGCCCGCACGTGATGATGGGTTACGCGGAGAGCCACGACGACCTGGCCCGCGGCAGCGAACTCGACGAACTGTTCACCGGCGACCTCGCCCGGCGCGATCCGCACGACGGTGTGATAACCATCGTCGGCCGGCGCAGTCGCTTCGTGAAGCCGCTCGGCCTGCGCATCGACCTCGACCACGTGCAGTCGGAGCTGCGCTGCGCGCTGGCCCCCGCCGCATCGGCGCCGGTGGAAGCGGCCGTTACCGGTGACGACGAACGAGTCGCGGTGGCTGTGGTGGGCGCGCCGGCACACCTCGCTCGCGAGCACACGTGCGCACTCAGCGGGCTGCCCTTGGCGCGGGTCGTTGCCGTCGAACTCGACGCGCTACCCCGCACCGATTCGGGCAAGGTCGACTACGACGCCGTTGCCAGGGAAGCGCCCGCGCTGGCCGTCACGGCCGCGTCCGCGTCAGCCGCTGACGCCGTGGCGATGACCGACGCCGCCCGGCAGGTCGCCGCCGTCTACGGCACCGTGCTCGGTGTGCCCGCGGTGCGCGCGACCGATTCGTTCGTATCGCTCGGCGGCGACTCGCTGAGCTACATCGAGTGCTCGATCCGTCTCGAGAGCGTGCTGGGGCGACTCCCCGACGACTGGCACCTGCAACCGGTCGGCGCGCTCGAACCCGGCCAACGCAGGCGGCTGGCGCGGCTCGACACCACCGTCGTGCTGCGCGCGGTGGCGATCTGCCTGGTAGTGGGCACGCACATGGGAGTGTTCCACCTGCCCGGTGGCGCGCACACGCTGCTCGCCGTCGTCGGCTACAACCTGGCCCGTTTCATGGGCTCGATCGGCGACCGCGGGGCGCGGGTGCGGGCAGGGCTGCGCACCGCGGCGCGGGTAGCGGTACCGGCGGTGATGTGGATTGCGGCCGGCATCGTCATCTTCCGCGCCTACAGCGGCGGCACGCTGCTGCTGATCAACAACTACATCGGGCCCGAATCGCACAGGGGCGCGCATTGGCACTTCTGGTTCTTCGAGGTGTTCACCCACCTCGTGTTGCTGGTGTCGCTGCTGCTTGCAGTGCCGGCAGTGCGCCGCATCGAACGGCGGCAGCCGTACTGGTGCGCGCTCGGGGCCTTCGCCGTCACGCTCGTGCTTGCGATGGATTGGTCGATCATCGGCGATGCCTACAACCAGCGCTTTCGCACACACGGTGTCGCCTTCTACTTCTTCGCCGGATGGCTGGTGGCACAGTCGATCAGGTTGTGGCAGCGGATCGCCACCACCGCGCTGCTGGCGTTCGCGCTGCCGTGGTTCTTCGACCACTCCGACCGTGACCGCTTCATCCTCGCTTCCGTGCTCGGCCTGCTGTGGGCGGCCGAAGTGCCGCTGCCCCGCCTGCTGGTGCGCCCGCTCAGCATGCTGGCCGCGGCCAGCATGTGGATTCTCATCACCCACTTCACGTTGTGGCCGATCTACGTCGAGCACCTGGCGTTGCTGCATGCCTATGCTGCGACGCTGGCATCCGGCGTGCTCGTCGCACTCACGGTCACCTGGGCTACCAGGGCGATCCGTGGTGTCCCCCAGTTCCACCGGAACCGTCGCCCCGCAGGAGGCCAAGCATGTTCACCCGCCGCATTAGTCGCCTGATCGCTGCCACCGCGGCAGTCGCCGTCGCTGCCCTTTCGGCATCGTGCTCGGACGACGACTCCGACGCGCTGCACGTGTACAGCGGACGCCACTACGGCATCGAGAAGGCCTTCGAGCAGTTCACCAAGGACACGGGCATCAAGGTGGTGTTCCTCACCGGCAACGACGGCGAACTGCGCGAGCGCATCGCGGCCGAAGGGGAGGAGACCAAGGCCGACGCGTACATCACCGTCGATGCCGGCAACCTCGCCGCTGCAGCGGCGCAGGGCCTGTTCCAGCCGATCGACTCATCTGTGCTCGCGCAGGCGATCCCTGCAGAACTAAGCGATCCAGACGGCTTGTGGTACGGCCTCACCGTGCGCGTGCGCACAATCGTGTACAACACCGACTTGCTCGCCGCCGAGGACGTGCCCGCCACCTACGAGGAGCTGGCCGAGCCGACTTGGAAGGGTCGGGTGTGCATGCGCAACTCGACCAGCGTCTACCAGCAATCGCTGGTGGCGAGCCTGATCGCCGCCCACGGCGAGGAGGAGGCGCTACGCATCGTCAAGGGCTGGGCCGGCAACGCCGAGATCTTCGCCACCGACGAACTGATCCTCGACGCGCTCGCCGACGGCCTGTGCGAGGTGGGCGTCACCAACCACTACTACCTCGCCCGCCGCTACGACGAGAACCCCAACTTCCCCGTCGGCCTGGTATGGGCCAACCAGGACGACCGGGGGGCGCACGTCAACGTGTCGGGTGGAGGTGTCACCAAGCACTCCCGTCACCCCGAAGAAGCCCAGCGGTTCCTCGAATGGCTGGCCACCGACGGGCAGAAGGTGCTCATCGGCGACAACCACGAGCTGCCCGCCAACCCGGCGATCGAGCCCGACCAAGTGCTGGTCGACCGCTTCGGGGTCGACTTCCTCGCCGACCCGCTCGACGCGGCGACGATCGGCAGCCTCAACGCCGACGCGGTGCGACTGATGGACGAAGCCGGCTACGAGTGATCACATGCTGACGCCCGCCACCCGCGGCCGCCGCGGCTCCACCGCCCCCTGGACCTCGGCGGCGGTGGTGGTCGCCGCGCTGGTGGTGGTGCCGGTGGCGCTGCTCACGGCCAGCGTGCTGTCGCCGAGCACCGAGGTGTGGGCTCAGCAGTGGCGCACCCGGCTACCCGGCCAACTGGTCGACACCGCGGTGCTGCTCGCCGGGTCGGTGCTCGGCGCGGTGGTGCTCGGCGCCGGGTTGGCGTGGCTGGTGTCGGCCTACGACTTCCCCGGCAGGCGGTGGCTGTCGTGGATGCTCGTGTTGCCGTTGGCCATGCCCGGCTACATCCTCGGCTTCTTGACCGTGGCCACCTTCGGCCGCACCGGGTCGGTGCAGGACCAGTGGCGGGCGTGGTTCGGCCGCGACGCGTGGTTCCCCGACTTCGAGTCGACGATGGGCGCGATCGTCACCTTCTCGCTGGTGCTCTACCCGTACGTGTTCCTGCTTGCCCGCGCCGCGCTGCGCGATCAGGCCGCCGGCGCCTATCAGGCGGCGCGGGTGCTCGGCGCCGGGCCGGCCGAGGCGGCACGGCGAGTTGTGCTGCCGATGGTGCGCCCGGCGATCGCGGCCGGGGGCGCGATCGTGGCGATGGAGACGCTCACCGACTTCGCCACCGTGCAGTACTTCGGGGTCGACACCGTGTCGGTGGGGGTGTTCCGCATCTGGCGCGGCACCTACGACCGCGACGCGGCGGGTGAGCTGGCCACCTTGGTGCTCGCCTTCGCGCTGTTGGCCATCGGGTTCGAGCGGGTGGCGCGTGGACGGGCCCGCTTCGCGCAGTCGGGGGGTGCCGGCGCCGGGTTCGATCGTCGCCGCTTGCGCGGCATGCGCGCTGCAGCGGCGACGGCTGCGTGTGGCCTGGTGGTGTCGGTCGCGTTCGCGGCTCCGGTGGCGCAACTGGCGTGGTGGGCGATCGACGAGCAGACCGGGCCGCGTGGCACGCCACTGACCGACGAGTACACCTCCTACCTGCGCCACAGTGCGCAACTGGTGGCCATCTGCGTGGTGGTGTGCGTGGCTGTGGCGGTGCTGGTGGCCAATGCGCAACGGTTCGGTTCGCCGCGGCTCACCCGCTGGTCGTCGCGGGCGATCGCCGTCGGCTATGCGGTGCCTGGCCCGGTGGTGGGCATCGGCGTGTTGTTGTTCACTGTCGGCCTCGACTCGTTGCTCGAGCGCATCGGCCTCGACCTGCCCGGCGTGCTCGCCACCGGATCGATGGTGGTGCTGGTGTACGCCTACGTCGTGCGCTTCCTCGGTCCCGGCTTCGGGTCGGTCGAGTCGGGGATGACGCAGGTGCCCGACGAGGTGACCGCCTCGGCGCGGGTGCTCGGCGCCGGGCCGCTGCGCACGATGTGGCGCGTGCACCTGCCGCTCGCGCGCTCGTCGCTGCTAACCGCGGCGGTGCTGGTGGCCGTCGACGCGCTGAAGGAACTGCCGATCGTGCTGCTGTTGCGGCCGTTCGGGTTCGACACGCTGCCGGTGTGGGTGTACAACCTCGCCTCCGAGTCTCGGTATCGTCAGGCCGCATTGCCGGCGCTGTCGATCGTCGCCGTCGCCGTCGTACCCGTAGTGCTGCTCTCCCGCCGATTGGACCGTCGCCCCACATGACCACCCTTCGAGTGCACGAGGTCTGCAAGCGCTTCGGTCGCACCGTCGCCGTCGACCGCGTCTCGTTCGACCTGGGCGAACGCGAGGTGCTGGTGCTGGTCGGCCCCAGCGGCTGCGGCAAGTCGACGGTCTTGCGGATGATCGCCGGGCTGCACACCGTCGACTCCGGCGAGATCGAGCTCGGCGGGGTCACGGTGAGCAGCACCACCGCCAGTGTGCCGCCCGAGCGCCGCGGCGTGGGCCTGGTGTTCCAGGAACACGCGCTGTTTCCGCACCTCAGCGTCGCGGCCAACGTCGGCTTCGGCGTGCGCCGTGGCGACAAGCACGCGCAGGTCGACGCGATGCTGCAGTTGGTGGGGCTCGCCGGCCTCGGTGGTCGCTACCCGCACGAATTGTCGGGCGGCGAGCGTCAGCGTGTGGCGTTGGCCCGGGCGCTGGCCCCCGAACCGCGGTTGCTGCTGCTCGACGAGCCGTTCGCCAGCCTCGACCCCAACCTGCGTACGCGCCTGCGCGACGACGTCGTCTCCATCCTGCGCGCCACCGGCACACCGGCGGTGTTCGTCACCCACGACCAGGGCGAGGCGCTGGCGGTGGGCGATCGCATCGCGGTGATGCGTTCCGGCAGCATCGAGCAGATCGGCACCCCTGAGGACGTGTACCACCAACCGGTCGACCACTTCGTCGCCTCGTTCATGGGCGAGGCTGCGTTCGTGCCGGTGAAGGTGGTTGTCGACAACATCGAGGGAGTGCCGCCGGTGGTGGGCGCGGAGCACGACGACCTGTTGATGCTGCGCCCCGACGATGTCACCTTCGAGGTCGACGACGCCGGCGCGGCGCGGGTGACCGCGGCCGAGTTCCGCGGCTCGACGTGGTGCTACCGGCTGACGCTGCCGTCGAGCCACGAGGTGCTCAGCATGCGTACCCATCTCGACCGCGTCGAGGTGGGAGCTTCGGTGAACCCGCGGCTGCGCGTCGGCCACCGTCCGGTGGTGGTGAAGCCGCCCACCGGCGACTGACCAGCGCGTCAGCGCACCAGGTTCACAGCGCGTCAGCGCACCAGTGTCACAGCCAGGTCGCGGCAGGCGATGCCCAGGCCCGCCGCCCGCGAGGTGTCGAGCACCAGGTGCCCGGGACGATCGAGGCCGCTGTCGGCCAGTGATCCGGTGGGCACACGCGCCCCGGCCCCGCTGCCGCCGAGGTACTCGGCGAAGGCCTGCGCCAGAGTCGCCCGACTCACCGCGCGCGGGCCGGCGACATGCAAGGTGCCGGTTACCGCAACCATGTCGGCCAGGCGCACCAGCGCGGCGGCGATGTCGGCGGCGT
>CAUJEE010000159.1 GCA_963169215.1 Actinomycetota bacterium
GCTCGCGGTCGAGGCCAGCACCGTCGGCTTCGACGTGGCGATGGAGCCGCTCTACGCGGCGTTGGGCGACACGTCATGCGTAGCCGTCTCCGTCGACGGCGAGACGATCGCCGCGGCCAACGAATCGACGCCCCTGCTGCCGGCCGGTGTGCAGGCGGTGATCGTCGGCGCCGTGGCCCTCGACGTGCTCGGCGACGACTTCCGCTACACCACCGTGGTGCAGGGCGACGTCGACCGCACCGGGCTGGTCGCGGGCAACCTCTATCTCGTCGGCGGGGGCGACCCGGTGCTCACCAACTGGTGGTCGTCGGGCTCCGACAAGGCCTTCCCGCCCACCAACCGCACGACCTTCGACGACCTCGTCGACCTGCTCCTCACCGCCGGGGTCACACGCGTGAAGGGTTCGGTGGTGGGCGACGCGACGCGCTACGACGACGAGGAGTATCCGCCCACCTGGGGCGCGGAGGCCAAGTTGCAGGCCGGCCCGATCTCGGCCCTGCTCGTCAACGACGGCACTGACACCAAGACCGGCCGCCCCAAGAGCGCAGCGGCAGCAGCGGCCGAGGCGTTCACCAACATGCTCGAGGCGAAGGGCATCCGGGTCGACGGCGAGCCGCGCTCGGGCCGGTCGAACAGTTCGGTGACGTTGGCGACGCTGCCGTCGAGCCCGCTGCCAGCGCTGATCAAAGAGATGCTCACCACCGCCGACGCCAACACCGCGGAGATGATGCTGCGCGAGATCGGACTGGCTGCGACGGGCATCGGCACACGCGACGCAGGTATCGCGGTGGTGACGCAACGCCTCGAATCGTGGGGGATCGACGTCGACGCGATGTCGATGGTCGACGGCTCGGGGCTCTCCTCGACCAATCGCACGACCTGTGATCTGTTGCTGGCGGTGCTGCAGCACGGCGACCCCGATGACGCAGTGGGTAGTGGCCTCGCCGTGGCCGGCACTGCTGGCGGACGGCTGGTGGATGACTTCCCGCCCGACAACCCGCTGTACGGCACCCTGCGCGCTGCGATGGGCACGCAGTTGAACATCTTCGGTGACGACGCACTGGCTCCGGCAGTCAAGTCACTCGCCGGTTACGTGCCCCTCCCGGACGGCCGGACGGCCGAGCTGGTGATGATCCTCAATGGGGAGACGATCGTCGATCCGATCGCATACGGGCCGTTGTTCGAGATGCTCGCCGAGATCATCGACTCACATCTGCTCACCGCGACCGCCGCCGACCTGGCCCCCCGCTGAGCTGCGGCTGCGCGGCGGTGTCGGCGGGCGAGGCGCCCGACGCGACGGGCCGCCCGACCAATGGGGGGTGGGGGATCGTGCCCTCGCGTGGTACACATATGGGGTGGCTGAGACCCCCGGATCGAAGACCAGCAACGGTGCTGCCCCCAACGTGGGCGAGTTGGTGCAGCTGGTCAAGGACTATGCCCGCCAGGAGACGCTCGGTCCTCTGCGGGGCGCTGGCCGCTGGATAGCGTTCGGCATCGTCGGCGCGCTGCTCATTGGCGCAGGCACCGCCTTCTTGTCGCTCGGTGTGCTGCGTCTGGTGCAGACAGAGTGGCCCGACACCTTCGCCGGGCGCTGGATGAGCCTGTTGCCTTACCTGTTCGCCTTCCTCGCCTGCCTGGTGGTGGCCGGGCTGGCCTTCGCCCGCATCAGCAAGCGACCACTGAACAAGGAGCACCGCTGAAATGGCCCAGACCCGCATCTCCCGCGACGACCTCGAGGCCAAGTTCCGTGCCGCGCAGCACGAGTGGCAGGGCAAGTTCGAGGACAAGAAGCAGTCGCTCATCGCCGTAGTCAGCGCCGGCGGCGTCGTGCTGCTGATCATCTTCTTCCTGCTCGGCCGCCGCGCCGGGAAGAAGAAGACCACGTTCGTCGAGATCCGCCGTCTCTGACCGCCAGCCCACCGTGCCCAAACAGACCAGCACTTTCTCGCCGACGACCTTGTTGCGCCACAATGCGCTGCACAAGGGGCTGCTCGGCGGCCGCCGTGGGTGGCTGCTGGTGGGTGCGTTCATGTGGGGGCCGCGCCTGCTCAAGCGTCTGCTCGGTCGCACCGAGGAGGTGCTCACGATCGAGCGCCTGGCGCCCGGGGAAACGGTGACGATCACCACACTGCGGCCGCCCACGCGCGCCGAGCGTAAGGCCGCGGCTCGTGCCCGATGAGGGTGCTGCTGCGCAACCCGCGACGTGAGGTCGAGGTCGCCGGCCGCAGGTCGGTCAACGCCCTGCTGCGCGAGCTGGGCCTGCCTCGCGAGTCGCACCTGGTGATCCGCAACGGCACGCTGGTGCCGGGCGACGCCGATCTCGCCGACGACGACGAAGTAGAGATCCGCCCGGTGATCTCCGGGGGTGTCTGATGGTGGCCTCGGCCTCAAAGTGCCGCACATGCCGGGCGCCGGCGATCATCGACCTGCCGCGTCACAACGCGCACTTCTGCGCCGAGCACTTCCTGCAGTTGTGCCGACGTCAGGTCACCAAGGCGGTCGAGCAGTTCGAGATGCTTAATGCCGACGACAAGGTGCTGGTGGCGGTGTCGGGGGGCAAGGACAGCCTGGCGGTGTGGGACATGCTGGTCGAGCTCGGCTACCACGCCGACGGTCTGTACATCGGGCTCGGCATCGGTGAGTACAGCGACACCTCGGCCGACTACGCCCGCGCCTTCGCCCGCGACCGCGGGCTGCACCTGGTGGAGGTGTCGCTGCGTGACGAGTACGACTACGACGTGCCCACTGCCTCGCGCGCGACGCGCCGCGTGCCGTGCAGCGCGTGCGGCATCAGCAAGCGTCACCTGTTCGACAGTGCGGCGCTCAAGGGCGGCTACACAGTGCTGGTGACCGGCCACAACCTGGACGACGAAGCGGCGGTGTTGTTCGGCAACACGCTGCGTTGGGATGTCGAGTACCTGGCCCGCCAACTCCCGGTGCTACCGGCCCGCGACGGATTTCCAAAGAAGGTGAAGCCGCTCATCCGCCTCACCGAGCGGGAGACGGCTGCGTGGTGCATCGTGCGCGGCATCGACTACCTGGTGGAGGAGTGCCCGATGGCGGTGGGCAACAAGCACCTCGCCTACAAGGCTGCGCTGAACGCGATCGAGCACGAGTCGCCGGGCAGCAAGGCCAACTTCTACCTCGGCTTCCTCGACAACATGGCCCCGCTGCTGGCCGGCCGTTCGGCCGCCGACGAGCACGCGTTGAACGCGTGCTCGTCGTGTGGAGCACCCACCACCGGCGAGCTGTGTGCCTTCTGCCGGCTGGTCGAACGCGCTGCAGCCCACGAACCGGTGCCGGTGGAGTTGTTGCTGCGGAAAGGACGATCACGATGAACCGCCCCTTCGCCTACGGCGACAAGGTGCTGCTGCTCGACAGCAAACAGCGTCGCTATCTGATCACCCTCGCGGAAGGCGCCGAGTTCCACACCCACGCCGGCCTGATCCCGCACGCCGAGCTGGTCGATCGCGCCGAGGGCACTGTGTTCGTGAGCAGCAAGAACGCGAAGTACACGGCACTGCGTCCGACGCTGGAGGACTTCGTACTGGAGATGCCGCGCGGCGCGCAGGTGATCTACCCCAAGGATCTGGCCCCGATCTGCATGCTCGCCGACATCGGGCCGGGCACGACGGTGTTCGAGAGCGGTCTCGGGTCGGGTGCGTTGAGCATGACGATGCTGCGCTACGGGGCGGAGATCATCGGGTACGAGATCCGCGAAGACTTCCTCAATCGGGCCAAGGCGAACGTACGCAGCTTCCTCGGCGAGGCGGTGCTCGATCGCTATCACGCCCGCTTGGGTGACGCCTACGAAGGGATCGCCGAACGCGACATCGACCGGGTGGTGCTCGATCTGCCCGAGCCGTGGCGGGTGGTGCCCCACGCGCAGGAGGCACTGCGCGCCGGGGGCATTCTGGTGGCCTACACCCCTTCGATCACGCAGGCGATGCAGACCCGCGAGGCAATGGCGACGCGGGCATGGAACAGCGCACGCACTATCGAGGTGTTGCATCGCGGCTGGCACATCGAGGGCCAGGCCGTACGCCCAGACCACCGTATGGTGGCGCACACCGCGTTCTTGACCGTCGGCCGCTTCCTCGGCTGACGTTTCCCGATTGTCGGCGCTCGGGCCGGGTGCGAGCCCGACTCAACGCCAACTTGCGGGGGAGGTGCTCAGGGCTCGATGAAGATGCACTCGCCGGGGCACTCCTCGGCGGCTTCGATGACCGCGTCGAGGCGGTTGTCGGGGATGTCGGCCATCCCTTCCGCTCCCTGCGGGTTGCCCTTGGCGGTGGCGAACACCTTGTCGCCCTCTTTGACGTAGGCCAAGCCGTCGTCGAGCAAGGTGAACACGTCGGGGGCGATCTCCTCGCACAGGCCGTCACCGGTGCACAGATCCTGGTCGATCCAGACCTTCATGGTCGTTCGTGTCTCCTAGATGAGAGGGTCAGACGAGAGCGAGCATACAGGCCGGAGGGCGGGCCACCTATTTCATCGGGAGTGGCATCGGGCATGGTCCCCTCGCCTGGTGAGCTAGGTCCGGGCCGTGTCGAGCGCGAGCATCCGGTGGTGGGGCGGTGTTAGCTTCCACCCATGAGCGACGTCCAGCCCGCCCGGCCCGTCGGCAGCCCCGACAACTCGGTCGAGGTGCTGCGCGCCCAGATCGAGGTGCTGCAGGAGGAGATCGACCAACTGCGTCACAAGCTGGCCGAGGCACCCCGCAGGCAACGGGCGTTGGAGGAGCGCCTGCTGGAGACCAAGGGACAGCTCGCCCAGGCCTCAGGTCAGAACGAGAAGCTGAGCTACACCCTGCGTGAGGCGCGCGAGCACATCGCCGCGCTGCGCGAGGAGGTCGAGAAGCTCACCCAGCCGCCATCGGCTTATGGGGTGGTGGTGGGCAAGAACGACGACGGCACCGTCGACGTGCTCACCAGCGGGCGCAAGATGCGCGTGGGACTGCACCCCGAGATCGACCACGACACTGTGCCACGCGGCGCCGAGGTGGTGCTCAACGAGAGCTTCAATGTGGTTCTCGCGCGCACCGCGGAGACGACTGGCGAGGTGGTGACGATCAAGGAGCTGCTCGATGACGGCGTGCGCGCGCTGGTCACCGGTCGCGCCGACGAGGAGTTGGTGTGCGAGCTGGCCGACACGCTGCGCGGCGTGCACCTGCGCAGCGGCGACACGCTGCGCCTCGACACGCGCAGCAACCTGCTGCTGGAGAAGCTGCCCCGCCCGGAGGTGGAAGACCTGCTGCTGGAGGAAGTGCCCGACATTTCCTATGCCGACATCGGCGGCCTCGACCCGCAGATCGAGCAGATCGCCGACGCAGTCGAGCTGCCCTTCCTCTACAGCGACCTGTTCGCCGAGCACCACCTCCCGGCCCCGAAGGGCATCTTGCTGTACGGACCGCCCGGCTGCGGCAAGACGCTCATCGCCAAGGCCGTGGCCAACTCGCTGGCACGCAAGGTGGCGGAGAAGACCGGCGGAGAGAAGGGGCGCAGCTACTTCATCAACATCAAAGGCCCAGAGTTGCTCAACAAGTACGTCGGCGAGACCGAGCGACAGATTCGGCTCGTGTTCCAGCGCGCGCGAGAGAAGAGCGAAGAGGGCTGGCCGGTGATCGTGTTCTTCGACGAGATGGACTCGATGTTCCGCACCCGCGGCTCGGGAATCAGCAGCGACATGGAGAGCACGATCGTGCCTCAGCTGCTGGCCGAGATCGACGGGGTCGAGGGGCTGCGCAACGTCATCGTCATCGGTGCCACCAACCGTGAAGACCTGATCGATCCGGCCATTCTGCGCCCCGGCCGACTCGACGTGAAGATCAAGATCGAGCGGCCCACGGCTGAGGCGGCCAAGGCCATTTTCGCCCGCTATCTCACCGACGAGATCCCCATCGCCGCGGGCGCATCGGTGGCGGCGATGATCGACGACGCAGTGGAGGCGATGTACCGCGCCGACGAGGCCAACCAGTTCCTCGAGGTCACCTACCAGAACGGCGACAAGGAGATCCTGTACTACAAGGATTTCGCGTCCGGAGCGATGATCGAGAACATCGTCCGCCGTGCCAAGAAGCTGGCGATCAAGCGGGTGATCGCCGAGGGTGAACGCGGCGTTTCGCTGGCCGACCTGCTGGAGAGCATCCGCCAGGAGTTCCGCGAACACGAGGACCTCCCCAACACCACCAACCCCGACGACTGGGCCAAGATCAGCGGCAAGAAGGGTGAGCGCATCGTGTTCATCCGCACGCTGAGCAAGGATCGCGCCTCCGCCGGCACCCATGGCGGCCGCGCCATCGAACGCGCCGCCACCGGTCAGTACCTGTAGCGCAGGTGAGTCGCTCACATCTCGCCCTGCCCAGCGATCGGGGTGGCGAACACCGACGCCGATACGGCTGATCGACTCGCGTTTGAAGCCTTGGCCGCACCCAGTGCGGTTCCGGCTTCAAACCCGCGGGGTGGAAGCGGGGTGGTGGGTGGGGTGGAAGCGGGGTGGTGGGTGGGGTCGAAGCGGGGTGGTGGGTGGGGTCGAAGCGGGCGGCGTTAGGGTGCGGGGCATGGCGATCCCCAAGGTCTGCGGAATCGAGACCGAGTACGGGATCCTCGTGCGGGGCCCGGTGAGCGATGCGGTGGCCAACCCGGTCACCGCTTCGTCGCTGTTGATCAACGCTTATCTCGCCACCCATCAACGGCGCGTCGGTTGGGATTTCGAGGACGAGTCGCCGGCCAGCGACGCGCGCGGATTTCGCGTCGACGACCTGCTCGCGCCTGAGATCGAGACCCATCTGGTGAATGCGGTGCTCACCAACGGAGCCCGCTACTACGTCGACCACGCGCATCCAGAGATCAGCACGCCGGAATGCCTCACGGCGCGCGAGGTGGTGCTGTTCGACCGCGCCGCCGAGCAGATCGTGCGCGCCAGCATGAACGCCGCCGCCGGTCTGTTGCCGCCGGGCGCCGAAATCCTGTGCCACAAGAACAACTCCGATGGCAAGGGCAACAGCTACGGCTGCCACGAGAACTACCTCATCGCCCGCGAGGTGCCGTTCGCGCGCATCGTCCAGCAGATCACCCCGCACTTTGTCACTCGTCAGGTGGTGGTGGGCGCGGGCAAGGTGGGCTGCGAACTACCGGGAGTGGCTGCCGATGCCGTGCCCTACCAACTGAGCCAGCGAGCCGACTTCTTCGAGGAGGAGGTGGGGCTGGAGACCACGCTCAAGCGTCCGATCGTCAACACCCGCGACGAACCCCATGCCGATCCGTCGAAGTACCGGCGGCTGCACGTGATCGTCGGCGACGCGAACATGAGCGAGACGGCCACCTTGGTGAAAGTCGGCGCCACCGCCGTCGTGCTGGCGATGATCGAGGACGACTTCCTCGGCGACGACTTGGCGCTGGCCGCGCCCGTGGCTGCCATCCGCCAGGTGAGCCACGACCCCAGCCTGCGCCAGACGGTGTTGCTGCGCAGCGGCCGGCGCTTCACCGCCATGCAGGTGCAGATTGCCCTGCTCGAGCGCGCGCAGCAATACGCCGGCTCCCGGGGACTGGGCGCGGTGGGGGAGGAGGTCGGCCGAGAGGTGCTCGCCGCCTGGGAGGCCACCCTCGCCGGACTCGAGCGCGACCCGAACACCGTCGCCCACCAGGTCGACTGGGTCGCCAAACAGCGCCTGATCGATGCCTACGCCGACCGCCACCGTATCGACCCCGGCGACGCCCGCCTGAAGGCCCTCGATCTGCAGTACCACGACATGCGCGCCGAGCGCTGCCTCGCGCTGCGCGTGGGGCTCGACACCCTCGTGTTGCCCGACGCGGTCGACCGTGCCACCACCGAGCCGCCCACCACCACCCGCGCCTACTTCCGCGGGCGCTGCCTGGCCAAGTGGCCCGACGAAATCGCCGCGGCCAACTGGGACAGCATCGTGTTCGACGTCGGCCGCGACCCGCTGCGCCGGGTGCCGATGATGGAACCATTGCGCGGCACGGCCGAATACGTGGCTAGCTTGATCGATGAGAGCGACACCCCCACCGAGCTGCTCGCCCGGCTGGGGTCGTAACCGAACAACGAGGGGCACCCGATGGCCGAGCGCACCCAGAAACAGAAACCGGCACCGAGCCGCACCGACGAACAGGCCGAGAGCGCGCCAGTCGTCGCCGCGTCGGGCGACAAGTTGAAGGCCGAACTCGACGACCTGCTCGACGAGATCGACGACGTGCTCGAGACCAACGCCGAGGACTTCGTCAAGTCGTACGTGCAAAAGGGCGGGGAGTGAGCCGATGTCGATGCCGATGTTCCGCCCCGGTGACGACCCTGGGTCGAGCTTCCCCGACCTGTTGAAGCGCATGGGCCTGGCACCCGAGCAGCAGTTCGGGGTCGACCTGGCCGGCGAGTTCTCGGTGCCGCACGCCACCACCTGCGTGGCCCTGCGTTATGCCGACGGTGTGGTGATGGCCGGCGACCGACGGGCCACCAGCGGCAACCTGATCAGCCACCGCGGGATGGAGAAGGTTGTGCCTGCCGACCAGCACAGCGGCGTGGCCATCGCCGGCGCCGCCGGGCCGGCGATGGAGATGATCAAACTCTTCCAGCTACAGCTCGAGCATTACGAGAAGGTGGAAGGTGCCTCGCTGAGCCTCGAGGGAAAGGCCAACCAACTGGGGATGATGGTGCGCGGCAACCTGCCGGCGGCGATGCAGGGCATGGTGGTCGTGCCGATCTTCGCCGGCTACGACCTGCTGCGTGACGTCGGCCGCCTGTTCGACTACGACGTCACCGGCGGGCGCTACGAGGAGCACGACTACGTCGCCACCGGCTCGGGGCAGTTGCACGCCGGCACGGTGATCAAGATCGGCTGGCGTCCCGGTCTCGACCGCCCGGCAGCGGTGGCTCTCGCCTGTCGCAGCCTGTGGGAGGCCGCCGACGCCGACTCGGCCACCGGCGGGCCCGATGCGCTGCGTGGCATCTATCCGGTGGTGGCCACCGTCACCACCGACGGCTGGGAGCGTGTCGCCGACGACGAACTCGCCGGCGTGTTCGACACCATCGTCAGTGAGGTGCGCACCCGATGAACATGCCGTTCTATGTGGCGCCTGAGCAGGTGATGAAGGATCGCGCCGACTATGCGCGCAAGGGCATCGCCCGCGGGCGCGCGGCGGTCGCCGTGCGTTTTGTCGACGGCATCGCCTTGGTGGCCGAGAACCCGAGCAACACTCTGCGCAAGATCAGCGAGATCTACGACCGCATCGCCTTCGCCGGGGTCGGCAAGTACAACGAGTTCGACCAGCTGCGCGTCGCGGGAGTTCGCGCCGCCGACGTGAAGGGATACCAGTACAGCCGAGACGACGTCGACGCGCGCAGCCTGGCCAACAACTACGCGCAGATCCTCGGCCAGATCTTCACCCACGAGATGAAGCCGCTGGAGGTCGAGATCCTGGTGGCCGAGGTGGGCCAGACGGCCGACGCCGACCAGCTGTTCCACATCCTCTACGACGGCACAGTTCTCGACGAGCGTCACTACTCGGTGCTCGGCGGCGACGCCGAGGCGATCGGCGGGCGGCTGAGCGAGAGCTACGTCGACGCAATGGGGTTGGCCGACGTGCTGCGAGCGGCCACCAGGGCGTTGGCCGGCACCGACCGCACTCTCGCCGCCGACGACCTGGAGGTGGCGGTGTTGGCGCGCGGCAACGGTCGACGCTGCTTCCGCCGCCTGCCCGACGATGTGGTGGCAACCGCGATGCAGGGCTGAACCGCGCACGAATTCGGCGCTGCGCTGCCCGTGCGGCCGGAGTGCTGCACGGGTGCGCTACGTTCGCCCCATGGAGCGCCGCATCTACGGCCTGGAGAACGAGTACGGCGTCACGTGCACTCTCCGCGGCCAACGGCGGCTGAGCCCCGATGAGGTGGCCCGCTACCTGTTCCGCAAAGTGGTCAGTTGGGGCCGCAGCAGCAACGTGTTCTTGCAGAACGGCGCACGTCTGTACCTCGACGTCGGCTCGCACCCCGAGTATGCAACGCCCGAGTGCGACAGCCTGTACGACGTGGTGGTGCACGACAAGGCGGGCGAGCGCATCCTCGAGAGCCTGCTCTACTCGGCCGAGCAACGGCTGCGCGAAGAAGGCATCCGCGGCACGATCTACCTGTTCAAGAACAACACCGATTCGGCTGGCAACAGCTACGGCTGCCATGAGAACTACCTCACCAGCCGATCAGACGACATGGCGCACTACGCCGACGTGCTGATCCCATTCCTGGTCAGCCGTCAGATCTACACCGGCGCGGGAAAGATCAACCAGACCGCCCGCGGCGCGGTGTTCTCGATGGCGCAACGAGCCGAGCACATCTGGGAAGGTGTGAGCAGCGCCACCACCCGCAGCCGACCGATCATCAACACGCGCGACGAGCCACACGCCGACGCAGAGCGGTACCGCCGCCTGCACGTGATTGTCGGCGACAGCAACATGAGCGAGTACACCACCTTCGTCAAGGTCGGCGCGGCGGCGTGCATGTTGCGCATGCTCGAAGACCCGACGGTGGTGTTGCGCGACATGACCCTGGAGAACCCGATCAGGGCTATCCGCGACATCTCCCACGACCCGACCTGCCGCCGGCGCGTGCGCTTGGCCAACGGCCGCGAGGTGAGTGCGCTCGACATCCAGCGTGAGTACCTCGATCGGGCGTTGCGCTACGCCGATCGCAAGGGCTTCCCACCGCTCGAGCAGAGAGCGCTGGAGATGTGGGAGCACTGCGTCAGCACGATCGAGAACGATCCGTTGAAGCTCGATCGAGAGGTCGACTGGGTGATCAAGTACCGCCTGGTCGAGGCGTTCCGCGCCCGCCACGGACTGGCCCTCGGTGACGCCCGGGTGCAACTGCTCGACCTGCAATACCACGACATCTGCCGCGACCGCAGCCCGTTCTACAAGTTGCAGGATCGCGGCCTGGTCGAGCGCATGTGCATCGATGCCGACATCGAGGCCGCCGTCGAAACCCCGCCACAGACCACGCGGGCGCGCCTGCGCGGTGAGTTCATCAAGCGCGCCAAGGAGCGCCGGCGCGACTACACCGTCGACTGGGTGCACCTCAAGCTCAACGACCAGGCGCAGCGCACGGTGCTGTGCAAAGACCCGTTCCGCAGCCGCGACGAGCGGGTGGAGAAGCTGATCGCCTCGTTGTGAGCCTCGCTGTCAGCAGGTGCTTGGCACGGTGACACCGCCAGGGCCGCGCCCTCGAATCGCACCACAGTGGCGCTAGCGTGGCGGCGATGTCCGACGACCTGTCCTGGCGCGCCGACAATCGAGCCGATGGCGCCGATGGAGTCGGCAGACCTACCACTGCGCTGATCGACATCGAGCAACCGGCAACTGCGCCGAAGCAGCCACGCAAGCACAAGATGAACCCACTGCTCGAATGGCTGGTGGTGATCGTGGTCGCCGTCGGCGCTGCCCTGATCGTGCGGGCCTACGTGCTGCAGCAGTTCGCGGTTTCGGGAACGTCGATGTACAGCACGCTGCACGACGGTGACCGCGTGCTGGTGAACAAGCTCAGCTACCGCCTGCACGAGCCCAGGCGCGGCGACGTGGTTGTACTGAAGACGATCGAATCGATGGGGGAGCGCGACCTGATCAAGCGTGTCGTCGCCCTGCCCGGCGAGACCGTCGAGTATCGCAACTGCGTGCTCTTCATCGACGGCCAGACAGTGGTCGAGCCATACCTCGACCCAGAGGTGGTGACGCCCGACCACTGTGGCGGCGGGCAGGTGGCACTCACCATCCCCGACGACCACGTCTTCGTGCTCGGCGACAACCGTGGCGGGTCGAAGGACAGTCGCGACCTCGGCCCGATCGACTACGACGACATCATCGGCCGCGCCTTCGTGGTGATCTGGCCGGCCGACGACTGGCGCTGGCTGTAGCGGTCGACGTCTGCGCCGCGGGCTGCCACCGCACTCAGTCGCGATGCATCTCTTCCATTACGGCCATCATCCGGTCGGGCGAGTCGCAGTAGACGCCGTCGAGGCCCATCAACAGTCCGGCTGCGAGCACATGCTCGAACTGCATGTCCCACCCGAAAGCCACTCGCTGGAAGCGGTGGAACAGTGTCACCAGGCCCCCGTTCCAGTCGCTGTGATGCAGGTTGATGGCATCGATGCCGTTCGCTGCCAGGTCGGCGGCGCGCCGCTCAGGCCCCTCGTCGAGACGCTGCAGGCGGGTGCTGTCGACCAGACGAGCGCCCTTGCCGCGAAGTGGCAGCAGCGACTGCCACACGGGTGAGCACAGCCACAGCCGAGGGAGCAGATCGGGGGCCGCCTCGCTGACGACGTCGACCACCACCTGCCCGCTGGCCGGATCCTTCAGATCGAGCGAGAGGTGGTAGTCGTGCCCGCACGCCGCGAACAGGTCGGTGAGGGTGGGGATGTGTGCCGGGAGTTGGGCGCGACGCAGTGCGCCGATCGGCCTGCCGCGGCCGAAGGAACGGCGCACGAGCCCATCGTGGTCGAGCACGGGCACCCCGTCGGCGGTGACCCACACGTCGCTCTCCAACCCGCTCGCGCCCTGCTCGAGAGCGAGACCGAAGGCCTCGATGGTGTTCTCCGGGGCGTAGGCCCGCGCCCCCCGGTGGGCGAAGGCGATGGGCCGTGGAAGCTGTGATGGGAGCCGTTGCTGCACCCCCGGATGATGGCACGGCGGGCCTAGACTCGCGGCCGTGTTCAACATCCAGGGCAGCGAATTGATCTTCTTGCTGCTCCTCGCGCTGGTGATCCTCGGGCCGGAGAAGCTGCCCGATGCCGTGCGCCGCTTCAGTCGCACCTACTCCGAGTTCAAGAAGTTCTCCGCCGGTTTCCAGGGCGAGTTGCGCCAGGCGTTGGACGAGCCGATGCGCGAGTTGCGCGAGACCGCCGATGCCGTGCGGGTGGCGGCCAAGTTCGACTTCGACGCCGAGGACAAGGCGGACGATGCCGCCGCCGTCACACCGGACACACCGGACACGCCGGACACGCCGGACAAGTCGTCACCGACCGCCGCGGCCGGCACAAGTGAGATCCGTCCACGGCGCAAGGTCAAGCGCGACACCCCACTGAACTTCGGCGATCCACAGCGACGGGCGAGCCGCGCAGCCGGCGACCACTCGGTCGGCGATTCTGGGGCCACCCCCGACAGCGGCGACGCTGGAGAAGAGGCCGCTGAATGAGCCGCTTCGGCAGTGGCGCGACCAAGGCTCGCCGTATCAACAGCCCCGAAGAGCAGATGACGCTCACCGAGCATCTTGCCGAACTGCGCACGCGCATCATCCGCTCTCTGCTGGCCATCGTCATCGGCATCATCGTGCTGCTGACGTTCTACAACCAGGTGCTGCGGTTCATCACCAAGCCCTACGTCGACCTCTGCGAGGAGAAGCCGAGCCTGGGCTGCAGCGGCGCGCTTGGGTTCCTCGGGCCGCTCGAGGGCTTCTCCACCCGTCTGTCGATCTGCACCTACGGTGGCATCATCCTTGCATTGCCGGTGATCATGTGGCAGATCTGGCGCTTCGTCGTGCCCGCGCTCCACGCCAAGGAGAAGAAGTACGCGATCCCGTTCATCCTCTCCACGGTCGGCCTGTTCCTGCTCGGCGGGCTCGTCGCCTACTGGACGCTCACACCCGCGCTCGACTTCCTGATCTCGTGGGCGGGCGACGATGTGCAGGCCAACTTCCAGGTGAGCAAGTACGTCAGCCTGTTCGGCCTGATGGTGGCCGCTTTCGGGATCGCGTTCGAGTTCCCCGTGTTGCTCGTGTTCCTGCAGCTGGTCGGTGTGCTCACACCCCAGACGCTGTTCCGTCAATGGCGCTACGCGATCGTCATCGTCTTCGCCCTCGCTGCGGTCATCACGCCCAGCGGCGACCCGTACTCGATGCTCGCGCTGGCGGCCCCGATGACCTTGTTCTACTTCGCCGCCGCGGTGATCGGCCTGATCGCGCAGAAGCCTCGACTCGCCCGCGAGGCGGCCGAGGACTGAGCCGGCAGCAACGTGCGCGCTGACCGGGCCGAGCTGATCGACCACTACCCGTTCGCGCTCGACGAGTTCCAGCTACGCGCGCTCGACGTGCTCGACGATGGCGACTCGGTACTCGTCGCCGCACCAACCGGCAGCGGCAAGACGGTCATTGCCGAGTACGCCGTCGACGCCGCGGTGGCCGACGGCAAGCGGGCGTTCTACACCGCGCCGATCAAGGCCCTCTCCAACCAGAAGTACCACGACCTCGCCCATCGCCTGGGTCCGCAGACCGTTGGCCTGCTCACCGGCGACAACAACATCAACTCCGACGCGCCGGTGGTGGTGATGACCACCGAGGTGCTGCGCAACATGATCTACGCGCACAGCTCGGCGCTCGAACAGCTCGGCGTGGTCGTGCTCGACGAGGTGCACTTCTTGCAGGATGCCTATCGGGGACCGGTGTGGGAGGAGGTGATCATCCACCTCGATCGACAGGTGCGTTTGGTGTGCTTGTCGGCGACGGTGAGCAACGCCGCCGAATTGGCGGAGTGGATGACCACAGTGCGCGGTCGTACGCAGTACGTCGTCGAGGACCGCCGGCCCGTTCGCCTCGATCATCTCTATCTGGTGGGCGACCGTACGCACGACCGCACTCACCTTCTGCCCGTGCTGGTCGGCGGCAGACCCAACAGCGACGCGCTGCGCCTCGACAGCGAGGCCGCCCGTGCCGGGCGTCATGGTCGCCAGCGACAGGGCAAGCCGCAGGCCCGCCGACGTCTGTTCACCCCGTCGCGGCTCGAGGTGGTCGAGCTGCTCGAGCGCGAGCGCATGCTCCCGGTGATCTACTTCATCTTCAGCCGCAACCAGTGCGACGAGGCCGCACGC
Source organism: Actinomycetota bacterium (assembly GCA_963169215.1). Classification (GTDB taxonomy): domain Bacteria; phylum Actinomycetota; class Acidimicrobiia; order Acidimicrobiales; family Ilumatobacteraceae; genus UBA668. The sequence goes on from CAUJEE010000159.1 coordinate 14,856, forward strand.
GCGTGCACTGTCGCCGGAGTGCACCTCACCACCGCCGAAGAGCGCGAACGCATCCGCCAGATCGTCGAAGCCCGCCTCGGCGGAATGGCCGCTGCCGACCTGGCCGTGCTCGGGCACGGGCAGTTCGTCGCGCAACTGGAGGCGGGGGTGACGGCACACCACGCAGGGATGGTGCCGCCCTTCAAAGAGGTGGTCGAAGCCTGCTTCGTTGAGGGACTGGTGAAGGTGGTGTTCGCCACCGAGACCCTGGCCGTAGGCATCAACATGCCCGCCAAGACGGTGGTGATCGAGAAGCTCAGCAAGTTCACCGGCGACCACCACGCTCTGCTCAGCCCAGGCGAGTACACCCAGCTCACCGGTCGAGCAGGGCGCCGCGGCCTCGACGCACTGGGTAGCGCGGTGGTCTTGTGGAGCCCGTTCGTACCCTTCGAGCAGGTCGCGACGCTGGCCGCCAGCCGCTCGTTCCACCTCAACTCGGCGTTCCGCCCGACCTACAACATGGCTGCCAACCTGGTGCGGTCATACACCAGCGCGGAGGCCCACCAGCTGCTCGACCTTTCCTTCGCGCAGTACCAGGCCGACCGCGACGTGGTGCGGCTGGCATCGCGCCTCGAACGGCGCCAGCGTCACCTTGACGAGCTGATGGAGAAGGCGCGCAGCCCCTATGGCGACATCGACGACTACCTGCGCCAGAGCCAACGCGACGACCCACCGCCGCACATATCTCCCGGGCTGCACGTCGACGACCCGATCTCGCTGGCGATGCTGAAGGTGCGGCCCGGCGACGTGCTCCACGTCGAGAAGGGCCGTTCCCATGGGCGGGTGGCGGTGCTCGCCAGCGCCCAACGCAAGGGTGGAGTGCGCCTGACTGCGCTCACCACCGGCCGCGAACGGCTGATGCTCACCGCCCACGACTTCGATCAGCCGCCGCAGGTGATCGGACACATCGAGCTGCCCGCCGAGTTCGCGCCCAATCGCACCGACTTTCAGCGACAGGTGGTCTCCCGCCTCGAACGCGCCGTGCTCGCGCCACACGCCAAGGGCCGCCGCCGGATGGCGGCAACGCCGCTACCGGACGACCATCCGGTTGCCGACGACCCCGACCTCGACGAGCGACTACGTGCTGCGACCCAGGCGCAACGCGTGGGCCGCGAGATCGACGAACTGAGGGCCAAGGTGGGTGGACGCAGTCAATCGGTGGCACGCGACTTCGACCGAGTGCTACAGGTGCTGACCACATGGGGCTACGTCGAGGGGTGGTCGCTCACCGCCCCCGGGGAGATGCTCGCCGGCCTGTTCCACGAGTGCGACCTGCTGGTGGTCGAGTGCCTGCGCAGGGGACTGCTCGATGGACTCGACGCGCCATCGCTGGCGGCGCTCGTGAGCGTGTTCGTCTACGAGCATCGCAGCCCCGACGACCCGCCGGCGCCGTGGTATCCCTCGGCCGAGGTGCGCCGCCGCTGGCAGTCGATCGCCGCCACCAGCTACCAGTTGCAGGACGCCGAAGTAGAAGCCGCGTTGGCGGTGCACCGCCCGCCCGACCCGACGTTCGTCGCCTCGGCGTGGGCGTGGGCGGCAGGGGAGGGCTTCGCCGAGGTGGTGAGCGAGGAGCAGTTCTCCGGCGGCGACTTCGTGCGCACGATGAAGCAATTGATCGACCTGCTGCGGCAACTGGCGATCGTCGCTCCCGCGCGTGCGACCAGGCGCACCGCCGGCGAGGCCGCCGAGCGGCTGTTTCGCGGAGTTGTCGCGGCGAGCAGCACGCTGGAGCCGGAAGTGGCCCCACACCAATCCGACGCGAAATCCGACGCCAAGCCCGACGTCGTCGACCAGCAGCCGTCGGCGGGCGAAGGTGGCGCCCGGTGACGATCCACAAGGGCGAGCCCTGGGGCGAGGCGGCCGCATCGCCGGCCACTCTGCTCGTCGCCGCCAGCGATCACGCCGCACAGGTGTGGGTGGTGGCCGCGCGCACGGTGGAGGCGCCAGTACCGCCGATCGGCTTCGCCGGGGGCGATCTGGCGCGCACGATGGGGGGCGCCACCCGGCGACGCTTCCCCGGCACCGTCACCCGCGCCCCGGTCGACCTGCTGCGGGTGGAGGCCGCCGGGCAGGTGACCTGGGCCGTGGCCCACGTCGTCGCCCGCCGCCGATGGTGGCGAGGTGAGGTGTGGATGGCGATGAACGCGCAGTTCCTCGCCGGCCGTAACGTCGCCCCGCGCGCCCACCCCAACGACGGTCGCGTCGACCTGTTGCAAGTCGACCGACGGATGGGCTTGCGGGCGCGGTTGCAGGCCCGACAGCGGGCGCTGACCGGCACCCATCTGCCGCACCCGCAACTCGCCACGCGGCGCCTGGCGGGGGCCACGCTCGAGTTCGACAGACCGCTCGACCTGTGGGTCGACGGGGCACGCTGGCTGCGGGCGACGTCGGTGACGTTCACTGTCGAGCCGGACGCGCTCACGGCCTACGCCTGAGGCTGCGTCCCCCGGGTCGGGGTCTTCCGGGTCGGAGTCGTGAAGCGGGGTCGGCAGCGGGGTCGTGGGGCGGAGTGACACGGATTCCGGGTCGCTCCGCCCCCGGCGGATTCAACCAGGGCCGCCCAGAAACCGGGCGGGGACGATTCCTTCCCAGAAGCCGATCGGGTAGCTTCGCCGTCATGGATGCTGCTGGGCTCAAGCAGGCGGTGTGCGACCGCGTCGACGAACTCGCCGAACGGCTGATCGACGCCAGCCATCAGATCCATGCCCACCCAGAGCTCAACTTCGCCGAGCACTTCGCCCACGATCTGCTCGCCGAACTGTTGGAGCGCGAGGGCGTCGCAGTGGAACGCCACGCCTACGGGCTGGCCACCGCCTTCGATGCTGTGGCCGGCAACGGCGGACCGACGGTGGCCGTCCTGTGCGAGTACGACGCGCTCCCCGGCGTGGGGCACGCGTGCGGCCACAACATCATCGCCACCGCCGGCCTCGGGGCGGGGCTCGCCGCCGCGGCGGCGGCCGAACAGGCAGGCGGGCGGGTGCGCATCATCGGCACACCGGCTGAGGAGGGCGGTGGGGGCAAGGTGCTGATGGCCCGCCGCGGCGCATTCGAGGGGGTCGACGCGGCGATGATGGTGCACCCGGCCGACGCCGACCTGTTGCTGATGAACTGTCTGGCGATACAGGAGTTGTTGGTCGAATACGACGGACATGCGGCCCACGCCGCGGCCGCCCCCTGGGAGGGCCGCAACGCGCTCGATGCGGCTGTGCTCGGCTACATGAACGTCGCCGCCATGCGCCAGCACATCCGCCCCGACGAACGCGTGCACGGCGTGATCACCCGCGGCGGCGACAAGCCGAACATCGTGCCCGCCAGCGCCGCCTCCGACTGGTACGTGCGCTCGGGGACGGTCGCCTCGCTGCAACCGCTGAAAGAGCGCGTGCTCACCGCGCTGCAGGGTGCAGCCTCGGCATGTGGGTGCACGATGCGGCACGAGTGGGTCGACAACCTCTACGCCGAAATGGTCGACAACGGCCCGCTGGTGCAGGCCTACGTCGCCAACGCGGCCGCGCTCGGCCGGACCGTGCTCGACCCGGCCGCATCCGGAAGGCGGGTGATGGGCAGCACCGACATGGGCAACATCAGCCATCTGGTGCCCGCGATCCACCCGATGATCAAGGTCGCCCCCGACGGGGTTCCGATCCACAGCGTCGAGTTCGCCCGCTGGGCAGCCGACGAACCCGGCGACCGGGCGGTACTCGACGGTGCCAAGGCGATGGCGATGACCGTCGTCGACCTGTGGACATCGGCCACTCTCCGTGAGAGAGTGACTGGCGAGTTCGCCCAACGACCACGCGGAGTGCCCGTTCTCTGACTTCCTGTGTCGGCCGCAGGGCCGGGCGAGGGCACGCCGAACAGGTGGGGAAGCATCCCCGACACGGGTTGGCGGCGACCCCTAGGATGCGCGCCGTGACGGTGTACGTCCCCGAGGACTTCTCGCCCGACGAGGAAGACATCCTCCGCCGCTACTTCACCAACCTCGACGGCCCGGTGTTCGCGCTGGTGAACCTGCCCGAGGTGGTGAAGGGCGCGCTGTTCGCGCGCTACAGCCGCAGCCCGAAGAGTCTGCGCCGACTGTTCCTCGACGAGTTCGTCGGCGATCTCGACATCGCCGGCGACGTCACCGTCGACGCGACGGTCGGGCTCGAGCGCGCCGAGGAGCTGTACGAGAAGGTGTTCTTCGAGTACGGCGACGACTCGGTCGCCCAGCTCGGCGGAGTGCACCTGGCCTGCGAGCAGGCGAGCAACATCCTCACCAAGATCCTCGAGTGGGGGCGGCTGATGAGCTACCTCGAGCAGAGCACGCGTTACATCAGCTACGACGCCCGTCTCGGCGGCCGCTTTCGCTTCTTTCGCGACCCGGCGATCCTCTCCAGCCGCTTCGGCACCCGCTACGTGGGCGACATGGATCGCGTCTTCGACAGCTACTCGCTGCTGTTGCAGAAAGTCACCGACCATGTGCGCGCCACCGTTCAGCGCGAGCCGGGCGACAGCGATTTCGTCTACCGCACCGCCACCCGCGCCAAGGCCCTCGACGCGGTGCGCGGGGTGCTACCGGCGGCGGCACTGTCCAACGTCGGCATCTACGGTTCAGGGCAATCGTTCGAGTCTCTGTTGGTGCGCATGCGCGCCCACCCACTGCCCGAGGCCCGCCACTACGCCGATCTGATGCTGCACGAGCTGCGCAAGGTGATTCCCAGCTTCCTGCGCCGGGTCGACATAGCCGAGCGCGGCGGCCGTTGGACCCAGTACCAGGCAACCACCCGCGAGAACACTTCGCGTCTGGTCGAATCGCTGTTCGGCGGCACCCCGGTCGAACAGGTGCCTGCGATCCAGTTGGTCGACTTCGATCCCGATGCCGAGGACAAGCTGCTGGCCGCGATCTGCTATCCGCACGCACACCTCCCCGAGCAACAACTGCTCGAGCGCGTGCGCACGCTCGGCCCCACCGAGCGCCTGGCCCTCATTCGTGCCTACGTGGGTGACCGCGAGAACCGCCGCCACAAGCCGGGGCGAGCTTTCGAGCGGGTCGACTACCGCTTCGACGTGTTGTCCGACTACGGCGCGTTCCGCGACCTGCAGCGGCACCGCATGCTCACCATCGAATGGCAGTGCCTGACCCCCAATCACGGCTACGTCCGCCCGGAGCTGGTGGAAGACGCAGGTATGGCCGACGTGTTCGACGACGCCATGGCCCGCTCGGCAGCCTTGTACGACGCGCTCAAGGACGATTTCCCACAGCAGGCGCAGTACGCGGTGAGCATGGCCTACCGGATGCGGTACACGATGCAGTTCAACGCCCGCGAGGCAATTCACCTGCTGGAGCTGCGGTCTTCTGCGCAGGGTCACCCGTCGTACCGCCGCATCGCGCTCGAGATGCACCGCCTGATAGAGCAGCAAGCCGGCCACCGGGCGGTAGCCGACGCCATGGTGCATCTCACCCGCGAGGCACCCGAACTCGAGCGTCTGGCCGCCGAACGGCGGGCCGAGTCGCGCCGCGGCGGCGGCTGAACATCGGTACCCGAGCTACCGGAACCACCCGGATTCGCGGCAAACACTCCGGCTGTGAGTATCCTCCCGGATCGCTCGCCCTAGAATCCCGTGCTTGTTGCGGGTGACCACAAGGATCGGACATGGCCGACGACGAAGACGAAGTGATGCCCGAGGCGGAAGACGAGTTCGAGCAAGAAGCAGAGCTCGATCCGAACGAACTCGATGAGGAAGACCTCGACGCGGAGGTGCTCGTCGCCGACGACGACGAATTCGGCGAGCTCGACGACGAATTCGTCGAAGAGGAAGAGGAGGAGGAAGACGACACCAGCGGTCCGGTGCGACGCGCTGCGGCCGGCGAGGAGGAGGACGACGACGACGAGTTGCTCGCCCCCGACGACGTGGAGGCCGACCTCGACACGATCCTCAAGGACCGGATGGTCGCCGCCGAGGACGAGGACGAGAACGAGAACGAACCCGAGGACCGCGCCGAGGGCGGCGATCGCCTGCAGCCCAAGCGTGCCGACGAGCGGTTGTGCCCGCGCTGCTTCCTGCTGGTGCGCAAGGGTGCGCCCGCCTGTCCTGTGGGCGACGACGACTGCCCGCTGTTTCGCTGAGGTGGCGGTGGGCGAGCAGAGTCCCGCACTGGTCCGGCTGCTCGACACCGCGCTGCGCCGCCCGGCCGCACTGCCCGACCTGCTCGCCGTCGAGCGCACCCGCTTGTTCAATCAGGTGCGGGTCGCCCGCTGGATCGGCGAGATGGCCGTTACTGCTGGACGCAAGGAGGTGGGCAAGCGGCTCACCGCGCTGCGCAGCCCACCCGTCGCCGAGCGACCAGCGCCGGCCCGACCCACCCAACCATTCGACGGCTACGACGGCCTCGCGGCCACCGACGTGGTGGCGCTGCTGGCGCGGCTGCCGCGTGCCGATCTTGAGCTGATACGCGACTACGAAACAGCCAATCGCAATCGGCGGACGATCCTCAATCGCATCGATGGGATGACGGGCTGAGCTGTGTCGTTCGCCGTGCGCACCGCCGCCCCCACCGATGCCGACGAGTTGGCCGCGCTGGAGGCGCAGGCGCGGACGGCGCTGGCACCCAACCGCGGGGGAGTGGCCTGGCTCCACGACCACCCGGCGATTGGCGGCGGGCCGCAATGGGCGGCACTGATCGAACGCGACAAGGTGTGGGTCGCGACCGTCGACGCGCTGGTGGTCGGCTACCTGCAACTGTCGCTCGACGAGAGCATCGCCCGAGTGCGGCAGGTGTTCGTGCGCCCCGAAGCGCGTGGACTCGGATTCGGCGACGACCTGTTGGACGAGGCGATGGAACACGCGCGCCGCAGTGGTTGTGCCGCGATAGAGGCCGAGGCACTGCCGGGTGACCGCGACATCAAGAACCTCTATGAGCGAGCCGGCATCACCGCCCGCTTGCTAGTACTACGGCGCAACCTCGACAGCGCCGAGGCGCCTGGCACCCCGATCACTGGCACCCCGCGTCCTGGCGTTGGCCAGGCCGATTGAGCGGTCAACGCCCCTTCCACTGCGGCGGACGCTTCTCGATGAACGCGGTGAGGCCTTCCTTGGTGTCCTCACTGACCAACACCCGTCCGAAGCCCTCGTCGGTGAGCCGGCGGAGGGTGGCCTCGTCCTCGTAGGCCGCGGCCAGCACCACTTGGCGGCTCTCCCACACCGCCAGCGGGGCGTTGGCGCAGATCGCCTCGGCCAGCGCCAACGCGGTGTCGAGCACCGCACCGGGCTCGACCAATCGACTCACCAGCCCAAGCTCATAGGCCCGCGGCGCGGGAATCGGTTCGGCGGTGAGGATCGCCTCCATCGCCGCCGAGCGGCCGATCAGCTGCGGCAGCCGGAACAACCCGCCGGCGCCGGCGATCAGGTTGCGCTTCACCTCGGCGAGGCCGAAGGCGGCGCGGGTGCTGGCGACCACGATGTCAGCGGCGAGGACGATCTCGCATCCGCCGGCGGTGGCCAGACCGTCGACGGCAACGATCACCGGCTTCTTGCGCTCGCGGTAGACGAAGCCGGCAAACCCACCACGTGCGGTGCCGAGCGACGCGGCCTGCCCGGAGTTGATCGCCTTCAGGTCGGCCCCGGCGCAGAACACCGGCCTCTCCTGGCCGGTCGTGTTCGCGGCGAGCACGCCGACCCATACCTCGTCGTCGGCCTCCATCCGGTCGATCGCGGCCTCCATCCCAGCTGCGACATCGCCGTTGATCGCGTTGCGGGCGTCGGGGCGGTTGAGGGTGATGACCGCGGCACGGCCACGGGTTTCGTAGGTGACGATCTCGCTCATGACCCACGAGCCTAGGCGTGGCGGGCCACCACGGCCCAAGCCGCCTCAGGCCTCGGCCGACGCGATCTCTGTCATCTGGCTGTCGCCCTCGGCCACGGCCGCAACGTCGGCCACGGCCGCAACGTCGGCCGCGGGCTCGCTGGTGGACTCGGCAGGCGCGGACTGTTCGACGCGCTCGTGTGGCACGAGTTGTGCATCGGCCGGATCACTCACCGGTTGATCGTCACTCACCGTCTCGGCGATTGCGACCTGCTCGGTGGCGACCTGCGAAGCAACCTCGTCAGCAGTGTGCTCGGCCGCGGGCGCCGACTCGGACGCGGGGGACGCAATCGCGGCCTCATCACGTTGGGCGCGGCCGACCGTGGCCTTGGGCCCCTTGGCCGCGGGCTTGCCCTTCTGCGGCCCCGACGGGCGGGTCGGCCGCAACGGCTTTGGCTGTGCCTTGGGATCGACCTCCACGCCGAACAGTTCGGCGACCTGCGGTAGCAGCGAGCCGAGCCGCTTCACGGTGGCAAGCAACTCGTCGTTCTCCTGCGTCGGCTTGGCCGCCGGTCGCACTTGACTGCGAATCGGGCTGAAGGCCAGCGCCTCGAGCACCGCCACCCACCGGTCGGGCAGAGCGTCGGTGGTGAGGTTGCTGGTGGTTGCTGCCGCGAGGCGGGCGGCGATCTCTGCCGGGAAGCGCACCCCCGCCTTGGGCGGTTGCGACGACAGCTTGAGCGCGCGTACCACACGACCAACGCCGACGGCAGCGTCGATGTCGGCGAACCACAGCGCAAGCTCCTTTTCCTGTTTGCTGACCAGCGCTTCCTTGACGCGGGCGGCGAGCTCGCGCGTGGTCTCGTCACGGGCCACCATCGGGTCTTCGGCGGCGGCAACCACACTGCGCAGGTCGCGCAGGTCGAGCTCCTCGAGATCGGCGACGGCCGCATCAGCACGGTCGAGCCACTCCGCGACCCGCAGCTGCGGCAGTACCTGCTCGGCGATCTTCAGCAGCCCGGCGGCGGGGATCTCTTCCTTGCCCTCCGCCTTGAGCTTGGCGTTCTGCTCGTTCACCGCCGCGCGTACCGCGGGCAAACCACCCTGCAAGACGCGCTCTGCCACCGCCCGCTGAGCCTCCGGTAGTGCGGCCAACGCCGCGTTGCGGTGAACACGACCCGGCTTGAGGCGCTTGGCCTTGGGGCGCTGGGGCAGCTCCGGCGGGGTTTCGAAGCGCGGCCGCCGCGGACCATCGGGGCGCTCGCGACTCGGACGCCGGTCGCCCTCGGCTCGGTCGCGCCCAGGGCGCTTGTCGCCACCCGGTCGGCGGTCGCCATCGGGGCGCCGTTCGCGCTCGGAGCGCTCGCGGCTGGGGCGCCTGTCGCCGTCGCGGCGCGGCCCACGGTCGCGGTCGGAGCGCTCGCCGCGCTCGCGGCGGGCAAGTTGCTGGGTGACGGCCTCGAACGGCTTGTCGCTCACCAGCAGTTCGAGCAGGCCGGCCTTCTCCGTCTTGGCCTTGGTCGTGGCCACGGAAAGGATCGTCATCCCGTCGAGTTCACGCTCGGCTTCGGCGCGAAGCACGGCGCCTACAACTGAGCCGGCAGGCAGCAACCCGCCGTCGACGACCCCTTTGGGCTTTTGTGCCCCCGCCGCGCGCCACGTCCAAGTGCCGTCGGGGCGCGCGCTGGTGAGCTCGATATCGATCCTGATGGACATAGGCCTCACACCGTATCCGCTGAAGCTCGCTTCGCTCCACCGTGGCGGGGTGGTCGCGTCGGTGGATACCCTTCGAGCCGTGCCCATCTACGCTCTCGGCGACGACGCTCCCAGCATCCATCCTCACGCCTTCGTGCATCCCGACGCAGTCGTCATCGGGCGGGTCACGATCGGAGCCGGCTCCTCGGTGTGGCCGGGCGCCGTGCTGCGCGGCGACGAGGGCGAGATAGTGGTCGGTGAGCGCACCAGCATCCAGGACAACAGCGTCGTCCATGCCACCGCCGAGCACGGCACGTTCGTCGGCGACGACTGCGTCATCGGCCACATGGTGCACCTCGAGGGCTGCCACATCGAGCACGGCT
>CAUJEE010000160.1 GCA_963169215.1 Actinomycetota bacterium
CACCAGCCAGAACCACAACTTCTGCGTCGATGCCGCCAGCCTGCGGGGCACGGTGGAGGTGACCCACGTCAACCTCAATGATCACACCAACGAAGGTATGCGCGTTACCGGTGTGCCCGCCTTCAGCGTGCAGTACCACCCCGAGGCCGGACCCGGGCCGCACGACAGCAGGTACTTGTTCGAGATGTTCGCCGAGCTGATCGATGCCGGTGTCGTCGGCACCAAGGGCAGTGGCTGATGCCGCGGCGCACCGACTTGCACAGCATCTTGATCATCGGGTCCGGGCCGATCGTGATCGGTCAGGCTTGCGAGTTCGACTACTCGGGCACCCAGGCCTGTCGCGTGCTGAAGGAGGAGGGCTACCGGGTGATCCTGGTCAACTCCAACCCGGCGACGATCATGACCGACCCCGATTTCGCCGACGCGACGTACATCGAGCCGATCACGCCGGAGGTGGTGGCCAAGATCATCGAGCGCGAGCGGCCCGACGCGGTGCTGCCGACTCTTGGTGGGCAGACCGGGTTGAACACCGCGATGGCGCTTTACGCCAAGGGTGTCATCGGTGTGCCGGGCACGCCGGAGATGATCGGCGCCGATGCGGAGGCGATCGCCACCGCGGAAGACCGCCAGCTGTTCAAGCAGGCGATGGTGGAGATCGGTCTGGCAGTGCCGGCCAGTGGCACCGCGCACTCGTTGGCCGAGGCGCGCGCAGTGCTCGCCGATGTGGGCCTGCCGTGCGTCATCCGCCCGGCCTACATCCTCGGTGGCCGCGGTACGGGCATCGCCGCCACCGCTGAGGAGTTCGAGACGATGGCTACCGCCGGTCTCGAGGCCAGCCCGATCGGCGAGATCCTCGTCGAGCACAGCATTGCCGGCTGGAAGGAGTACGAGCTGGAGGTGATGCGCGACAGGGCCGACAACTGCGTGATCATCTGCTCGATCGAGAACGTCGACCCGATGGGCGTGCACACCGGTGACTCGATCACCGTCGCGCCGGCGCAGACCCTCTCCGACGTGGAGTACCAGCAGATGCGTGACGCCGCCTTGGCGGTGATCCGGCGCGTCGGGGTGGAGACGGGCGGCAGCAACGTGCAGTTTGCGGTGAACCCGCGCACGGGCGAGCAGGTGGTGATCGAGATGAACCCACGCGTATCGCGTTCGTCGGCGCTGGCGTCGAAGGCCACCGGCTTTCCGATCGCCAAGATCGCGGCCAAGCTGGCTGTCGGCTACACGCTCGACGAGATTGCCAACGACATCACCCGTACCGCACACACTTCGACGCCGGCTTGCTTCGAGCCGAGCATCGACTACGTGGTCACCAAGATCCCGCGGTGGGCTTTCGAGAAATTGCCCGGTACCTCGGGTGTGCTGGGCACGCAGATGCAGAGCGTCGGCGAGGCGATGAGCATCGGGCGCACATTCGCCGAGAGCCTGCAGAAGGGTCTGCGCTCACTCGAGCAGGGCCGCCTCGGACTCGGCTGCGACCCGGGTGAGGCCGCGGTGGCCTCACGTTCGACCGACGAGTTGCTGGCCGCAGTGGCGATACCGACCCCCGAGCGGCTGTTCCAGGTGGCCGAGTTGCTGCGCCGGCGGGTGAGTATCGAGGCGGTGCACGAGGCGTGCCGCATCGACCCGTGGTTCCTCGACCAACTGCTGCAGATCGACGAGGAGCGCGAAGCTTTCACCGCCATCGGCCTGCACGCGATGGCCCCGCGGGCATGGAAGCGGGCCAAGCGCCTCGGATTCAGCGACGCGCAGATGGCCCATGCCTGGGGCAGCGACGAGCTCACCGTGCGTGCTGCTCGCGAGGCCGCCGGGGTGCACCCGACGTTCAAGACCGTCGACACCTGTGCTGCCGAGTTCGCCGCCGAGACGCCGTACCACTACAGCACATGGGAGGACGAGGACGAGGTGCGCGCCAGCGAGCGGCCGCGGGTGGTCATCCTCGGCTCTGGCCCCAACCGCATCGGACAGGGGATCGAGTTCGACTACTGCTGCGTGCATGCCTCCTTCGCCCTGCGCGATGCCGGGTACGAGACGGTGATGGTGAACTGCAACCCGGAGACGGTGTCGACCGACTACGACACCAGCGACCGGCTGTACTTCGAACCGCTCACCCGCGAGGACGTGCTCAACGTGATCGCGGCCGAGACTGCGGCGGCGGGGGGTAAGGCGCCGCGGGTGATTGTCGCCCTCGGCGGGCAGACCCCGCTGAAGCTGGCCGGCCTGTTGCCCGAGGAGTTGATCGCGGGCACCTCGCCGCGGTCGATCGACCTCGCCGAAGACCGCGAGAAGTGGAGCGCGCTCTGCCACCAACTGCTCATCCCGCAACCACCCGGGGGCACGGCCACCGATCTCGAACAGGCGTTACAGATCGTCGACGAGGTGGGTTTCCCGGTGCTGGTACGGCCGTCGTACGTGCTCGGCGGGCGGGCGATGCAGATCGTCCACGACCGCAACCACCTCGCCCGCGCGTTGCAAGAGATCATCGGCTCGGAGTTGGCCGAATCGGGCTCGCTGGGCAAGGAGGGCGGGCTGGCGGCAGAACGGCCGGTGCTGATCGACCGCTTCTTGGAGGACGCGACCGAAGTCGACGTCGACGCGATCCGCGACCACACCGGCGAGGTGTTGATCGGCGGGGTGATGGAACACGTCGAGGAAGCCGGTGTGCACTCCGGCGACTCGGCCTGCGCCATCCCGCCCCAGACTCTGCCGGCCTGGGTGGTGGAGGTGATCGAGAGCTACACGCGAGCGATCGCCGCCGCGCTCGACGTGCGCGGGCTGATCAATGTGCAGTACGCGGTGCTGGGCACGACCGTGTTCGTCATCGAGGCCAACCCGCGGGCCAGCCGTACCGTGCCGTTCGTGGCCAAGGCCACCGGTGTGCCGCTGGCCAAGGTGGCCAGCCGAGTGATGCTCGGGGCGACGTTGGCCGAGCTGCGAGCAGAGGGTCTGCTGCGGCCCCCTTCCGCCCATGGTCACGTGTCGATCAAGGAGGCCGTGCTGCCATTCAACCGCTTCCCCGAGGTCGACACCGCGCTCGGGCCGGAGATGCGCAGCACGGGCGAGGTGATGGGCATCGACGCCACCTTCGGCAAGGCGTTCTACAAGGCGGAGCTGGCCTCGGGCACGCTGCTGCCCGAGCACGGCGTGGTGTTCTTGTCGTTGGCCGACGGCGACAAGCCGGCCGGAATCGTTGTGGGCCGCAGGTTGCGCGAGCTGGGGCTGAAGATCGCAGCGACCAAGGGCACCGCCGACTACCTCGGGCGTTTCGGTATCGACGTCGACCAAGTGGTGGGCAAGGTGTCCGACGGCGACGGAATCACCGCGCTCAACCTGATCAAGAGCGGCGAGGTGGCCTTCGTGATCAACACCCCGCAAGGGCGTGGGGGGCGCACCGACGGTGAGTTGATCCGCAAGGCGGCCAATACTCATCGGGTGAGCTCGGTGACCACCGTCGAGGCCGCGCTCGCCGCCGCGCAGGGGATGGGCGAGATGGTGGGTAGAGAGATCATGGTGCGCCCGCTGCAGTCGTATCACGGGATCGGATGACCGTCCTGTCCGCCCCGCCGTCCCCGGCCGCTTGCCTCGCTTCGCGCCTCGCTCACGGCTCTGTGTCATGGCGCTGCCACGGCGGCTCGTGGTGGAGGCATGACACAGACGGTCGGCTGCGACGGGGAATCGGGTGGTGGCAGTGAACGTGGGGGTGAACGCGGCCGTCAGGGTCGGGTCGGTCGAGTTGGCGGCCCCGGTGATGACCGCCGCGGGCACCGCCGGGTATGGGGCCGAACTGGCCCCATACTTCGACTTGGCCGAGATCGGGGCGGTGGTGGTGAAGTCGCTGGCGGCATTCGAGTGGGCGGGCAATCCCGCACCGCGGCTGGCACCGGCAGGAGCAGGCATGGTGAACGCGGTGGGCCTGCAGGGCCAGGGCGTCGAGCATTGGCTGGCGCACGATCTGCCGGCGCTGGTGAACACCGGGGCACGGGTGGTCGCGTCGATCTGGGGGCGCTCGGTCGACGACTACCGCCAGGCCGCGGAGTTGCTGGCGGCAGCGCCGACCGATGTGGTGGCGGTGGAAGTGAACTTGTCGTGCCCCAACCTGGAAGGACGCGGTGGCATCTTCGCCCACGACCCCGAGTTGTCGGCACAGGTCGTCGCCGCCACCGCCGGGTGCGGCCGGCCGCGCTGGGCCAAGCTGTCGGCGAACACCGATCGCATCGTCGAGGTGGCGGCGGCGGTGCACGAGGCCGGGGCGGAGGCAGCGACGTTGATCAACACCCTGCTGGCGCTGGTGCTCGACCCCGACACCCTGTCGCCGGTGCTCGGCGCCGGTGGCGGCGGGTACAGCGGGCGGCCGATCCATCCGGTGGCAGTGCGGGCGGTGTGGGACGTGTATCACGCGTTGGGGGAGCGGCTGGCGATCGTCGGGGTCGGTGGCGTGGCCTCTGGCTGGGAGGCGGCGGAGTTGTTGCTCGCCGGCGCTTCGGCGGTGCAGGTGGGTACGGCGACCTTCGCCGACCCGCGGGCACCGCTGCGGGTGCAGCGCGAGCTGCTCGCCTGGTGCGCAGCCCGCGAACTCGCCCCCGCGGCCCTCACCGGCCTCGGCCACCGCTGAGCGCGCCGGGGCAGGCCGCGTGATCTGCGCCACGGCGCGGGTCGAGCGGGGCGAGATGCTGCGCTGCGCCGGGTCGCGACAGCTAAGTTCGCCCCATGGTCACACCTCCGCAACTCTCACCCGAACAGCGGGCGCAGGCCCTGGTGAAGGCGGCCGCGGCCCGAACGGCGCTGGCCGAGGTGAAGAACCAGTTGCGGCTGGGCACGCTCACGCTGTCGGCGGCGCTCGCCTCCGACGATGCAACGGTGGGCAAGCTGAAGGTCGTCGCCCTGCTCGAGTCGCTGCCCGGTGTGGGCAAGATCAAGGCTCGGCGGATCATGGACGAAGTGGGCATCGCCGACAATCGCCGTGTGCAGGGCCTCGGGGCACAACAGAAACATGCGCTGCTCGAACGCTTCGGTAAGTGAGGCATGGGTCCGGCACCCACTCCCGCACCCTTGATCTTCATCGTGTCCGGCCCCGGCGGAGTGGGGAAGGGGACGATCGTCAACGCCTTGGTCGAACGAGACCCCCGCCTGTGGTTGAGCCGCTCGTGGACCACGCGCGAACAGCGCCCCGGTGAGGCCGACGCGGCGTATGTGTTCACCGACCGGGCCGCGTTCGAGGCCCGCATCGCCACTGGCGGGTTCCTGGAATGGACCGAGTTCCTCGGCAACTACTACGGAACACCGACCCCCGACCCGCGGGCGGGTCGCGACGTCGTGTTGGAAATCGAGGTCGACGGAGCCCGACAGGTGAAGGCGGTCCATCCGGAGGCGATCCTGATCTTCGTACTGCCCCCGAGCCGCGACGAGCAGCAGCGCCGGCTGCGCGGTCGTGGCGACTCCGAGCACAAGGTCGCCGAGCGGCTGCAGAAGGCACTCGACGAGGAGCCGGTGGGCATGGCCCTCGCCGACCATGTGGTGGTGAACGACGATCTCGAGCGCACGGTGCAGGAGATGGTCGACATCATCGGCCGCCATCGCATCAGCGTGTGACATCTCCCGGTAGACTGCCTCGCTGCTCTCAGGAGGCATTGCATGTCCACGCGTTCGTTCGACACGATGATGAACCCGCAGATCGAGGAACTGCTCGACCGGGTCGACTCGAAGTTCAGCCTCGTCACCCTCGCCGCTCGCCGCGCGCGGCAGATCAACAGCTACTTCAACCAGTTGGGCGACGGGTTGGGCCATTTGGTGCCGCCGCAGGTGAGCAGCGTTGCCCGCAAGCCGCTGAGCATCGCCTTCGAGGAGATCGCCGCCGACAAGATCGAGCGCGGCGAGATGAGTGCCGAGCCTGCCGAGGACGGCGAAGGGGCCTGAGGCCCGCTGTCGCGCCATGCTCGCCGGCAAGCGCATCGTGCTCGGTGTCACCGGGGGTATCGCCGCCTACAAGGCCGTCGAGGTGTGCCGCCTGCTGGTCGATGCCGGCGCCCATGTAGTGCCAGTGCTCACCGAGGGTGCCGAGCACTTCGTCGGGCGCACCACGTTTTCCGCGTTGGCCAGCGAGCCGGCGCAGACCAGCCTGTGGAACGAAGCGAGCCCGATTCCGCATACCGCCCTCGGCCAGTCGGCCGATCTGGTGCTGGTGGCCCCGGCCACGGCCCGTCTCTTGTCGGCCTACGCCAGTGGGTACAGCCACGATCTGCTCACCAACGTGCTCATCGCCACCCGCGCCCCGGTGGTTCTCTGCCCGGCGATGCACACCGAGATGTGGGAGCACCCCGCGGTGCGCGCCAACATCGCCACGCTACGCGCCCGCGGTGCGCATCTGGTCGAGCCGGAGGAGGGTCGTCTGGCGGGAGGCGACAGCGGCACGGGCCGTCTGGCCGCACCCGCTCGCATCGTCGCCGAGGTACGGGCGGTGCTTGCCCGTGGGGCGGATCTGGCCGGACTGCACGTGGTGGTGTCGGCAGGTGGTACCCGTGAGCCGATCGACGCGGTGCGGGTGATTGCCAACCGATCGAGTGGCAAACAGGGTTACGCCCTGGCTGCCGAGGCGATTGCCCGTGGCGCGCGCGTGACCCTGGTGTCGACGGTCGACCTGCCGACGCCGGCGGGGGTGGACGTGCGCAGAGTGCAGACCGCGGCCGAGATGGAAGTGGCGATGGGCGACCTCGCCGAGCAGGCCGACGTTGTGTTGATGGCCGCGGCGGTGGCCGACTACCGTCCGGTCGCCCCGGCCGCGGGCAAGCTGAAGAAGGATCAGGGCGTTCCCCAGATCGTGCTCGAACCCACCCCTGACATCCTCGCCGGGCTCGGCGCGCGCAAGCCGGCGGGTCAGGTGTTGGTCGGTTTCGCGGCCGAGACCTCCGATCTGGTGGCCAATGCCGAAGCCAAGCTGGCGCGCAAGAACCTCGATCTGATCGTCGCCAACGACGTGGGTGCGCCCGGTGTGGGGTTCCAGCACGACACCAACGCCGTCACCCTGCTGCAGCCCGGCGGCGAGGTCGACACGGTTACCCTCACCGACAAGAGAGCGGTGGCCAAAGCAGTACTGGATACTGTTGTGCGGATACGCTCCGCCGGCGCCGACCACCACCCCCGCAAGCAGACCGAGAAAGCATAGGAGACTCACCAAGTGAGCCGTTTCACATTCACCTCCGAGAGCGTCACCGAAGGCCATCCCGACAAGATGGCCGACCAGGTGAGCGATGCCGTCCTCGATGCAATTCTGGCTGAGGATCCCCACGGTCGTGTTGCGTGCGAGACGCTGCTGACCACGGGCTTGTGCGTGGTGGCCGGTGAGATCACCACCTTCGCCTACGTCGACATCCCCAAGATCGCCCGCGAGGTGATCAACGGCATCGGCTACGACAACGCGCTCTACGGCTTCGACGGCAATACCTGCGGTGTGATCGTGTCGATCGACGAGCAGAGCCCCGACATCGCCCAGGGTGTCGACCGGAGCGAGGAGGTCCGCATGACCGGCCACGCCGAGGACCAACTCGAACTGCAGGGCGCCGGCGACCAGGGGATGATGTTCGGCTATGCATGCGACGAGACACCCGACCTGATGCCGATGCCGATCTGGCTCGCCCACCGCCTCAGCGAGCGACTCAGCGAGGTGCGCAAGAGCGGCGCCATCCCCTACCTGCGCCCCGACGGCAAGACCCAGGTGAGCGTCGAGTACGACAACGGCAGGCCGGTGCGACTCAACAATGTGCTGATCAGCACCCAGCACCAAGACGGTGTCGACCGCGACACCGTCATCCGCCCCGACCTGATCGAGCAGGTGATCCGCCCGGTCGTGCCCGTCGAGTTCGCCGACGACGACTACGAGGTGCACGTCAACCCAACCGGCAAGTTCGTCATCGGTGGTCCGCACGGCGACACCGGCCTCACCGGGCGCAAGATCATCGTCGACACCTACGGCGGCATGGGACGTCACGGTGGTGGAGCGTTCAGCGGCAAAGACCCGAGCAAGGTCGACCGTTCGGCCGCCTACGCGGCGCGCTGGGTGGCCAAGCACGTGGTGGCCTCCGGTGCTGCCTCGCGTTGCGAATTGCAGGTCGCCTACGCCATCGGCATGGCCCACCCGGTGAGCATCCTGGTCGACACCTTCGGTACCGGCAATGTGTCCGACGAGCAGATCGTGCAGGCCGTGCGCGACACCTTCGACCTGCGCCCGGGTGCGATCGTGCGTGACCTCGATCTGAAGCGGCCCATCTTCCGGCGCACGGCTGCGTACGGGCACTTCGGACGCGACCATCATGACTTCACCTGGGAGCAGGTGAGCCGCCTCGAGCAGTTCATGCGGGCCGTCGGCGTGTGACCGCCGCGGGCGATCCTTCGCCCGTCCTGGTGGCGCGGGTGGTACCCGACGTCACCGGGCTCGACAAGCAGTTCGACTACCTCGTGCCCGATGCGCTGCGCGACAGCGTCTCGATCGGGTCGCTGGTGCGCGTGCCGCTGCACGGCCGCCGCGTCGGCGGCTGGGTTGTAGCACTGTCATCGATGCCGCGTTTGTTCGCCAACGGCCGGGAATGGCCCGTCAGCGAGCAAGCCGGGTGGGGCGGAGAGATGGCGGTCGAGCGGCTGCTGCCGATCGCGAAGTGGTCGTCGCTGGGGCCGGGGCCGGAGGTGATCGAACTTGCCGAGTGGGCCGCACGGCGTTGGGGAGCATCGCGAGTGCGACCGTTCCTCGTCGCCGCCGACCCACCGCGGATGGTGGCGCGGCTGCCGGCAGCCAGCCGCACTGTTACTCCGTCTCAGCCCACTGGCTCGCAGCGAGCGGGCGGGTTGCACTGGATCGCCCCGCTCACCGACCCACTGCCGCTGGTGATCGATGTCGTGCGCTCGGACGGGCCGACGATCGTCGTGCACCCCTCGCCGGCAGCCGCCTCGGCGGTGGCCCGGCGTCTGCGCAAGGTCGGCCACTCTGTCGCGTTGGTGCCCGACGACTGGGCCGCGGCAGCCGGTGGCGTCGACGTGGTGGTCGGTAG
>CAUJEE010000161.1 GCA_963169215.1 Actinomycetota bacterium
ACCGCTGCGGATGGGCAGCGACTCCGCGAAGCCGACCACGTCGGGGTCCCCATGGCGATAGGTCCTGTCCACCCCGATCGTGCGGGCCCTGAACAGCGGTGCGTACGGCTTCTCCCCGCAGCCGAGGTCGATCAGCAGTCCATCCGCGCACCTGTCGCTCTCGGAGCGGAGCGCCCCGGCCAGAAGACGCAGGCTGTGGTAGCCGTAGTCCCAGATCGCGGGCTCGAGTCGGCCGCTGGGGTGGGTGTGCTCCATCTCAGCAGCCCGCCGCTGCGCCAACCGGCGGCCTCGTTGGTGCGCTTGTCCTGTGAAGCACGCGCTGTTGCGGGTCAGTCCGAGCCGGAGCCGGCATCCGGGCCGTCCGAGGCGCCTGCGTTGGCGGTGACCGCCACCGGCTCGGCGTTCTCGAGCGCCTCGAGCAGGTGCATTGCCAAGTCGCCCACCTTTACGTCGTCGTCCTCCACTCCCTGGGACTTCACGCCGTCGTCGACCATGATGTAGCAGAACGGGCAGGCGGTGGCGATGCGGCTCGCGCCGGTGCTCAGCGCCTCCTTGGCCCGCTCGTCGTTCACCTTCACTCCGACGTTCTCCTCCATCCACATGCGCGCGCCACCGGCGCCACAGCACATGCCCTTGGTGCCGTTGCGTGGCATCTCCACCAGGTCGATGCCCTTGATGCTGCCCACCACATTGCGCGGCGCCATGTACACGTCGTTGTGCCGACCGAGGTAGCAGCTGTCGTGGTAGGTGATGCGCTCTTCCAGCGTGGCCTGGCTCACGTCGAGACGGCCGGAGGCGATCAGGCTCTCCAGCAACTGGCTGTGGTGGATCACCTCGTAGGTGCCGCCCAGCTGCGGGTACTCGTTGGCGAAAGTGTTGAAGCAGTGCGGGCACTGGGTGATGATCTTGCGCACTCCCATGCCGTTGAGCATCTCGATGTTGGGCGTCGCCAGCATCTGGAACAGGTACTCGTTGCCCGAACGACGAGCCGAGTCGCCGGTGCACATCTCGCTCGGCCCGAGGATGGCCACACTGATGCCTGCCCGGCGCAACAGTTTGGCCATCGCCTGGGTGACCTTCTTGTTCTTGTCGTCGAACGATCCGGCGCACCCCACCCAGTAGAGGTACTCGGCGGTGAACGGATCGCCCGGGTCGACCACCTGCACGTCGAGCCCGCGGGCCCAGTCGGCGCGCTCGCCCTGGTTCATGCCCCACGGGTTGCCCTGGTTCTCCATCGCCCGGTAGGCGTTGCCCAGTTCGGCGGGGAAGTTGCTCTCCATCAGCGACAGGTAGCGGCGCATGTCGAGGATCTTGTCGAGGATCTCGATGTTCACCGGGCAGATCTCGTCGCACGCGCGGCAGGTGGTGCAACTCCAGATCTCCTCGGCGGTGATCCGTTCGAACAACGAGTTGGCCGACACCTTGATCTCGCGGTCGGTACTGAGCGGTGGGGTCACCTTGCCGTGCGCCCCGGTGGCGGCCATCACCTCGCCGGTCTTGAGCACGATCTCGCGCGGATCGAGCGGCTTGCCGGTGGCATGCGCCGGGCACACGCTGGTGCAGCGGCCGCACATCGTGCACGCGTCGGTGTCGAGCAACTGCTTCCAGGTGAAATCCTCCACCACGCTCGCGCCGAAGCTCTCCAGCGACGTCTCGGCCAGGTTGGGCATCGCCCGCATCGCTCCCTTGGGACGCTCGCGGTCGCGCAGGTACATGTTGAGCGGGCTGGTGAAGATGTGGCGCAGCATGGTGAGCGGCAACAGCACCAAGAAGGCGGCGAAGGAGGCGACGTGCACCGACCACAACACCTTGTGCCAGGTGCTGACGGTGTCGACGGCCAGCCCGTCGAACAGCCCGCTCAGCGGGTAACCGACGAAGCTCCACTTCTCGTATCCGGGGCGGCCCTCGTCGGCGATGCGCAACGCCTCGGCGAAGAAGCCGCTCAGGCCGATCAGCAACAGCACACCGAGGATCAGCGCGTGCTCGGGGCGGGTCTTGATGCGGATGCGGTAGGGACGCTGCACATAGCGGCGCACGATGGCCCACACGATGCCGACGGTGAACACCACACCGAACAGGTCGCCGGCCATCGAGTAGGCGCGGTACACGTCGCCGTGCAGGAACTTCCACCGCTCGGGCAACTGATGGTCGATCTCCAACGTGGTGGTGACACCCAGCAAGCCGAGGAAGCCGAAGTAGATCAGCGAGTGCATCATGCCTGCGCCGCGGTCGCGCAGCAGGGTCTGCATGTAGGCGCCGGCGCGGTAGTCCTTCAACCGCTGCACGATGTTCTTCGGGGTGGTGCGGCGCCTGTCGGGCGCGCCCCGCTCCCAGTTGCGCACCCGCTGCGAGAAGGCGAACGCGCCCCACACCAGCAGAATCGGAATGACCGTGTAGAAGGCCACCTGCATCGCGTCGGGCACGCCGCCGAACACGTGGCGGCTGGGCTCCTTCTGGTCGTGCCAGCCGGTGAGCTGCGGGATGATGCCCGACACAACGGTGAACAGGCCGATGGCGATGCCCAGGCCGATGGCCAACTGGTGCGGCTTGAACCGCTTACCGGGTTCGTCGGGCGCGGGAGACGTGTTCGTGCTCATAGCGCCGCCAACCCTAGTTCGCGACCACTCCGCCTCCGCAGTGCTACCGCCTGCCCCGCACCCAGCCTCCCTCCATCCAGGCTCTACGGCGTGGCGCCGTCGCGGGCGAGCAGGCCCGAGCACAGCTCGGTGGCGTACTCGTGGGCGGCCACCTGATCGTCGGCCAGCGGCAGGTAGTGGGCGACGAACTCGCGATAGTCGCGGTCGCGCACCAGCGCGTCGTAGTCGGCGTCGCCGTCGGCATCGGAGTGGTCGTCGATCAGCTGCCTGTAGCGCAGGTACCACTCGTCGGTGAACGCGGCCCAGCGGTCGATGGCGGCCATCACGTCGGCGGGCGTGCGCCCGGGCAGGGGTGCCAGCGCGCCGTGCACGTCGTCGCGCCCGAGGCCGAGCTTCTCGAACTCGTAGGTGCGGCCCCACGCCGCCATGCACACCGGCCCGAAGTCTTCGTGGTAGTCGGATGGGTCGCCGTACATCGGGTCGGGCACGAACCCGCCGCGCGA
>CAUJEE010000162.1 GCA_963169215.1 Actinomycetota bacterium
CCCGCCGCGCCCCATCCAACTCGCGCAACACCGCCTCCACCTCCGCCGGCGACATCGCCGCCAACTCATCCACCGAAGGCACCACCAAACTCATACCCCCACTCAAACAAATGGGTGTCACAAGGTTCCCCGACGGAATCACCCTCGGCGGCGAGTGTCGTGCGCGACGCTACGCACCAGGGCCGCGCCTTGGCACCACGGCGACGGTGCCGTCGGGTGAGTGCATCACGGTGACGCTCACGCCGTAGAACTCGCTCAGCGTCTCGGTGCGCAGCACCTCCGCGGGCGTGCCGCCGGCCACCGCGTAGCCCTCGTTCAACAGCACCAGACGGTCGGCATAGAGGCCGGCGAGGGTGAGGTCGTGCATCGCCGACACCACGGTGAGGCCCTGCTCGCGGCGAAGTCGGTCGACCAACTCCAAGGCCTGCTGCTGGTGCCCGATGTCGAGCGCGCTGGTGGGCTCGTCGAGCAGCAGGATGGGCGCCTCCTGCGCCACGGCACGGGCGATCACCAGCCGTTGGCGCTCGCCGCCGCTGAGCGAACCCAACCGCCGCTCGGCGAACGGCGCCAGGTCTAGGCGACCCAGCACGTCGTGCACCAGTGCCCGGTCGTGCTTGGTCTCACTGGCGAAGTAGCCGATGTACGGGTTGCGACCGAGCAGCACGTACTCGCGGCCGGTCATCTCGTCGGGCATCAGCGGCGACTGCGGCACGAACGCCACCAGCGCCGCCCGCCGCCGCGCCGTGCGCTGGAACAACGGCGAGCCGTCGACGGTGATCGTGCCGGTGTGCGGTGCCAGCCCCACAACAGCGCGCAGCGCGCTGGTCTTGCCGGCGCCGTTGGGACCGATCAGGCACAGCCACTCGCCGGGGCCGACGTGCGCGGTGAACGCGTGCAGTGCCCCGCGCCTGCCGTAGCGCACCGCCACCTGGTCGAACCCGAGCGAACTCACGCCGGCACCCGCCGCGACCGCAGCACGAAGATGAACATCGGCGCGCCCAGGAGCGCGGTGACCACACCGATCGGCGTCTCGCCACCGTCCTCCAGCACCCGCCCGGGAATGTCGGCGAGGATCAAGAAGGCCGCGCCCACCACCAGGCTGAGCGGCAACACCGCCCGATACGAAGCGCCGGCCAGCAAACGCACGAGGTGCGGCACCATGATGCCGACGAACCCGATCAGCCCGCTCACGCTCACCACCGCGGCGGTGCCCAGCGTGGCGGCCACCACCACCACCAGCCGCACCCGCCGCACATCGGAACCCAAGGTGGCCGCCTCCTCGTCGCCCACGCGCAGCACGTCGAGATGCCGCCGGTGCAACAACAGCACCGTCGCCGACACCACCACGTAGGGCAACACCAGGCGCACGTCGTGCCAAGTGGCGGTGCTCACCCGCCCGCTGATCCACGAGTACACCTCCTTGATCACATCGCTGTTGCGCAACAGCAGGTACTGCTGCACGGCGGTGGCCAACGCGGCCACGGCAACACCGGCCAGCACCAGGCTGAGCGCGCTGCCCCCGAACGACGCGCCGACGGTGTAGGTGACGAACACCGCCACCAATGCCCCGACGAACGCGGCCAGCGGCAGCGGATCGACCACCCACGACGACGACACGCCGTTGCCGAACACGAACACGACCGTCGCCCCCAGCCCGGCTCCGGCGGCAGCGCCGAGCAGATAGGGATCGACCAGCGGGTTGCGGAACACACCCTGGTAGCTGGCCCCGGCCAGCGACAACATCGCCCCGACGATGCCGGCCAGCACCACCCGCGGCAGGCGGATGTGCCAGATGATGTTCCAGTTGGCCGACGAGATGGTGCCCGCCGGCCCGATCATCGCGCCGAGCGCGGCGGCACCGACCAGCAGCAGTACTGCTGCCGGCAGCCACCACCACCCGGCGCGACGAACGTGCATCACACGAATCCCGTCACGCGACCGGCACCGTCGCCAAGGCAGCCGCCACCGCTTCGACGAAGTCGACCAGGCGCGGGCCCCAGCGCGACGCGATGTCGTCGTCGATGACGATCACCGTGGCGTTCTTCACCGCCGTCACCAGATCCCAGCCCGGCCGAGCGGCCACTGTCGCCGGCGACTCGCCGCTCCAGTTGGCATCGGCGAGGAAGATCAAGTCGGGATCGGCGGCGATCAGGAACTCGGCGTTCAGTTGCGGATAGTCGTTGCCCGGCTCGGCGGCATCGGCCACGTTCACCAGCCCGAACAGGGCGTAGACCTGGCCGACGAAGGTGTTGCCGGTGACCGTGTACAGCGTCGGGTCGAGTTCGTGGTAGTAGCTCAGCGGCTCGCTGCCCACGGGCACGAAACCGGCCACCGCGGCGGCGATGTCGGCCTGCATGTTGGCCACCAACTCGGCCGCCTCGGCGATGTGGCCGGTGACCGCGCCGATCTGCTCGATCTGTGCGTAGGCCTCCTCGATGGTTGTGGGCGCGGGGCTGGCCCAGGTGTCGATGCCCAGTTCCTGCAACTGACCGGCGATGCCCTTGAAGTCGTCACCGATCACCACCAGATCGGGATCGAGCGCGGCGATGGCTTCCACGTTGGGCTCGAAGCCGGAGAGGTCGTGCGGCTTGTCCAGCGCCTCGGCCGGATAGTTCGACATCTGGTCGACGGCGATCACCTGCTCGCCGGCACCGATCGCGAACAGGATCTCGGTCTGGGTGGGAGCAAGGCTGATGATCGCCTGCGGGGCATCGTCGACCGTACTGGGCTCCGTGCTGCTCGCTGTGCTGGTCGCCTCGGTCGGTGCGGCTGCGGTTTCGGGCGTGTCGGCGTCGCTCGCCGATTCGTCGCCGCACGCTGCCGCGCTGAACAGGATCGCCGCAACCGCGGCGGTGGAAAAGAGCCGTTTCATCGGATCCTCCGTTTCTCCGGAGGGCTTGCCTCCGGTTCGGGAGGACAAGCTGGATCCCGGGTGGCGTACCACCCGCGAACCCCCCTTGCCTCGAGGGTGAGTTGCGCGCACGCCGCCAGGCGACCGGACTTGTCGGCCCGAGGGCCGCATCACCGTTGCGGGACAGTGCCGGGTTCTCACCGGCTTCGCTGGAAGACATGCATCCCGCCGCACGAGCAACCCCGAACGGAAGGACGGAGCAACCGTAGCAGCACCTGCCTATGCTCGCCCCAACCGACGACACCGCACCCGAAATCGCCCATCCGATGACACCCGAATCCGAACCACCCGCCGCGCCCGACGCTGGCACGCAACCACTGGTCGACGACCCGCGCCCCGACGGCTTGCGCCGCGCCGACTCGCTGGTGCTGCTCAACACCGGCAACGGCAAGGGCAAGAGTTCGGCTGCCTTCGGGGTGATGCTGCGCGCCCTCGCCCGCGAGTGGAAAGTGGCGGTGGTGCAGTTCATCAAGGGCAGCGACTGGAAGGTGGGCGAGGAGAAGATCGGCCGCCAACTGGGCGTCGAGTGGCACGCGCTCGGCGGCGGGTTCACCTGGGATTCGGGCGACCAGAGCCACGACATCGCCCTCGCCCGCGAGGCCTGGGGCGTGGCCGCCGGTCTCATCGCC
>CAUJEE010000163.1 GCA_963169215.1 Actinomycetota bacterium
TGCCCTGAGCACCATGGACCAGACCCGCAAGCAGGCCAAGCTCGACTTCGCCGGTACCCCGGCGACGCTGGTGGGCACCGACGGCGACGGCTGGAACGTGCTGTCGCGGGTGCTCGACCTGGCTGCGGTGGCGCTCGCCGCCGAGCAGGTGGGTGGTGCGCAGAAGGTGCTGGAGATGGCCGTCGAGTACGCCAAGGTGCGCGTGCAGTTCGGTCGCCCGATCGGCTCGTTCCAGGCGATCAAGCACAAGTGCGCCGACATGCTGCTCGAAGTCGAGTCGGCCAAGAGCGCGGCCTACTACGGCATGTGGTGCGCGGCCGAGCTCAACGACGAACTGCCGTCGGTGGCGTCGATGGCCAAGGCCTACTGCAGCGAGGCCTATTTCCACGCCACCGCCGAGAACATCCAGATCCACGGCGGTATCGGCTTCACGTGGGAACACCCCGCGCACCTCTACTTCAAGCGGGCCAAGAGCAGCGAGCTGCTTTTCGGCGACCCCACATACCACCGCGAACTGCTCGCACAGCGCATCGGCATCTGACCGGCGCGTCGGCAGTGGTCAGGCCGGGCGCGAGGAGACCCACCTGGCCAATTGCCGACCCATCGCTTCGCGCGCGGAACGGTCGGAGTAGCGCTCGAGCAGCGCGCCGACCCTGGCCGCGCGCTCGGGGTCGGTCGTCGGCGGGTCGCCAGCGTATTGCATGATCGCCGCGGCGAGCGCCGGCGCGTCTCCCACCGGCGTGCAGACATCGGGTGGTACGACGATGTACGGCAGGTTGCCGGCGTCGGTGCCGATCACGCGACACCCCGCTGCGTAGGCCTCCAGCACTGGGACGCACAACCCCTCGTGGGCCGAGGCGCTGATCAGCACGTCGGCCGACGAGTAGGCGGCGTGCAGTTCGGCTTCGGTGGCATTGACCTCGAAGTCGACGAGGTCGGCCACCCCGAGGTCGGCGGCCTGGCGTCGTAGTCGGTCGAGATAGCCGGCGTCGCTGAATCTGGCCGAGCCGATGAGTTGCAGTCGAACTTCACGGTCGAGCTGGGGGGCCACCAGCGCGAGGGCGGACACGACGGTCTCGGGGTGCTTCGCGGGTACGAAGCGACCCACGCTCAGCAGTCTGAGACCAGGTTCGGACGAAGTGGTGCCCTCGGTGGGGAGTGAGAGCGGGAAAGGAACGAACGCGATATCGCCGTCGGAGGCTCCCAGCTCGCGTACGACACTGGCGTTGAACTCACTCTCGGTCCAGAACGGAACTCCCAGCTCGACCAATGCGTTGAGTTGCAGGAGCGACTTGTCGATCAATGCGTGCTGGTCGGGGGGCAGCAGCTCGCGGGGCGTGAAGTTGTGGAAGTGCACGATCGGCCGCGGTCGGTCGCGTCCGACCAGCAGCGCGAGGGCATCGGCAAGTTCGTTGTGAATGCCCCAGTGGAAGATGGCGATGTCGGCCTGTTGGAAGCGCGGGTGACAGTAGAGCGCCCACGCGTCGCGCACCTCGTGCCCTGATACGTCGAGGTGGCGATCGATGTGTTGAGCGAAGACGTGCACCGACGCCACCCCTGGCATCGTGGCGAGCATCGTCGCCCTGTTCGAGGCTGCGGCCGAGATCGCGTCGCGTTCGACGAGCACACCCGCCACGATCGCGATCCGCAGGCCACCGCCGTGAGTGGCCGCGGCGAACGCTGCCAGCTGGTCGGCGCCATTGTGGCGAGCGAGAGCCACTGCGGCATCGACGCTCATACCCTCGATGCGCCGTTGGCTGTCGCCGTGCTCGGCACGGGCATGGTGCACGATGACAGGGTCGCGGGCCTCGCAGTAGCCGGGCACGCTGTTCCACCGCAGGTCGAGGCTGCGCACCTTGGCCGCCCACGGCGACGGCTCGATCACCTCGAAGGGAGGCTCCAACGAGTGGCCGAGCAGTCGCAGGAAGGCGGCGTTCTCCCACCAATTGTGAGCTTGGAGCTGCTCAGCGTCGGCTCGCCACGCGGCGAGCAGCGCGGTGGCATCGGCGCCGCGACGGATCGCGAACACGCCCGTGTTGGCTACCGGGTGGGCGCGGTCGTGAGCCTGGTGGTGATGGCTGAGGGCGATCACCTGTCCCTCGCCCGGCTCGGGCATCGGCTCGTCGAAACGCACCACCACGGTGTCGGCATCGAGCCAGATCACCACTTCGTACTGCTCGAGCAGTTCCTCCACCAGCGCCAGTTTCGACCACGAGGGATGTCGCGCCGCGTCGAGGTGCTCAGTACTGAGAACCAGGTCGTAGCCCTGCTCCCTGGCCCACGCGTCGAAGGTGGGAGCGGCGATGTCGAGCAGTTCCGCGAACGCGCCGGTGGCCAGCGAACACACCACGTGGCTGTGGCCGCGCGGAGCGCCGTGCGCTGCGACGACACGGCTTGCAGACTTGATCACACCCGACATTCCGACCTTCAGTGAAGTTGGGGTCGCCGTCCGCTGCCGCTGCGCTCGGTTACCGCCAAAGCTAATGGGATTGGCTACTACCCAGTCACTCTAGCCGATCCGACTAGATGATCAGGTAGTCGAAAAACGACCGGGCCATCTGAAAGGCGACCAGCGCGGCCACTGCGCTCAGCGCTGCCGCCACCTGCGTCGTGCGGCGGCCGGCGTGCGAGACCACGATCAACAGCGGGAACAGGAGCGACTCTGCCCGGTAGCGCGACAGGTCGCCACCGATGAAGAGGGGCAGCAACCACCAGAAGCCGCTGACCACCACGGTGCTGCGTTCGATCAGGCCCCACCGAGGCCAGCAGCGGATCGAAACGATCACCGTCAGCACGACCAAGACCAACACGACCGCCGTCTGCATGGCCACCCACCGCAGGCCTTCGCCGGTGACCAGCTCGCGGATCCGATCGGTGAGTGTGGTGGTGGGCAGCGCGGCGGTGAAGCGATAGCCGGCCTGGACTTGGAACGCCGCGTCCCAGTGGCCTACCGCGCGATGGAAGTTCAACAGCACTAGCCCGTAGGCCAGTGTCGGCACGCCACCCAGTGCCAGCGCACCGCCGACGCGCCGCCGCCACGAGCCGAGTGCGGGGGTGCACAGGGGGACGATGGCAGCAGTGGCGATGACAATGCCCGAGGTGTACGACACGGTCGCCACTGCACCGCACAGACCGGCGAGCCAGAACCGTTCGCGACCGATCAGCACCAGCGCGGCGAGCGAGCTGAGGATGACGAACGAGATGGGGAAGATCGCGCCGTAGTAGATCGAGCCGGGGAACACAGCGGCCAGCGCCATGCCGGTGAGCGCCTGCCCCGGTGGGCGATGGCGCAACACTGCGAACCACAGCAGGAGCAACGCGCCGACGAAGGCAGCCACGGCCAGCAGGCGACCGGCATCGTCGTACGCCACTCCGAACAGGTGCACGAATCGCATTGCGTACGGGTAGCCGGGAAACCAGCCGGCGTTGCCGCACATGTCGTCGGGCGTGCGGTTGGCCACGCCCACGCACGACTCGAAGGTGTACCCACCCTCGGCGATCGAGAGGTAGTTGCCCGTGTCCCAGCGACCCCACGTCGAAGTGGTGAAGGGCGACAGCTTCGACATCCAGGCCGCAGCCCACATCACGGCTGTCCACAGACCGGATGCCGCAGCGACGACAGCTACCCCGCCGCGGGGGCTCCGCAGCCACTCGCGGGTAGCTGTTCGCGCGTCCGCACCGGTGGTCTCGCCGTCGCTCACGGCTGCACTATACGCGTCGACTTCGCGCGGTGGCCCGCTATCGTCCAATCGCGTGCCGACTGTGACTCTCTTGTACGTCGTGGCCGCCGCTGTCGTCACTATCGTCATCGCCGCTGTGGTGGTGGGTCGTGAGGCACACCGGCTCGACGCTGTTGCGCCGCGGTCGGTGTACGTCCCCGAGGAGGCGATGGAGTTCGTCGCCGAATACCTGCCGGAAGCGTCGCAAGCGCGGCTGACGCCCGGCGATCTCGACCAGCTGCTGACGTTCCACATGCGCTGGTTGCACAGCAAGGGGTTGCAGCCGACCAACGTCGTCGACCGCCGCCAGGACATCGCCACGCCGGTGGTGATCAGTGAGGAGACGGTGACGGCCTACCTGCTTGGCGAGGCTGAGCGGAACGGCGTCGACGTGCTCGACGACGTCGACGTGGTCAACGTCGTCGACGCTCATCTTGCCTACTTCGACGCGATCGGTGCCATCGGCCCGCGTGCGGCTGGTGACGACGTCGTTTAGATCATCATGTTGAACTGGGTCAGGATACGTCGGGCGAGCTCGGTGTCGCCCTCGACGCGGGCGTTCACGGCGTCGGCCCCGCGACGGCCGGCAGCCAACACGACGAAGTCCTCGGTGTCGAGTGCGATCGATGCAAGGGGCTGTGCCGTCGGCGTGTCGACCGCACCGGCCCGTCCGCCGCTCACCTCGTAGACCAGGTGGCGCTGAACGGGGCCTTCGATGTCGATGACGACTGCCGCTCCCTCGGGCGTCGCAGCGCGCTTGCCGACGACGATCGGGATCGTGCGAATCAGACGGTCGACGGTGTGTTCTGCCGACGGCCCCGACATGTTGCCCGGGCGGCCGACGGCGCGGCGCATGTCCTGTTCGTGCAGCCAGCAGTCGAGAACTCGGATGCTGAGGAAGTCGGCCAGGGTGCCGGGGCCGGTGGGGGTGAGCATCGGCTGGGCGAAGTAGTCGTCGTCTGCCGAACGCAGGGTGGCCAGGCGGCGGGCGACGAGGTCGTTCCACTCGGCCAGCACGGCCGCGCCGCGGAGCCCGCGGCGGGCGTCGACCTCGTTCTCGTTCATCGCCCCGATGTCGTTGCGCACATGGTCGTGCGCGGAGGCACGATGATCTGTCGGCGGCATTCCCTCCAGGATCCGTTCCACGGCCACCAGGTGCGACAGATTGTCCTTGACCGTCCACCCGGGCAGGTCGGTGGCCTGCTGCCACTCGCCCTCGGCAAGCTGCGCGCCGAGCTCGCTGAGCGAGTGCCAGCACTGCTGGAGCGTGTCGATCGTGCTCGTGGGGATCATCGTTGCCTCCTCGTCGGCGGGAGCCTCACGCTAGTGTCGGCGCGCATGGAACGCCCGACCCGGTTCGAACACTCCCGCTTCCTCGGCGACAAGCGCACTCAGCTCGTGTACGACCTCGACAGCTGGACCGACGCCGCGGTCATCGACGACATCATCGCGGCGGAGACGGGTTTGTGCTTCGGCCCCGACTCGCTCGCCGAGGCGCGCAACCGCGGCTATACGCTGGCCACCCCTGGGCGCTCGCGCCGACATCGCAAGCCGCGAGCCTGACCAGGGTGTGAACGGCAGCTTCTCCTCGGGCGGTCTGCGGCTCGACCGCTACCTCGTGCAGCCCGCGGGCCGCCAAGGCGTGCTGCCCGGGTTGATTCTCGCGCACGGCTTCCCCGCCGGGCCGCTCGACGCTCGCCAGAGCGCGGGCACTTTCCCCGAGCTGATCGACCGTGCCGCCCACGAGTTGGGCTGGGTGGGGATGACCTTCATGTTCCGCGGGTGCGGCACCAGCGAAGGCGACTTCTCCTTGCAGGGATGGGTGAACGACCTGCGGGCGGCGATCGACCACCTGATCGAGACCACCAGTGTGGCCAGCATCTGGCTGGTGGGCACCGACGCCGGAGGGTCGCTGGCCACCTGCGTGGCCGCCGACGACCCGCGGGTGAGTGGTGTCGCCCTGCTCAGCCCCCGAGCCGACTTCGACGACTGGGCCGCGCAACCGAGACGGTTCTTGGAGCGCGCCCGCGAGATCGGGGCGATCCGCACCCCGGCGTTCCCCCAGCACTTCGAGGAGTGGTCGCGCGAATTTCGTCGCTTCCGCCCTTTGCTCGCTGCCCGGCGGGTGGCGCCGCGCCCGATGCTGGTGATGCATGGCGACGAGGACGAGTTGGTGCCCTCCACCGAC
Organism: Actinomycetota bacterium; assembly: GCA_963169215.1. Classification (GTDB taxonomy): domain Bacteria; phylum Actinomycetota; class Acidimicrobiia; order Acidimicrobiales; family Ilumatobacteraceae; genus UBA668. The sequence continues at coordinate 5,908 of CAUJEE010000163.1, forward strand.
GGGCGGCAACTGGCCGAGGCCCACGGAACTGCCGAGTTTCGCGTGTTCCAGGGTGCGGGCCACCGCTTGCGCCACGACCCGCGGGTGGTCTCGGTGTTGTTGGGGTGGCTCGACCGCCAGCAAGCCGCAGGTGTGGCATGAGCGTGGCAGCCCGAGTGAGCCGTTCGCGTTGGACGCCGATCGTCGCGCTGGTGATTGCCAGTCGAGTTGTTCTGTCGTGTCTCGGTGTCGTCTCGGGCAACGTCCTCGACGATGTCCGCCCAGCTGAGACGGTCGCCATGCATGCGCAGCTCGAAGCTGCCCGGGCTGACATCTCGTCCGGCCGCTTCTTCTCCCAGTGGTACAACTGGGACGCTCTGCACTACGAGAACCTGTCGCGGTCGTGGTTCGAGATCGACGTGCCGCTAGAACCGTCGGTGGTGACCGCCGACGGTCACGAGGCTTGGGGGGAATTCTCCTGGCCACCCCTCTACCCGTGGGCGATAGGGCTGCTGCACCTTGTGTTGCGTATCGACGCCGGTCGGCTGATGCTGCTGGGCAACCTGGTGCTGTTCGCCGCGTTGTTGTGGTTGGTGCGCGCCCGCGAGGAGCAGGACGGTCGCGCTGGAGGGGCGGCGATGCTGGCGGTTGTTGCCGCGCCGTTCTCCTTCTTCCTGTCGAGCGCGCTGTCAGAGCCGCTGTTCGTCGTTCTTGCCGCCTGGTCGCTGTTGATGTTACGTCGGCAGCGTTGGGCGATGGCCGGGTTGGCCGCCGGCCTGGCGGCGTGGACCCGCAATGCCGGGGTGTACATGACGGTTCCGCTGGCGGTGGCGGCCTTGGTGGAGCATCGCCGCCGCCGCGGTCAGCCGGCATCGGTGAGGCTGGTGCCGTGGCTCGCCCCCGCAATATCTGCCGGCGGCTTCGTCAGCTTCCGTCTGTTCGCCTGGGCGCTCACCGGCACGCCGCGCGCCCCCGAACTGTCGCAGCGTTACGGCTGGGGCAACTCGCTCGGCAACCCGTTCTCCAACCTGGTGGGGGGCATCACCCACTGGCAGTACGCCGTGGTCGCGGCGATGCTAATGTTGGTGTTTGTGCTCGTGGCGCGCGGTCACCTCCCCGCGGTGGAGGCGACCTACTGCGCGGTGATGCTGCTCGCGGCGTGCATGGTCGACGGCTTGCATGGTGCAGCACCACGGTTCGTCGCTGTGGCCTTTCCCATCTTCCCCGCCTTGGCGCGGTGGTGCGGCCAACGCGGCGGTGTAGCCGCGATGGTGGCAACCTCGGGCGCGATACAGGGAGCAATGTTCGTGCTGTGGTCGAACTACTGGCTCACCGCGATGTTCTGAGCACCGGACCGCTCAGGCGGGTTCGAAGCCCCCGAGGTGTGTCGAGTGCCATGCCCAGGCGGAAGCGATGATGT
>CAUJEE010000164.1 GCA_963169215.1 Actinomycetota bacterium
ACACCCGGCCCACGACACGCGCACGGCGCTCGGCGAGGGCTGGATCACCATGCTGGCCCTGCTCGCCGCCACCGAGCGGCCGACGACACGGCCGACGACACGGCCGACGACATCACCCACGGTCGGCGCCGGCGGCTGAGCCGGGCGCGCTCAGCCGGCTGCCAGCGGGCTCTTACGCCAGGGCAGGTCGGCCAGGTACTGCGCGGCTGCCGGGTGAGGGTCCATCACCGGGTCGGCACTGTCGACCGCCTGCCCGACGGCAGGCTGGTGGCGAGTCTGGCAACCGGGGCACCAGTACAGCGCGCGGGCATACTCGCCGACCCGTCGCACCTGCACAGGGGTGCCACACCGCGCGCAGCGGTGACCATTGCGGCCATAAACCGCCAGCCCCCCGGGAGCCGACGCAACGGTGACGCGGTGGCCGTTGTGCAGGTTGGCGCGCAACATCCGCGCGGCAGCATTCACCACATGTAGACAATCGATCGGCGCAAGTGACTCGACGGTGGCGAACGGACTGAGCTCGCAGGCCCACAGCACCTCGCTGCGGAACACGTTGCCCACGCCGCAGGCGACATGCTGGTCGAGCAGTACCTCGGCGATGGTGGCCTGCGGGTCGGGATAGTCAGCGATCCGCCGGGCGCACTCCTGCAACTGGTCGTCGGGCGCGGTGCACAGATCGGGCCCCAGGCGACCGAAGCCGGGGTGGCGAAAGCGGTCGTACTCGCGGTAGGTCTCCACCACCGGCGCGTCGAAACACACCGCCACCCAGTCGGTCACCTCGATCACGACTCGCATATGGGTCATCGCCCGCCGCCAGCGCTCGCCGAGGCGGTACAGGTGCCACGAACCCGAAAGCCGCAGGTGGGAGTGCAACACCAAGCCGTCGTCCCACACGATTTCGAGGTGCTTGCCGTGGCACTCGACGCGCTCGATCACACGCGAAGGCGCCGGGCGCGGGCCGATCAGCCGCGGTGCGTCGAAACGCAACATCGCCCGTCCGACCAGGGCCGTCCGCAGTGCGGCGGCCGTACGGTGTAGCACGTCCCCCTCGGGCACGACGATCAGGTTATGCGACAGGGCATGTGCGATCGTGCGATACCCGTCGGGGTGGTCGCCCAGTAGCGTAGGTGGCGTGAACCGCACGACCGATGGCGCCCCCTTCCCGCCGGCCGACGCGACGCACGGCGCCGACGACCCGCACGAGCACCACCCCCACCCGATCGAGCCCCAGCCGGCCGACATCGTCGCCGCGGCGCGCCGCCGACACGGTGCAGCGGGGGCGATGCTCGCCGCCGGGATGGTGGCGATCAACGATGTGTTACTCGGGCAGAAGCCGAAGGAAGAGGCCCCGATCGTCGTCGCCGCTCCCACCGAGCCCCACGACGTCGACCGCGATGGCATCACCGTTCCTGTCGACGCGTCGACATCGGTCTACGCGCCGCCGCAACCGCCAACAGACCCGTATGCCGCACCCGCAGGTCGTCGCCGGTGACCGTCCTGCGATGAGCGACCAAACCGACACCAAGACCGGCTGGCTGTCACGCGAGCAGCTGGAGAGCATCCGCGCCAACGTCCCGTTGGTGTACGTCGACGCGGTTCCGGTGCGCGTCGACGAGGCCGGGCGAGTCACCAAAGTGGGCATGCTGCTGCGCCAGGCCGCCGACGGCACCATCAGCCGGATGGTGGTGAGCGGGCGCGTGCTGTTCGGCGAGCGCGTACGCGACGCACTGTTGCGCCACCTGGAAAAGGACCTCGGCCCGGTGGCCCTGCCGCGCATCCCGGCGGAGGTGGCCCCGTTCACCGTCGTCGAATACTTCCCCGACCCCGAGGTGAGCGGCTTTCACGACCCGCGCCACCACGCGGTGAGCCTGGCCTTCGTCGTGCCCGTGGCCGGTGATTGCCAGCCCACGCAAGAGGCGCTCGATCTGGCCTGGTACACGCCGGCACAGGCCGTCAGCGAACACGTGCGCCGGGAGATGACCGGCGGCCACGACCGCCTGATCCGCCTCGCGCTGGCCCACGTCGGCCAGCTGCCCTAGCCCCGCCCGGCCTCCGTCGGCTTCTGGGAAGGAATCTTCCCGATCCGGCTTCTGGTCTCGCTCGTTCCCGGATGCCGGGACCAGGCCTGCCCAGACGCTGACCGCTGCTAACCGGGTCGGGGCAGGAACCCGACTCAGAGGCCCTTGACGATCTCGGCCATCAGGTCGCCGGCCTCGGTGGGATTGTGGCCCACCTTCACCCCGGCGGCGGCGAGAGCATCCATCTTGCCCTTGGCGGTGCCCTTGCCGCCGGAGGTGATCGCGCCGGCGTGGCCCATCTTCTTGCCCTCGGGGGCAGTGACACCGGCGATGTAGGCGCTCATCGGCTTGGTGACGTTGGCCTTGATGAACTCCGCCGCCTCTTCCTCGGCCGAGCCGCCGATCTCGCCGATCATGATGATCGCGTGGGTCTGCGGATCGGCCTCGAATTCGCGCAGGCAGTCGATGAAGTTGGTGCCCGGCACCGGGTCGCCGCCGATGCCCACGCACGTGCTCACACCGATGCCGCGCTGCTTGAGTTCGTACAGCGCCTGATAGGTGAGCGTGCCCGAGCGGCTGACGATGCCGACGTTGGGCCCGGCAGCGGTCGGCAGCTGGGCGATCTCACCGGCGGTGATGCCGATGTTGCACTTGCCGGGGCTGATGATGCCCGGGCAGTTGGGGCC
>CAUJEE010000165.1 GCA_963169215.1 Actinomycetota bacterium
GGCTGGCCCCCGCGGGGGTGGGCACCACCGGGGTTACCTGGGTGTGCTATTTGAGCACCTACGCCCTGCGCTGGCTCGCCATGCTCGATCAGAAAAGGGGGGGTGCGCTATGTGCGCACACGCCGGCCCGACGCGCGACCGCCAGGGAGCCGACGGGCGATGGGGCACGGGGGCGCAGCCCCCGAGGAAAACGGCGGGTGCGCTATGAGCGTGGTGGTGGTGGTGCCGGGGCTGTTCCACGGGCAGCCGCACCCGGTGGGCAAGCTGGCCAGCACGCTGTTGTCGGTGGCCGTGGCCGGCATGGCCGATCCGGCGCGCTTTCGGCGCGGCAAGGCCTACGTGGTCGACAAGGCGGTGACCAGGCTGGAGGTTTCGCCCGGGCGGCTGGTGGCCAACGTGCTCGGCAGCCGCGAGAGCCCGTACCAGGTGATCGTCGCCGTGCGCACCGTCGACCGCCCGCTGCTCGGCTCGCCGGAGGCGTTTCGCCAGAACATCAACCAACTCACCCCCGAGGCCGACGAGTTGGCGGTCAGTTGCTCCTGCCCCGATTGGGACGATCCGTGCAAGCACGCAGTGGCCGCGCTGTTGGCCTTCGCCAACGAGCTGGTGGTGCATCCCGAGTTGTTGGTGGCCTGGCGTTGCCACGAGGGCGGCGGCGCGAGCCAGCGGGCCACGGTGGGCTCGCGGGCCAAGCCGCGCCCGGCAGCGGCCCGACCAGCAGCGGCCCGCCCCGCGGCGCGCACGCCGTGGGAGAGCGACGAGTGGCAGACATTCCTGGGGGTCGCCCCGCCACCACTGCCCACCGTGCCCCGCGAACCGGCGCCGGTAGGCGCGGCCACGTTGGGCACGCTCGACCTCGGCGCGTGGCTGGGCGAGGCGATCGAGCGCCTCACCGCCGACTGACCGCTCCACTAGCCTCGCTGTCAACCGTCGGAGGGGGTTCGTGCGTCAACACCGTGTGTCACCTGCGGCCACCCTCGCCGCGACCCGCGACCCGCGGGCTGCCGAGATCGAGCAGTTCCTCGCCGACCATGCGCAGCGGCTGTTGGGCGCGCTGACGCTGATCACCGGCAGTCGGGCCGCGGCCGAGGACGCGTTGCAGGACGCGCTGGCCAAGGCCTGGAATCGCCGCGACCAGCCGATCGACACGCTCGCGGCATGGCTCACTGTGGTGGCCACCAACCACGCCCGCACCGCCCGCCGCCGCTCGGCCGCCGAGGATCGCGCCCTCGACCGCCTCGGCCGTCGCGCCGCGCTGCAGTCGTCCGACCCGCAACCGCTCGACGACGCGCTCGTCGCCGCGTTGCGCACCCTGCCGTTGCGCCAGCGGCAAGTGGCCGTGTTGCACTACGTGCTCGACCAGTCGGTGGCCGATGCCGCCGCGGCGCTGGGGGTTGGCGAGGGCACGGTGAAGACGCTGCTGTCGCGGGCGCGCGAGCGGCTCGCAGCAACTCTCGAGGGGGGTGGTCGATGAACATCGACGACGAGATCCGCCGCCGCCTGCAGGCCGCCGCCGACCGCGCCGGTGCGGGTGTCAGCCCGGGCTCGCTGGCCTTCGGCGCGCGTGCGCGGGCCGGGCGGCGCACACGCGGCGGCCCCGCGGGTGGGCGGCCGTGGCACCTGCTCGCCGGTCTCGCGGTGGTGGGCCTGGGCGGTGGCGCGGCGCTCGGTTTCACCGTGCTCGACGGCACCGACGATGCCGCGGCGGGCGTGGGCGGCGAGCGCTACGGCCTGTACGACTGCCCGGATGGGGCGGTGGTGGGCGACGCCTCGCCCGGCGACCGGGTGTATGTGACCGGCCGCGACGAGCAGGGCGCTTGGCTGCGCATCCGCGACCCACGCGACGCGTCGGCCGAGCGCTGGGTGCCTGTGGGTGCGGTGGATGCCGACGACGCGAACAGCCCCGACACGCTCGAAGTGGTGGAGTGCGACCAGCCGATCGGACTGGTGGCGGCCACCATCGCACCCGTCGACACCCTGCCGCCCGAAACGGTGCCCGACACCACCGTGGCGCCCGACTCGCCGCCGGCGATCGGCCAGCCGACGGCGAACCCGGGGGCGATCTATGGCGTCGCGAACTGTGGGCCCACCACCGCCACCATCGCCGTCAACGTTGTCGGCTCGAACCGCATCAACCGGGTGCGGGTGTCGTGGTCGTACCCCACCGAGGTGGGCGGCATCACCTCCGGCACGGTCGATCTCACGGTCGAAGGCACCACCTGGTCGGGGCCGATCACCGCGCCGATCAACCCGCCGGCCGACGACGACGGGCAGTTCGTCAGCATCTCGATCACCGCCCGCGATGTGAAGGGGCGCACGTCGGTGGCCAGTGCCAACAGCCTGCTGGTGGTGAGGTACTGCCTCGAATGAGCCGCACCACTCGCACCCTGCTGGCGGTGGCCACCACCACGGCGACGATGGGCATCGGCGTGGTGGGCGCCCGCATGTGGCCCGACGACGAGCAGGCCGCGCCACTCGCCGACAGTGCGCCCGTGCGCGCAGTGGTGGTGGACGACGCCGATCTGGCCCGCACGGCCACGCCGATCCTCGCCCCTGTGCTGAGCGGCGACGGCGAGCCCGACTACGACGCGTTGGCCGCGGCCGCGGTCGGCGAAGACGGCGAACTGATCGCCAGCCCCGAGATCGGTGGCATCCTCGCGCCACCGGTCGACATCGCCGCCGAGGCGGTGCCGCGGGTTTTCGACGACGCGGTGGGCGTCATCCCGCTGCCCGATCCGGCCTACGACATCTGCGCCGGCCCGGCCGCTGGGGACACCCCGCCGCCCGGTTGCCCCGACGGCTACGGAGGCAGCCTGTTGGCCAGCACGCTGCCTCCCGAGCCACAGCTGTGGGCCGCGGAGGGAGCGCGCCTGGCGTGCGGCGAGCAGCCGGCGAACACGATCACGGTGTATTCGGCCACCCCGCTCGAGAGCCTCACCGTCGCCTGGCGGCCGTTCGGCAGCGCCGAGGCGTGGGCCACCGTCGAGGGTCCGCGCACGGCCAGCGGCCAGCGCGCCGCGTGGGAGGAGCGCTTCGCCGCTGAGGACTACTCGCTGGCCGAGTTCGGCTACTTGGCCCATTGCGGCATCACCGTCGAGCGCGACCCCGACACCGCCTACGAGGTGCGGCTGACGGCACGCGATTCGTTCGGGCGCGACATCAGCGGCACGGCGACGCTGGCCGACGCCTCGCCGGCGGGCCGGCCGCCCACCACCGCCACCATCGACGACGACTCGGTGGCGCAACTGCGGGCGTTCACCACCGAGCGCGGATCGGTCGTGGTCGCCGCGTTCAACATCGGCGATCGCAGCGAGGCCAATTGCCCCGCCTCGTCGATCGAGCACGGGCGCATCCCCGACGAGCAGACGCACGTGCGCGACCGCGCCTACCCGACAGCGGTGGGGGTCTACGACCCGGCCTATTC
>CAUJEE010000166.1 GCA_963169215.1 Actinomycetota bacterium
CGCTCTCCGCAAGATCGCCGATGTATGCCTCCCGGACGCGCGATTGGTGCTTCGTTTCGGGGCCCTCCCAAGTGTCGCCTGCGATCCCGGATCGCTGATAGCCGAAGCACTCGGCAGGGCCGAAGCAGGATGGCGCCTGCAGGGGGTTCGCGCAGCGGGCCTACCAAGGCGTGGCATGCGACAGGCGAGCCAGATGGGCACTCGCTCTGCCTCGGTAGAGGAAGTCGACTGCTACGCGGTGTTGGCGGGCTAGGAGACTGCGATGTTCGATCCAGGTGAACTCCCTCGGTTGCGTGAGGAGATCCGCCGAGCCACTGAGGCTGACAGCAGTCTGCTGGAGGAGGCACGCTCTGATGTGCGGACGATCTTGCCCGGGGTACGTCGAATTCAGCCACACAACACAAACGCGATCTCGATAGTCGCGTCTGACGGCGGACACAACCGCTTGGAGTTCAACCCGTTCTTCATGCAGCTGATCCGCATCGTCGATACTTACGGCAAGCCGCTACTCACCAGCGCAGTATCGACATCAGCTGACACTGTCGAGATCAGTGACTTCCACCTGTCGACCGGCACCGCGCTAGGAAAGATGATGCAGGCACTGGGCGTCAGCAGACTCTCGCAGCTGTCCCCCATGATCAGCGACCGGCCAGCGAGTGCGGGATGGGCGATGGTCTACCGAGACATGTGCGAGTGGGCTGTGCTCTACGAATTGATCTGCGAGCGGCAGTTCGGGTCGCACACACTCGTCGTTCGCGACGGAACACTGCGCTCGAAGATTTTCAGCGGCGAGCTGTTCATACGCCTCTACGATCTGATGCAAGCAGCGATAGAACGTAACCGCGCCCAGGAGCGACGCGACATCTATCTCGTCGGCATCGCCAAGCACTCGGAGGTTCTCGATCGATACCGCATGGTGATGGCGGTCGAAGACATCTTGCCGGCGGGCTATCCGCTCTTCGCTCCGATCCCCCTTGATCTGCAATACAAGGTCTACAAGTGGCCAGAGTACGTCCGGATGCCGGATGACCTCTCCGAGGGGGAGCGTCCTAAGTTCAACATTGGGTCGATGCACATTGTCCGCTTCGGTTCAGCTCTTGGTGATCCAGTGTGGACTGTTGATCTACTTGCCTCGCAGGCCGAGCGTGCACCCCTCATATTCGGCGCGCTACTTAACGATGCAGTTCTGGGATTTCCTGTACCCCTCTACCCACAGAGTCTGCAACAGGCCGACGCGTTCGCCCAGGTAGTCGATCTCGACCTCGCCGTGCTGCAGGATGAGCTGGTCGAGGCGGTGCGCGACCAGATTGCTCCCGAACGCCAGCACGCCTTCGACGCCCATCGCTTGGTGACCACTGACCCTGCAGCAAGGAGATACCGATGACACTGTTTCCACGCGAGCAGGTGGTGGGCACCTTCCTCGGCTTCTCAGAGGGCGGTCTCGAGTTCCACGCTGACATCCTGCTGCCATACAGGAGCGACTTCCAGCGCTCACCAATGCACGGTCAGTTTGTGCTTGTCGCTCTTGAACACGAGCGTGAAGGAGTCCTCGGCCGCATCACCAACATCTCATCGCAGGGTCGCCTGACCTCGGACTCCGGCGAGGACTACGCCATCCGAGCCGTGAAGGACGACCGAGCGATCCCTGAGGACCTTCGCAACCAGTACCTTCGCTACCGGGTCGACATACGAATCCTCGGCGTGCTGCGTCAGGGGCCGGATGGGGAGCAACCAGTGTTCGTAGCATCTCATCGCCGGCTTCCCCACGTGGGTTCCAAGGTCGCCTTCCTGGGGCCCGACCTATTGCGCGACGTGGCTGGGCACAACTCCAGTGGCGCCGGAGTCGCCGAGCTGGGCTTCCTCGCCATGGGCGAGTTCGTCTACTCGGGTGGAGATGCGCGGGCGGGGAGTGAGCTCTGGCTGCAGTCTCAGTCACCCGCGGTGACCCCGAAGTTCCATGTCGACCAGCTCGTCTCGCGGCGCTCATTCGTGTTCGCCCGGGCTGGCTTCGGCAAGTCGAACCTGGTCAAGCTCTTGTTCGCCAAGCTGTACTCAGGTGAGGGCCCACAAATCGAGAAGCGTCACGGGCGCAAGGTGCCCGTAGGAACGGTCATCTTCGATCCTGACGGCGAGTACTTCTGGCCCGACGACAAGGGCCGTCCAGCACTGTGCGACGTGCCCGAGATCCAGGACAAGCTCGTCGTTTTCACGGATCGCGAGGCACCGACGCCCTTCTACGGCTCGTTCATCGCCGACAAGGTGAAGCTCGACATCCGTCAGCTTGCGCCCGCGAAGGTGATCGGTCTCGCCATCACGAGCGACCGACAGGATCAGGCCAACGTCCAGAAGTTGAAGGCGCTCCGGCCTGAAGCATGGAGGCGGCTCGTCGATGCGGTTCATCGTGACGGGCTGAGCACAGACCTTGGCGAGTTCTACACGGCACTCCAGCTGAAGGAGAACAACCAGGAGGTCGAGGCTCTCGCGGCACGAGGCAACATGGTGCGGGTCGTAAGCCAGCTGCACGACCCGCGCAATCAACTGCTTGAGCTCCTTAAGAAGGCGTTGAGCCGGGGCTGCATCTGCGTGGTCGACATCTCACGGATGCGCGGCTCGCAGGGGCTCGCCTTCGCAGGCGTGATCCTTCAGCACCTGTTCGAACACAATCAGGATGAGTTCACGAAGGTCAATTCGGCGACCATTCCGACAATCGCAGTTATCGAAGAAGCACAGTCGGTACTCGGCCACGGCACATCGTCTTCCGACGGGCCCTTCGTCGAATGGGTGAAGGAGGGGCGCAAGTACGACCTTGGGGCGATGTTGATCACTCAGCAGCCGGGGAGCCTGCCGCAGGAGCTGCTGAGCCAGGGTGACAACTGGTTCGTGTTCCACCTGCTGTCGTCTTCCGACCTGCGTGCGCTGCAGGCCGCCAACTCACACTTCAGCGCCGACCTGCTGTCATCGTTGCTCAACGAGCCGATTCCCGGGCACGGCATCGCCTGGTCGAGCGCTGGTGCAACGCCGTACCCAATCCCGATTCGCGCGCTCAGTTTCGAAGCGACATACAGGGTGGCCGATCCAAACGGTGAGCTCAAGCCGCTCGCCACGGTAGCAACCGAACTGCTCACGACTCGCGAGTCGGCGCAACAGCGGATGCAAGCCACGCTCAAGGAAGCCGGTACTCCCATCCCCATGGTCGACGACGATCACGTCGACAACAACCAGTTGGTGTTCGAGGCCGCTCTCGCCAAACTGCGGGTGAACGACCAATTCCTGAAACTCGTTGGTGACCCGTCGGGAGCCAAGTGGGGAACCCTCCAGTCGGTCCTTTCGCGCTGCGTGGATTCCTCCGCGATCAGCGGAGATGCGTTCCAGTGGGCGTACGACGCTCTGCGGCCAGCGCTTGATCGCTTCTTCGGCTCGGACGGGTGGTCAAGCGGCCGAAAGGCAGACACAGACGGGTCGCAGAAGACGTGGGTTCAGGTTCGGGCTGATCGGCTGAGCCGACTGAAGCCCGATCCTGGGCCGACTCTAGATCTGGCGTAAGGCCAGCTCTGCGAACTCGACGGCTACTCATCTCCTACCACTCACGCCTGCAACACTTCACTCGTGGCCACCGATGAGTTGTTGATCGAGCGGTTGCTGCGCGTGATCGACGAGGGGCGGCGCACGGCCACCTACAAGCTGGCATTGCTGCTGGCGTTGATCGACGCCGCGGCCACGTCGCCGGGCGAGGCCGAGTTGCCCACCCGCGTGCTGGCCGAGCGGGTGCTCGAGTTGTACTACCCGCAGACTCGCGCCTACGTGGACCGCACCGGCGCGGCGCACGCTCTGCGCCAGATCTCGATGAAGGGGTCGGAGGTGCTGGCCGCGGTCACCCGCCTGCGCCTGGCCGCTGCGGCCCACGGCACCCACTCGCTGCACCACGTGCGCCAACGCCTGGCGGCCGACTACCAGCACACGCTCGACGCGGTGGAAGACACGTTCGTGCGCTACCCGATCCCGCTGATGCAAGTGGTGGGCGGCACCAGCGTGCCGTTCCTGTACTCGGTGGACTGGGCCGAAGGCACCGCCGCCAAGAAGCTGCGCCGCACCGGCGACGACAAGGTGCGCCTGCTGGACGGTGTGGCCGACCGGCTGGTGGTGATCGGCCCGATGCTGCGCCCGCTGATCGAGCTGCACTGGGCCCGCGACGTGGCCCGCTGGACCCGACTGCCGATGGAGGACGACGACCTGCGCTCGCACCTGTTCGGCACCGAACGCACCAGCTTCCCCAAACGGCTGGTCGGCGAGCTGAGCGACCTGCAACACGACGAGTGCTTCTACTGCGGCGAACGCCTCACCGGCCGGCGCGAGGTTGACCACTTCCTCGCCTGGTCGCGCTGGCCCAACGACGCCATCGAGAACCTGGTGCTGGCCGACCGCTGCAACGGCCACAAGAGCAACCACCTCGCCGCCACCGAACACCTCGTGCGCTGGCGCACCCGCCTGGCCGCCACCGCCACCGACCTGCGCACCATCGCCGCCAACGCCGACTGGGTGACCGACCCCCACCGCACCCACGCCCTCGTGCACACCACCTACACCCACATGGTCGCCGGCACCCCACTATGGCTACGCGGCAACGAGTTCGAACTCGCCACCGGGCCCACGCTGCCGTAGCGGCCCGGGCCAGCCCACCAACTCTGCGACACCCATCTGTCAGAGTGCCCGACAGTCACTCGATCGGACTTCATCGGGTGCGGATCGGTGCACGTTCACCCTGTTGTCGGCAGACGAGCGCGGCGTGTTGCTCGCCGTCATTCACAGCGGAGGCACCTGGGTGAACTCAGACCAACACGAGGAACTGCGGCCACGCCTCCGCCTCGAGCCGCCCCCTCTCGCCAGCGCCACAGCACTACGAGGAGGGCCCGACACACTGTCGCTACTGCGCACTCATGCGTCTCGCTTTCAGCGTCAGTTCGTGCTCGACGGCCAACCGGTGTACGGCATCTCCGTGTTCATCGCCCGCCACGACATCGGCCCGCTCTCCGAGAGGGGCATCCTCGCAGGCAAGCTGGCGAGCTACTCCCTTGTGTATCGGTGCCCCGTCAGCACGTTGACCGAATATGGATTCGACCTGCTGCCGAGCTTCAACTCGCCGCACTTCACGCTGGTCTTGCCGAGCATCGATCATGCGACATCGCTCGTCCTCGCGCTGGGTGGCCCTTCGCCGAGCCGTTACGCTGAGCCACGAAAGGATTCGCCATGACGAGCGTCGACATCACCGCAGACCTCAACAGCGAGGACGAGACCGGCCTGGTGTGGACGTTCCTCGACGAGGCCCGCGACCAATCGCTGATCGTTCCTGGCGAGATGGTGGTCGCCGGATCCACGCTCACGCCCACCGTGTGCCAGGTGGTCGACCTCGTTGCCAAGCCTGCCGGCACCATCGTGCACCTACGCCCGCTGCCAGGCACCATCGACCAGTACCGCAGGCTCGGCCTTCGCCTCGGTGCATCACCCGCCACGCGCTGACACAACCAACGCGGCCACAGGTCGCCGATACGTCGACGTGCACGGGCTCGCCAAGATCCTGGTGGGCGTCCAGCGATCAACTCCTCGCCGACATCGTTGCGGCCACCACCGACGCAGCACAGCTCGTGCAAGTGGGCCACCAACGGTTCCTCACCGAGCCGCTGATCAGGGCAGCACGACGCCGTCCCATGAACCTCCACGCGGTCGGCCACAGCGGAGCATCTCGCCCTCAGTCGAACAGCGACACCTGCGCCGCCACCGACGCGGCCGCGGCCGCGGGCAACGGTTTGTCGCCCAGGTCGAACAACGCTTCCACCGACCCCACCGCGCTCGCACCCTGCTTCACCAGCGCAGCGTTGCCCGGGCCTTCACCGTCGCCGGTCCACACCGCCACCCTGCCGAACCCGCGCCGCATCGCCTCACGGGCGCCCTCCCATGTGCCGCCCTTGCCGTTGTCGCTGCACACCACCAGCGTCGCGTCAGCAAGGGCGTACACCACCTTGTTGCGGCCCATCGCGGTTCCGGCGGTGAAGCGCACCCCGGGGCCATAGGGGCTGGCGATGCACAGCTCGCCGGCGTGCACACGGCTGCGCACCTCGGCATTACGGGCCGCCACCCGCACGCCCTCGCTGGGCACACCCACCACCGGCGCCCCCGCCTGCAACGCGGCCATCATCGCCGCCTGATCGATGCCGCGAGCAAGGCCCGACACCACAGCCCGACGCTGCGCGGCAGCAGCGCAGGCAACCTCGCCGGCCACCTCCATTGCCACGGGCGACGCGTCACGCGAACCGACCACCCCAACCATGGGCAACGCGAGGAAGTCGATCGGGCCGGCCACCAACAGGAAGGCCGGGCAAGCGTCGCCCAGCATCGATCGCAGCCGCCCGGGAAAATGATCGTCGAGCGCCGACACCAGCAGCACGCCCTCTTCCTGCAGCCGCTCGCGCTCGAACGCAAACGCCGTACCCGCCTCGAGCAAGGCGGTGACTCGATCCGCTTCGTCGGGCCCGACCCGGTCGCGTAGATCATCCGCCGAGGCACCCATGAGCAAATCGAGATCCGGAACCTTGCGTTGCAGCTCCCAGAACTCGCCCGCCGACAACGGCTTGGCACCCACATCCACGATGCGGTTGGTGAGCAGCAGCGCTGCCAACGACGTGTCGGTCACAGTCACGAGTCTCTCCCCATCAGCGACGCAAGGGCAAGCGGATACACCGGCCCGGAACCTTTCTGTCGCAGCAGAATGCCGATCGTGGTGAACGTCCACCTCGAATCGACCAGATCGTCGAAGAGAAACACCGGCTGCGACAACGGCTCGTCAGTGAGTTCGAACGCACCATCCACGTTGTGTTCCTGGTGGGCCGAGTTCTGCTGCAGCTTCTGCTGTGGGGTCTCGCGCACCTTGGCCACGACGGTGCGCAGCGGAAGGCCCAATTCATCGGCGAACAACTGCGCTGTGGCCGGAACGAGCTGAGGGTGCCGCAACGACGGGACGAAAGTGACCCACGTGGGGAAGGGGTCGGGTGCCCACTCGCGGACCATCTCCACCAGCGAGGCGACGAGACGCTGGTCGAACTCGCCGGCGTGCTTGCCGTCGGCGACGAGCCGCCCCCACCCCGGATCGTTCCACCGACACAAGGCCCGGCCCTCCTCCAGCCGCAGCACGTCAGGCAACTTGTGGCCGTGGCGCATCTTGCGTGGCTCGATGGGGAAGTAGCCGCGGCGCACGAAGTGCTGCGCTTCCTGCACCAGCGCAGCATCGAGGGGCACGTCGAGGCTTCGACCCGCGCATACATCGCAGACTCCGCACGGCTGTGGGTCGGGGTCGTCGAGCATCTCGGTGAGGAACGCCATCCGGCACACGAGGAGCGCCGCATAGGTCTCCATCTGGAACTGCTCGTGTCGGCGGTCGGCGGTCACCGCTGCCACACGATCAGCCGGGTACGTGTACGGCTTCAGGGTTCGCTCGTAGGTGTTCCCCTTCAGCCGACGCAGTACGCCCTCCACCGTCAACTGCTTCAGCACCAGCTCGACGTCTTTGATCTTGAGATTGACCTGCTCGAGCACGCGGCCGATCGTGACCGGGCCACCAGCGAAGGCGAACACCGCCAGCACTGCGTTGACATCGCCCTCGGCAGGGAACGCTGTGCTGATGAACCAGTCTTGGATGTTGCGATCTTCCGCACCGCGCAGCAGAATGCCGACCGACGCGTCGAGCTGGCGACCCGCTCGACCGACCTGCTGGTAGTACGCCACCGGTGAACCCGGTGCCTGGTAGTGAATGACGAAGGCGAGGTCGGGCTTGTCGTAGCCCATTCCCAACGCGGAGGTCGCCACCAGCGCCTTGACCTCGTTTCGTTGCAGCATCTCCTCGGCCTCGACACGATCGTCGCCATCGCTTCCACCGGTGTACGGCAGCACCTCATGCCCGTGCTGGCGTAGCCACAGTGCCACCCGCTCAACGTCGTGCTTCGTGAGGCAGTAGACGATGCCGGTACCCGGCAATGTGGGCAGCACCTGGTGCAACCACGCAAGGCGCTCGGCTGCGGCCGGAAGCTGCACCATGTGCAGGCCGAGCCCGTCGCGGCCAAGTGGACCGCGGATGACACTGCCCACGGCGCCCAGCTGATCGGCCACGTCGTTCACGACACGATCATTGGCCGTCGCCGTACAGGCGAGTACCGGGCTGCCGTTGCCCAAGGCCTGGATCACCTGCGCCAGGCGGCGATAGTCGGGACGGAAGTCGTGCCCCCAGTCGGAGATGCAGTGCGCCTCGTCGAT
>CAUJEE010000167.1 GCA_963169215.1 Actinomycetota bacterium
GAAACGTTCGTCAAGCGCGCGGCGCAGCACCACGTTCCTGTAGTCCGACGACACCCCGGTGTAGATCGCTGTCGTCGACGCCCAGGCGTGCCCGACCTGCTGCTGCACGAACAGCGAAACAACGACACGCCACCCACCAACGACCACCCCGCCGCACCGGCAACACCAGATCCCCCACACCTTGCATCATGCATCAGATGCAACTATCGTGCAACACAGGGAACGACGGGGCCGGTGGCACATCACCTCGTCGGACACGACTCGGCAACACGCCCAGCACACGACCCACGTCGAAGCAGGTCAACCATGCCGAACCAACCCGTGTCCACGAAGCACACCCACTTGCATCAGACGAATAGGCGACAGAACGCCGCGCCCCCGCTCCTCGGTGCCTCAGCCGCGCTGGTCGGCCGGGCGCAGGTCGACACGCAGCACGAGAACGCCGTCCTCGATCTTGCCGACCGCGTCGCCGACGATGGCGAAGTCGCGGAAATCGACCTGCGCCTGCTGGATGAACCGGCTGCGCTCCTCACCTGCCACAGGTGGTAGCGGGCGTTGTTTCACTGCTCGCGCCCGCTCCTGGAAGCGGGCGATCATCGCGTCGACATCGAGTGCTTCGGCCATGGGACACGAGGGTACCGGCCCATTGCCGGGGCAGTCACCAGAAGTCGCCGTCGTTGAGCAACGGGTCGATCGAGCGCCGCGGCTCGGCCGGCCCGCCCCAGACGTCGTCTCCACCCTCGACCGGGGCCTCTTGGCGGGGGCTCCCCTTGGCCGCCCGAGCCGAAGGTGCCGACTCGGGTGCCGCAATCCAGTCGTCGAACGGATCTTCCTCGAACTGATCGAACAAGCCCGGGCGGGCGGCGGGTGCGGGCGCCGCGGCCACTACATCGAGATCGAAGCGGGCCAAGCGGGCGAGAGCCGCCTCCTCGGAACCGCTCGCCACCGGCGCACTCGCCGACGCATCGCCCGCCGACGCCACGTCGGCACGCTCGTCGAGCACGTCGTCGTCGACAATGTTTTCACCACGCGGATGAGACAACACCGACACCCCCGACAGGTCGCCGGCGCGCTCCACCACCAACCCGGCCTCGGGCGGCCCGGCCCGCAGATCGAGTTGGGCGCGAACCGACTCGACCTGCTCACGGCGGGCCTCGTCGTCGCTGTTCCACCAGTTGCGTGTGGACATCACCTCCAGCGGCGCGAGCGCGGTGGGCTCGACCCCGCTCGAACGCCACCACAAGATGGTGGCCACCACCAGCACGATGGCCAGCACCAGTAGGCCGCCGGCCGCGAAGAAGATGATCCGTGCGTTCTCCGGGTCTTTGAACTGGGCTGCGATCACGGCTCACAGTTTCGCACGTCGGGCGCCGGGCGCGCACCTCACCGACCGATCGGCACTGCGGGCAAGGGTCACATCGGCCATGCTGGGAGCATGGAGTACCTGTGGTTCGCCTTGCTCGTCGTGGGCATGGTGGGGCTGTGGTGGGTGGCCTACCGCATGGAACCGCACTGGGCGGCCAAGGACGGCAGGCGCTTCTTGTGCAGCTGTCAGGACCTGTCCGATCTGGCCCACCCCGGCCGGGCGAAAGAGGCGCGAGTGGTGGTGCTGCCCGACGGCATGCTGCACGTCACGCGCAAGGCAGGCTTGCGTCGGCAACAGACGTTGTGGCGCCTCACTGGCCGCTCCCCCGACCCGCCCCGACGCAAGCAGGTGTACCTCGCCGAGCGCAATGGCGACCTCGGCCGCGAGATGCTCGCCATCCGCCTGCCCGCCAACAGCCGCTGCGTGCCGGTGCTCGACGACCTGCTCCCCGGCGGGCAGCGCACCTGCGGAGATCAGTTGGTCTCGGAGAGCGAACCGAGGATCGACTGAAGCTGTACGCGCAGGTTTGGGATAGCGCCGGCGACGACGCTGCCAATGATGTCGTCCTCGATATGGAAGTAGCCGTGAGCGAGAATCACGCGAATGCCGATGATCTCGCGCCAGGCGACGTCCGGATGAGCGAGCTTCAGCTCCTCGGACACATGAGACGCTGCTTCGCCGATGACCTCGATCCAGCGCTGGGCGGCGGCCTGGGCCACCGGGTCTTCAGCCAGCTTGCGTTCGTCAGCGACGTGCTCCAGAAGCAGCTCGCACATCTCGATCATGTCGAGGATCCGGTCACGGTCGCCTCTCACAGTTCGACGGCGTCTGCGAGGACATGCTGGGCGACCCGAGGGCGGAGTCCCCGCTCGGTGACGACGTCGACGTCACGCTGAAGGAGGTCCTGGAGGTCCATGAGCAGACCACCAAGATCCATCAGGCTGCGGCCGGGCTCCAGATCGACAAGGAAATCTACGTCACTCACTTCTGTTGCATCGCCGCGAGCAACCGAGCCGAAGACCCGCACCCGAGAGGCGCCTCGAGCGCGCGCGACTTCGATGATCTCGTCGCGTCGTTCGCGTAGTTCAGCCAGCGACGTTGTTGCCACGCCTACAGGATATGCCGCGCGGGAAACGAAGCCGGGCAGTGATGTCATGAGCCCTGCTCCCCGACAGGTAGCCATCGCCGGACTGGCACCGATCAGGCGTCCTTGCCGACGTGCTCGAGGAAGTGCTGGATCGGCGGGGCGACACCCTCCAGGTTGATGAGAAACGCGTCGTGCCCGTGGGGTGAGTCGATCTCGACGTACTCGGCGGCGGTGCCCTGTCGGCGCAACAGGTCGACGATCTGGCGCTGCTGGTAGGTGGGATACAGGATGTCGCTGTTGATGCCCAGCACCAGGGTGGGAGCGACGATGCGCGCCATCGCGGCATCGAGTCCCGAGCGGCCGCGCCCGACGTCGTGCAATTCCATCGCCTTGCCGATGATCAGGTAGCTGTTGGCGTCGAAACGGCGCACCAACTTGTCGCCGTGATACTCGAGGTATCGCTCCACCTCGAAGCGTTGCCACAGGTCGAGACTGTCGTGATGGGTGGCACCGTCGGCCAGGCCGCGCCCGAAGCGGTCGGTGAACACGTTGTCGCTGCGAAACGTCACCTGCGCCACCTGGCGGGCGACGGCCAGGCCCTCCCACGGCCCGTCGTTGTCGGCCGCGTCGTAGTAGTCGCCGCCGCGCCACTTCGGGTCGAGCCTGATCGCCTGACGTCCGATCGCGCCCCACGCGATCTGCTGCGCGGTCGACTGCGTACAGGTGGCGACGGGCACGATCGCCCCCACCCGGTCGGGGAAGGTGATCGCCCACTCGAGCACCTGCATGCCACCCATCGACCCGCCGACGATCGCGTGCCAGCGCCGCACACCGAGATGGTCGGCGACACGCGCCTGGGCGCGCACCATGTCGCGGATGGTCACCACCGGGAAGCGGCTGCCCCACGGCCGGCCGTCTGCGGGGTGCGGCGACGCCGGGCCGGTGGAACCCTGGCAGCCGCCGAGCACGTTGATGCACACCACGAACCACCGCTCGGTGTCGATCGCCAGCCCCGGCCCCACAACGCCCTCCCACCACCCGGGCGTCGGGTGGCCGAGCGCGGCCGGGCCGCTGACATGGCTGTCGCCGGTCCATGCATGGCAGATGAGCACTGCGTTCGAACCGTCGGCGTCGAGCCGACCCCACGTCTCGTAGGCCATTGTGATGCCCGCCATGGTGGTGCCGGCATCGAGCGCCATCGGTCGCGGGAAGTCGAAGAAGCGCCGCGACCCCACCGGGTCACCCGGCAACCACGCGCCCGTCGCCGGGTGCGGTCGCCCTGGGCTGGCTGTGGCCATCGCGATCCTCCTCCGGGTTGGTGTGCGGTCGGGCTGCGTCACATATCCGGAGAAGCGGCTTGCCCGGTGACCCGGGCCGCATCCCCGCCGAGGCGGGAAGGCACCGTGGGGCTTCCACCCCGGTTGCCGGACGTCCGGCGGGCCGGGCGTCACTCAAGATGCATGACGCCTGCAGGTTAGCAACCACGGTGCCTGGCGTCATAGGCATTCGCGGCACCCGGCCCGGCCCGCGCTTGCTCGCTGACCGGTCCGACAGGCTGACTGACACCAGCGTCAGCCCGGCTGATCGATCAGTAGGTAGACACTGCGCTGTCGGGGGGTCAGGATGGCAGGCGATGTCAGTCTGCTACCTCACGCCCAAAGCCCGCCCCGCGCACGTCGGCTCCGCCGGCCGTGGCTCGGTCGCGGTCGAGTTCATCGCTGCCGGCGAAGTCGTCGGCGCTTTCGGGGGCCGGGCACTCACCCGCGACGAGTTCGACCTGCTCCCTGCGGCCCAGCAGGCGCGCAGCATCCAGATCGAGGACGATATCTATCTGGCCGGCGCTTCCGACCCCGAGCCGGCCGACTTCGTCAACCACTCGTGCTCGCCCAACTGCGGGATGAGCGGCGCCAGCGTGCTGGTCGCGCTGCGCGACATTGCCGCCGGCGAGCACCTCACCTACGACTACGCGATGAGCGACGGCAGCGACTACGACGAGTTCGAGTGCCTGTGCGGTGCACCCGCCTGCCGCGGCAAGGTGACCGGCAACGATTGGATGCTGCCCGAGCTGCAGGCCCGCTACCGCGGTCACTTCAGCCCCTATCTGGCCCGCCGCATCGACTCGCTCGCCATCGCCGGCGCCTCGCGCCGAGCCTTCGCCTTCTGACGCCAGTACGTGGCGCGGGCGGTGTGCCCGACCGCGGTAGGGTCGACGGGCATGCGAGTGCTGGTCGTCGGAGCAGGGGGCGTCGGCTCGTCGATCGCCTCCATCGCCGCACGCCGCGACGTGTTCGAGCGCATCGTGCTCGCCGATGTCGACCACGCCCGCGCCACCCGGGCCGCAGACCGCACCGAGTCGGCGCGGGTGCTGGCCACCAGGGTCGATGCCGGCGACCGGCTCGACCTGGTCGAGTTGATCCACTCGGTGCAGGCCGACGTGGTTGTGAACGCCTGCGACCCGCGCTTCAACCCGCCGATCTTCGACGCGGCCTTCACCGCCGGGTGCCACTACCTCGACATGGCGATGCACATGTCGAGCCCGCACCCCACCGATCCCTACCGCCAGTGCGGGGTGAAGCTGGGCGACGCGCAGTTCGCGATGGCCGACCAGTGGGAGGAGCGCGGCCTGCTGGCGCTGGTCGGGATGGGCGTCGAGCCCGGCTTCAGCGACGTCGTCGCCCGCTACGCCGCCGACCACCTGTTCTCGCGCGTCGACGAGGTGGGGGTTCGCGACGGCAGCGACCTGGTGATCGAGGGTTTCGCCTTCGCCCCCACGTTCAGCATCTGGACCACCATCGAGGAGTGCCTCAACCCACCGGTGATCTACGAACGCGATCGCGGCTGGTTCACCACCGAGCCGTTCAGCGAGCCGGAGTTGTTCGACTTCCCCGAGGGCATCGGCCCGCTCGCCTGCGTGAACGTCGAGCACGAGGAAGTGATCCTGATGCCGCGCTGGATCGACGTCGGGCGGGTGACATTCAAGTACGGGTTGGGTGACGAGTTCATCGACGTGTTGCAGACCCTGCGCAAGCTGGGCCTCGACAGCACCCGGCCGGTGCGTGTGCGCGGCGTCGACGTCGCCCCGCGCGACGTGGTCGCCGCGATCCTGCCCAATCCGGCCGAACTCGGCGAGCGGATGGTGGGCCGCACGTGCGCCGGTTCGCTGGTCACCGGGTTGGGCACCGACGGCAAGTCGCGCCGCACCTACCTGTACCAGGTGGTCGACAACGAGTGGACGATGGCAGAGTTCGGCCATCAGGCGGTGGTGTGGCAGACCGCGGTGCACCCCGTGGTGGCACTGGAGATGCTGGCCACCGGCGAGTGGAAGGGCGAAGGGGTGAAGGGGCCGGAGGCCTTCCCCGCCGACCCGTTCCTCGCCCTGCTCGACGACCACGGCGCCCCGTGGCAGATGCAGGAACTCTGACCGCCGAGCCCGCGCGAGGCACCCGCGACCACGAGCTACGCTGACCGGCGAGCCGGGCGATGCCTCGGCTCGGGGAACCCGTTGGGGGGTGGTCGTGGGCGGATCGACTTCGAAGCCGTGGCACCCGAAGTGGTGGTACCAAAGCGCGCCCACCTGGCTGCGCTGGGCAGTGCTCGTCGTGCCCGGGCTCGGCCTCGGTCTGCTCGCCTGGGTTGGGCACCTCACCAGGGGGTGCGCCGACCTGCACTTCGCGGTCGCGTTCGGCAACACGCCCACTCGCGTACGCGAACTCACCGCCGAGGGGTGCAGCATCAGCCAAGGCGACATCCGCACAGCGATGTGGGTCGATTGCGCGGCCGCCTTGCTCTACGGCCTCGGCTTGGCGCTGGTGCTGCTCGCCCACTGGCGCCACGGCTGGCGCTCGCGCCGCCAGGGCGCTTTCGGAGTCGCCTGGAAAGCTGCCCTCGTGCCGGTTGCCGCCGGGGCGTGCGACGTATTGGAGAACCTCGGGGTGATCGGCGCCGTCCGCGTCGAGGGCCAACCCGGTGCGGTTTCGCTCGACAGCTGGGCCGCGTCGCTGATCGCCACCGCGGGCATCACCAAGTGGATCCTTGTCTGGCTCACCATGCTCGCGCTCACCCTCACGCTCTACGGCGTGTTCCGCTTCCGCAAGCTCGAGCTGCGGGCCTGGAGCATCGCCGACGCCGAGCCGCAGGTAATTCCCCCGACCAGCCCTCCGAAAGGCACGGCGGTGTGCCTGTCGGGCGGTGGCATCCGCTCGGCGGCCTTCTCGTGGGGCGCACTGGCCCAGCTCGAGAAGCGGGGCGAGCTGGCCGACGCAGCCGCGATCTATTCCGTGTCGGGTGGCGGCTATGCCGCCTCGGCTTGGACCAGCGCCGACCCCGCCTGGCGGGCCAGCATCGAAGGCGGCTTCCACCAACTCACGCCCGCCGCACCCGGCGAGCAGCCGCGTACGCCGTTCCAGCACCTCAGCCGCAACCACCGCTACCTCAGCAGTCGCCGCGGCGGGCTCGGCCTGTCACTCGCCAAGGCGCTGCTGTCGACGGTGGTCAACCTCACCGTGATCGCCGCCGGCCTGGTGGTGGTCGCCACGCCGCTGGCACTGCTGTCGCGCTCGCGCTTCGGGGCGGTGAAGAGCGCAGTGGCCGACACAGACGCGCTCGCGGGAACGATGCAGCCGGGCGACATCCGCGCCGGGGCCTGGTTGCCAGTGCTGTGGCTACTGGCCCTCGCGGCGGCGGCTGTGCTCATCTCGTTGATGCTCCGCAAGGGTCGACGAGGAGTACTCGTCGCAGCCGCGATCATCGCCGCGCTCGCGGCGACGGTCGCGACGGCCACCATCGTCGTGCCGTGGCTCGCCCACCGCCTCCGCCAGATCTGGGACAAGTCGTGGTGGGCCGCGCTACCCGCGGCCATCACCTGGGTCGGGGGCGTGCTATTGGCTGCCATCCGGCCACGGTTGTCGAAGATCGCCATCCGCCTCGGCGGAGTGGTTTCCGGCGCGGCGATGGTTTACGCACTCGTCTACGTCGTGCGCCGCGGGGTGGCCGGCGATGCCCACCCGGGGTGGGACTGGTTGCCCGACGCCTGGGACGACGGGTGGCAGTGGCCGGCACTATTCCTCGGTGCGATCGTGCTGCTGGTGGCGGTCGATCTCACCGGCGTGCAGTGGTGGTCGTTACACCCCCTGTATCGCAACCGTCTCGCCGGGGCCTTCGTGACCGGAGCGAACGCCGACGGAACAGTCACCGCCCGCGACTGGCGCTCTTGGCCGCGGTGGTCGACCTTGCCCGCCGCAGGACCCACACATGTGGTGTGCGCAGCCACCCACCGCCGCGAGAACACAGTCACCGGGGTGCGCTCGGTGTCGTTCCGCTTCGAGCGCGACGGGGTGACGATCCACGAGCCGGTGCTCGTCGACAAACCCACCGGCGGCAATCCACACGACCAGTTCCAACACGTCGGCGTGAACAAGTATCAGCAGTCGGCGGTGTGGCTCGACAGTTCCGTCGGCGCCAAGGGACAGCGCAACTCTCGCCGTTCACACCTGAAGGCGACCCAGATCGCCGCCGCGGCGATGAGCGGTGCCGCCTTCAACTCGGCGATGGGCCGCCAGTCGAAGGGCTCGACCGACTCGCTGCTCGCCGTGCTGAACCTGCGCCTCGGGGTGTGGCTGCCCAACCCGCGCTTCAAGACCAAGGGCGCCAGCGCGTTCCCGCGCGCCGGCCTGCGCTACCTGTTCCACGAGGTGGTCGGCCACTTCGACCTGGAGGACCCGTTCGTGCACGTCAGCGACGGCGGGCATTGGGAGAATCTCGGTCTCACCGAGGCGTTGCGCGACCGGCACAAGCGCGTCGTCGTCATCGACGCCACCGGCGGCACAGTCGACCCACCGAGCGAGGGCAAGGCGGGCCACGGTTTCGCCTCACTGCGCGAGGCAATCGACCTGGCCCGCATCGAGCTGGCCACCGAGGTGGTGCTCGACGTGGCCCCGATGCGGCCCGATGCCACTACCGGGCGCGCCGAGCAGAACTGGCAGATCGGCACCATCGTCTACCACCGCGACCGTGTTCACGACTGGACCACCTGCAGCACCGACCCCCGCTGCCGCAAGGGCACTTTGGTCTTCGTCAAGGCGGTGATCTGCGACCGCACACCCGACGACGTGCTCGCCTACGCCAACACCGACCGCGACTTCCCCGACTACCCCACTGGCGACCAGTTCCTCACCGACGAGCAGTTCATGGCCCTCGTCGGTCTCGGCCGCTCAGCCACCAAGAACGCGCTCGACGAACCATACGGCGGGTGACCGGGCGGCGCTACCGTCGCTGACGCATGTACCGCTTCTTGCTGCGCCCGCGATGGCTCGCCTTCCATGCCCTGTGCCTGGCCGCGATGGTGGCGATGGTGAACCTCGGGCTGTGGCAGCTGCGTCGCCTCGACGAACGCACTGCGTTCAACGAGCGGGTCACCGCCAACGGCGAAGCCCCACCGGCCCCGATCGACGAGTTGCTGGCGCTGCCCACACTCGATGCCGAGTACCGCCGCACCGTGGTGGCGGGCGTGTACGACGAGCGCACGTTCTCCGTCGTCAACGTCAGCCAACAGGGCTCGACGGGGGTGAGCCCGATCGCCGCGCTGCAGCTCGACGACGGCACGCTGCTGATCGTCAACCGCGGCTTCGTCGCCACCGGCATCGATGTTCCGGCACCACCCAGCGGGCAGGTGCAGATCGCGGGGCGGCTGAGGCGCAGCCAGACCCCGCGCACCGGTCAGCCGGCCGACGACGGCAGCGAAAGCCTCACCGAGATCCGCCGCGTCGATCTCGGCGCGCTGGCGCAACAGTTCGACCAACCGCTGGCCCCGATGTATCTGGAGCTGCTCGAATCCGACCCGGCCGAGCCGGACCCTATCGAACCGGTCGCGTTCCCGACGCTCGACTCCGGCCCGCACCTCAGCTACGCGCTGCAATGGCTCGTGTTCACCGTTTGCGTCGGCGTCGGCTGGGTGCTGGCGGTGCGCAAGAGCGTCGGCGAGCGCCGCGACCCTGCCACCCGCCCGCGTCGCGGCCCGCCCCCGCTGCTCACCGGCGATGAGGTTGTGCTGGCAGCAACAGCGAACCAGCCCGACGACACGGTCAGCTGACGAAGCCCTCCAGCTCGGCCATCCGCCGGAACTGCTCGACCACGTCGGGCGACACGTGGGTCGCATCGAGGGTGCGGTAGGCGGTGTCGACGTTGACGGTGATGCGGCCGAACTCACCCCACCCGCGGAACTCCTCACGGGCACCCACCTCGCGGGCGATGTCGCGTGCCGCCTCCCACGCATCGACCCCAGCCGCGAAGCGAGCGGCCGCAGCGGCATCGACAAAGGCCAGGTAATCGCGCACCGCCGCCACGCCGGCCTTGTCGGTGATCGGGCCGTGGCCGGGCACCACCTGCTCGACGTCCATCCCCAGCAGCAGATCGCACGCTGCCACCCAGTTGGCCAGCGGGCCGGCCCACACGATTGGAGTGCCGCCCACGAACAAGATGTCGCCGGTGAACACCGTGCCCGCATCGGGCACGTGCACCAGCGTGTCGCCGCGAGTGTGTGCCGGGCCGACCTCGATCAACTCGACCACCCGCCCACCCACGTCGAGGTCTAGCCGCTGTTCGAAGGTGCGCGTCGGCAGCGTGAGGTCGATGCCCTCGAACTCGAACGCACCGAAGAAGTGGCGGAACAGGTCGCCCACCGGGCCGGACGCGCCGTTCATCGCGGCCAACATCGCCGGTGGCACCTCGGCCATCTCCTCGGCGGTGGCCGAAGAGGCGACGATCTCGGCGCCCATCAGCAACTGGTTGCCGTAGCAGTGGTCGCCGTTGGCGTGGGTGTTGACCACCGTCGCGATCGGCGCCACGCGCGTCGACGGTGCCATCGCGTCGAGCATCTCGCGGGTGAGGCGCAGGTCGAACAGCGTGTCGACGAGCAGCGAGCAGCCGTCGCCGACGATCAGCCCGGCGTTGCTCCACCCCCAACTGCCATCGGGCTGCAAGTAGGCCAAGCAGCCGTCGCCCAGATCGTGCAGGCCCTTGTCGTAAGCCATCGCCCGAGCATGTCACAGACCCGCACCGCCTGAGCACGGTGAGTGCCGCGGGGCATACAGTGACGGTGTGCGCCAGCTCAACGGGATCGACGTCAGCTTCCTCAACATGGAGACCTCCTGCACGTTCGGTCACATCAGCTCGCTGAGCCTGTTCGACGCCAACACCGAAACGGGCGGGGCGGGCCTGGAAGCGACCAAGGCGATCATCCTCGAACGCATCGACCAACTCGCGCCGTTCCGCCGCCGACTGGTGCAGGTGCCGCTCGGGCTCGACCTGCCCTACTGGGTGGAAGACCCCGACTTCGACATCGACTTCCACGTGCGCCACCACGCGGTGCCGCCGCCGGGCAACCCGCAGCAACTGGCCGAGGCCGTCAGCCGCATCGTCGCTCGCCCGCTCGATCGCTCGCGCCCGCTGTGGGAGCTGTACGTGATCGAGGGAGTCGACGAGGGGCGCACCATCGCTCAACTCACCAAGGTGCACCACGCCGCGGTCGATGGGGCCGCAGGCGCGATGATGCTCGCCGCGCTGCTCGACCTCGACCCCGACGCGCGGCCCTCGGGCAGCCCCGCCCCGTGGCAGCCCGAGCGGATTCCCACCGATCAGGAGTTGCTGCGCCTCACCGCCAAGGAGTACCTGGTGCGCCCGGAGAAGATGGTGCGACTGGGAGTGCGCACCGTGCGCGAGTTGGCTGCATCGACCAGCTCCGGGGGCATCAAGGCGTTGGCCGATCTGGTCGCCCAGCCGATGCCCGGCCCGGTGGGCAGGATGATGCGCGAGCGCCTGCGTGCCGGGCAGACCCACGACCCCGACCACCCGCCCGCGCTGCCGCCCACCACCGCCCCGCGCACGCCATTCAACCGGCCGATCAGCGGGCATCGTCGCTTCTCCTACACCTCGATGCCGCTCGAGGACGCCCGGCAGGTGCGCCGCGTGTTCGATTGCACGTTCAACGACGTGGTGATGGCCACATGCTCGGGCACCTTGCGTCGTTACCTGCAATTGCACGACTGCCTGCCTGACGAGAGCCTGATCGCGATGGTGCCGGTGAGCGTGCGTACTGGCACCGAGGACGACCAGTACCAGAACCGTCTGTCGGCGATGTTCACCGACCTGGCCACCAACGAGCCCGATCCGGTGAAGCGACTGCGCCACGTGCAGGGCGCGATGATCGCCGCCAAGCAGCACTTCGCGGCCATCCCCGCCGACACCTTGCAGGACTTCACGCGCTACGCGCCACCCGCGATCGCCGCACGCGCGCTGCGCATGTACAGCCGGCTGAAGATCGCCGACCGGCTCAACCCGCCGTTCAACCTGGTGATCTCCAACGTGCCCGGCCCCAACGTGCCGCTCTATTCCGCCGGCGCACGGCTGCGCCACTACTACCCGGTGAGCGCGCTGATCGATGGCCAGGGCCTGAACAT
Organism: Actinomycetota bacterium; assembly: GCA_963169215.1. GTDB lineage: Bacteria > Actinomycetota > Acidimicrobiia > Acidimicrobiales > Ilumatobacteraceae > UBA668. Next base: position 11,906 of record CAUJEE010000167.1, read on the forward strand.
CACCGTGCAGAGCTACGACGGCAACCTCGACTTCGGCTTCCTCGGCTGCCGCGACCTGGTGCCCGACATCTGGGTGCTGACCGACTTGATCCACGAGTCGATGCAGGAGTTGCTGCACATCGCCCGCGCGGCCAGCGAACCGCTTCAGGCCAAGTCGCGGCGCAAGTCGGCGCGCAAGTAGGTGAGCCCAGCGGCCAGCATCTCTGCGAACCGTTCGGCGACCACCACCACCGACATGTGCGGGTTGGCCCGCGGCAGCGCGGGGAACACCGACGCGTCGCACACGAACAACCCGCGGTAGCCGATCACCCGGCAGGTGTTGTCGACCACAGCCGCCTCATCGGCGGCAAGGCCCATGCGACAGGTTCCGGCCGCGTGCACGTAATCGCCGATGCTGCGCCGCAAACCGTCGTCCGACATGTCGTAGGGCTGCAACTCGCCGAGCGCGGCCACCTGAGCGCTGGTGGCCAACCGCTCGCCGAGCCTGGCTGCGGCGCGCAGCGCGACCACATCGCGCTCGTCGGTGAGCATGTCGAACTGCACATCGGGATTCACCGTCGGGTCGGGTGACACCAGCCGCACCCGACCGCGCGAGTGCACCTGCATCGCGGCCGTCAACAGCACCGCGAACGAGTCGGCCGCGCCATCGGTCGCGTCGGGATCGGTCAGCAGTGGGTCGAGCGCCACCACCTGCAGGTCGTTCGCCGCGAGGTGGGTGGCGCGCGCGCCGACCGACACCGCCGGTGTGCCGGGCGCGCTGGGCGTGTGCTCGTGCAGGCGGATGGCGAGCGGGAAGGAGGGATGATCGTGCAGCCCCTCGCCGATGCCGCCGCGGTCGACACCCGACCGCAACAGCAGCGCCGGCGAATGGATCGCCCCCGCGCTCACCACCACCGCCCCAGCACCGATCTCGCGACCGTCGGCGAGGCGCACCCCGACCGCCCGGCGACCGACGAACAGCACTCGGTCGACCAGCACGTCGCCTGTCACGGTGAGGTTGCCCCGATCGCGCGCCGGGTGCAGGTACACCGCTTCGGTGTCGGCTCGCCGTCCGTCGGCGAACCGCGTCAGCGGCAGGGCGAACGCGGTGGGCTCGGCCGCGAGCAGCGCCGCGGCCAGCGCACCCCGCTCGTGCGCCTCGGTGCGCCGCACGGGTATCGGCACGCGGGCGAACCACGGCGCGACCTCGCGCCAGCGCCAACCGACGCACCCGCGATCGCGTTCCCAGCTGTCGTAGTCGTCGGGCTCACCGGGCAGCGCCACCATCGCATTGATCGCCGACGAGCCGCCCACACCTCGCCCGCGCGGGTAGGGCCGCGGCCCCTGCGCGGGCGTGCGTGTGGCGATGAGCCCGTCCC
>CAUJEE010000168.1 GCA_963169215.1 Actinomycetota bacterium
AGTGGTGCTCGCGGTCGAGCTGGTCGACTGCCCGCCGAGCGTCGTCGGCGGCAGCGTGCCACTGATCAGCTCGGCCACGCACTCCTCGCCCGGCACGAAGATGCGCGCCACACCGCGCCGCCCACGCCCGGGGGCGGGCCAGTCGAGCACCGGCAGGTCGGTGTGCGCGGCCTCCATCAGCGCCCCCCAGATTCGCGCCGGGTAGTCGGCGCCCTGCACCTTGCCGCCGCGCCCCATCTCCGCGGCGAACTCGGGGATGCGGTTCATCTCCGTGTAGCCGTTGGGGTCGCCCACCCACACCGCGGTCGACAACTGCGGTGTGCCGCCGACGAACCAGGCATTGGTGTTCTCGAACTGGGTGCCGGTCTTGCCCGCCGCCGGCCGCGAGAACGACTTCAGGTTGCGGGCCCCGGTGCCCGAGCGCAGCACACCCTTGAGCGTCTGCAGTGTCTTCAGCGACGTGTCGGGGGTGAACACGGCCGTGCCCGGGTCGGTGTGGGTGTAGAAGCGGGTGCCGTCGGGCAGGTCGACCGCCTCCACGTAGTACGGATCGTGGTGCAAGCCCTGGTTGGCGATCGTCTGGAAGCCGGAGGCCATGTCGAGCGCCGACATCGGGTTGTTACCGGTGGCCGTCAACGGCAAAGGCAGGAACGGCTCGCGCTCGTCAGTCGGCTGCCCCTGGTAGAAGTACGGCGAGTGCGCCATGCGGTACACGGTGTCGACCACGCGGTTGAGGCCGATCGCCCAGCTGAGGCGCACGAACGCGCAGTCGGACGAACGCCAGGTGAGCGGGCCGTTGAACGGACCGAGCTCGCCATAGCCCGAACGCACCGTCTTGCTCACCACCCGGCCGTCGACGTAGTCGGGCACGGTGCACGGCGGCACGCCGTTGATGATGTCGTTGGTCTGCACACCGGCCTCATAGGCGTTGGCCAGCAGGAACGCCTTGGTGGCCGAGCCGGTCTGGCGTGGCACCAGCGCCATGTTCACCTCGCCACCGGGCACGTTCGAGCGCAGACCGCGACCTCCCACCATCACCCTGATCGCCCCACTGGCGTTGTCGAGGGTGACGATCGCCGCGTCGAAGCCCGCCGAGTTCGCGGGCAGGATGTTGCGCGCCAGTTCGGCCTGGGCCTGCATCGTCGAGTCGAGGGTGGTGTAGATGCGCAGCCCGCCGCGGTACAGCAGGTTGGCCCGCTCCTGCTCGGTCTGGCCGAGGATGTTCGACCGGTTGAGCAGGTACTCGCGCAGAGCGACTGTGAAGTAGGTCTGCCTGGTGGAGGCGATCGTCTGGATCGTGCGCACCTTCACCGGCAGGTCCCAGTGCTCGGCCAGGTTGAGTCCCTGCTGCTCGCTCACCAACCCGACGTCGACAAGGCGGAGCACGACCTGCTCGAACCGGCGCTGCGACTGCTCGACGTTCTTGATCGGGTCGTACGACACCGGCGAACGCACCAACCCGGCGAGAAATGCCCCCTCCACCATCGTCAGCTGGCTGGCCGGCTTGCCGAAGTACACCTCGGCCGCGGCCTGCAGGCCGTAGGCGTTGTTGCCGAAGTACACCGTGTTCAGATAGCGCTCGAGAATCGTCGACTTGGGCATCTCCTTCTCGAGCATGGTTGCGTAGTGCGCCTGCAGCAGTTTGTAGCGGCCGTCGCGCGGTAGGCCGGCGAGAAATTCGTTCTTCACCACCTGCTGGGTGATGGTGCTCGCACCCTGGGTGGGGGCATCGCTGGCGAAATTGGAGAACAAGGCACGCATGAAGCCGCGCACGTTCACACCGTGGTGGTACCAGAACTCGTTGTCCTCCACCGCGAGCAACGCCGCAACGACCTCTGCCGGCACCTTGTCGAGGGTGATCGGCTGCTGGTTCTCACGCTCGAAGATGGCAATCACGTTGCCTGCCACGTCGTACACCGTCGAGCGCTGCGACAACGGCTGGAACGCGGGGAGGTCGACCGGCAACTCGTCGTGAGCATTGGCGATGCGCCACAGGCGGGGCGCGACGCCGACGGTGACGCCCGTCAGGAGGAGGGCGCCGGCGAGAACGATCGCCACCAGTCGCAGGGGCCAGGCCAAGCGGTTCACTACCGGCCACACGCTACCTTCGCACCATGAGCGAGATGGCGCGCCCCACAATCGCCTTGTGCGGCGCGGGAATGATCGCCGCCGTCCACGCTGCCTGCGCCGACGAACTCGGCCTGCGCGTAGTGGCGGTCGCCTCACGAACCCGCGAGCGTGCCGCCCAGTTGGCCGAGCCGTTCCGAGCCGCAGTGGTCGACTACGTCGACCTGGTGGGCTCGGTCGACGTGGTGGTGGTGGCCACCCCGCCCGAACGGCACGCCGCCGACTCGCTGGCCCTGTTGGCAGCCGGGACGACGGTGTTGGTTGAAAAGCCGTTGTGCCGCACGCTGGCCGAGGCCGACGCGCTGGTGGAGGCCGCCGCGCGCCACGATGGACGGCTGTTGTACGGCGAGAACCTGGCCTACGCGCCGCTCGTGCAGCAGGTGGTGCAGATGCTGCCCGCGTTGGGCGAGCTCACCCACGTGGAGATCCGCGCCTTGCAGGGCCTGCCCACGTGGGGGGCGTTCACCACCGACGAGTGGGGCGGTGGGGCGCTGTTCGATCTGGGCGTGCACCCGCTGGCGGTGGGCCTGCTGGTGGCCAACGCCGCCGGCCACGGCCGGCCACGAGCGGTGTCGGCCCGCCTTCGCGGCGGGGTCGGGCACGCCAGTGACGAGCACGCCGAAGTGTGCTTGCATTACGCCAACGGGCCGGCCGTGCAGGTGGTGGCCAGTTGGCAGTGGGACGCCGATCCGCTGTGGGACATGCAGGTCGCGGGCGCGCGAGGGGTGGTGCGCGCTGAACTGCTTCCCGCACCGGAGTTGGAGCACAACGGCGAGCAGCTACCGGTGCGCCGCGCACAGGCGCGAGTGGCGACGCTGGGCGACCTCGGATACATCGACCAGCTGCGCGACCTGGTGGCGGTGTGGCGCACCGCTGCGAAACCGCTGATGACCGCTGCTTTCGGGCGTGAGGTGCTGCAGGTGGCAATCGCCGCCTACGCCTCCGCCGGGCGCGACGGTGTGCAGGTCGCGCTGCCCTACAAGGGGCCGCGCGACCTCACCGCACTGCAGACCTGGCGCCGCAGTTGAACCTCGGGAGGCTCAGACCTTGCGGACCTTGAGCGCCTCGTCGCCCTTCTTGCCGGGGCCGATCTCGAACTCGACCTGGTCGCCCTCTTCGAGCGACTTGTAGCCGCTGCCGTCGATGTTCGAGTAATGCACGAACACGTCGGAGCCACCTTCCCGCGATATGAATCCGTAGCCCTTCTGAGCATTGAAGAACTTTACGGTGCCGATGGCCATTGCCTTTACCTCGTACTTTCGAGCCGCCTGCGATGACGGGTCGGCCCTAGGTTACATGCCAGCGGACCGTGTCGCGCGCCTAACGGCACAGTTGCGGCCGTTCGGCACTGTCGCCCGCCTTCGGGCGGGGCGCATCGTGAGGCCATGAAGCACCACATCAGCGAAGCAGTCGCCGCCGTGCGCAGCGACGACACCTTGGCCGTGCCCCTCGGTCCGGGGGTGCCCGGCGGTTTCATCCACGCCTTGGGCGAGCGCGACGACTTCACCCACCTCGAGGTGTTCGGCGCTCTCCTGCCCGACCTGTATCAGTTGTTCATGCACCCCGGCGTGCACTACCGCAGCGGGTTCTTCGGGCCCGCCGAGCGGTTCTTGCGCGACGCGGGCGCGTCGATCGACTTCGTGCCGGCCGACTTCCGCCGCTTCGACCCGATCCTGCACCACCTGGCACCGCGGGTGATGGCCACCGCCGCCGCGCCGCCGGTGGATGGCTGGGTGAGCCTCAGCGTGCATGCGGGGGCGTCGGTCGACGAACTGCACCGCGCCGGGGCCGACCCCGACCGGTTGCTGGTGGTGGAGGTGAGTCCGCACTTCCCGCAGACCTACGGGTTGGGCGAGCACCACCACCGCCTGCACGTCGACGAGATCGACTACCTGGTGGAGAGCGACCGTGAGCCGTTGAACCTCGCCGACGCTCCCGCCACGAGCGTGGAGATGGCGATCGCCGAGCATGCGATGCCGTACATGCACAGTGGATGCACTCTGCAGACGGGCATCGGCGGCATTCCCAGCATGGTGGCCAAGATGCTCGCCGAAGGCCCGCTGGGCGATTTCGGGGTGCACTCGGAGATGTTCACCACCGGCCTGATGCACCTGCACCAGGCGGGCAAGGTGACCAACCGCAAGGAGGGGCCGTACGACGGCTACTCGATCACCACCTTCGCCGCCGGGGTGCCCGAGCTGTACACCTGGCTACACGAGAACGAGGTGGTGCGCTTCTTGCCGGTGCGGGTGGTGAACTCGCCGGAGGTGATCGCCAAGAACCGCCACATGGTGACGATCAACGGAGCATTGGCCATCGACCTGTCGGGGCAAGTGGTGGCCGACACGATCGGAGGCACACAGTTCTCCGGCATCGGCGGCCATGAGGACTTCGTCAGCGGGCCCGGGCTGTCGGCCGACGGACGCAGCCTGATCTGCCTGCCGTCGTCGACGACGGTGAACGGCGAGTTGGTGACCCGCATCCTGCCCAAGCTGCCCTCCGGGTCGGTGATCAGCACGCCCCGCCACCAGGTCGACGTGGTGGTCACCGAGTACGGCGCGGCCGAGTTGTCCGGGCGCACCATCCGCGAGCGGGCACTGGCCCTCGCCGCCATCGGCCACCCCGACGTGCGCGACGACCTGCTTGCGGTGGCACAGAACTGGCCGGCCGATTGACCCGGCAGCGAGGTTGAATGGCGCCCGTGCCCTTCGACCTCGACGCCGCCCGCCGCCGCCTGCGCGACGACTTCCCGCTGGTCGAAGGGCATCCCGACGTGGCCGGCGTGCTGCGCTCGGCCGAATTGCTGGCGTTGGTGGGTCCGGCGCTGGCCGAGCCGTTCCGCACCGACGGAGTGACCGCGGTGTGCGCCCCCGAGGCGCGCGGCCCGATCCTCGGCGCGCTCGTCGCCGTCGAGTTGCAGGCCGGACTGGTGCTCGTGCGCAAGGACGACCGCAACCATCCAGGAGCCGACCGTTGGGTTCAATCCGATCCCACGTGGCGCGGCACGCCGGAGGTGTTCCAGGCCCGTTCGTGGGACCTGTCACCCCACGACCGGGTGCTGGTGGTCGACGACTGGATCACCACCGGCAGCTCGCTGGCTGCGATGCGCGAGCTGATCGAGTCGTGCGGCGCCTCCTACGTGGGGGCAGCGGTGATGGTTGACAAGGCCGACGCGGCCACGGTGGAGGCGCACCGCGTGCACTCGCTCGTCGATTTCGCCGACCTGACGGGCTGAACCAGCTAGTCGCCGGACGGTCAGGACGAAGCCCGCCGCGGACGCCAGAAGGCGAGCAGGTAGGCGGCGGTGCCGCCGAGCCCGACGATGGCGGCGACCGCCAAAGACCGTGCCGGATTGCCGTAGGTCCACAAATCGATCGCGTCGTCGATCGCCCACTCCCCCGGGCCGAGTGCCCCCAACGCCAGCGACAGGACGACGAGCGTGGCGACGTACTCCCAGCCTTCGGTTGGGCGGGCGGTGATGAAGAAGCCCTTGTCGCGATGGTTGGTGATCCACGCGACCAACATCAACGAGGCGGCACCGCCGTAGGCGAGCGGGGTGAGCACCCCGAGCACCAGCAGCGGGCCGACGCCCACTTCCGCCCAGGTGAGCATCAGCGCCTGCAACTTGCCGTGAGACAAGCCGAGGCCGGTGAGCCAGTTGGCCATGCCCGGCCCGGCCCTCAACGCCTTGACGTGATTCCACCCGTGGATCAGCATCACCGCCCCCACCCACACGCGCGCCGCTAGCAGCGCGAGGTTCACAGCATCGATCGAGTCCATCGTCGCCTCCCGGTGGCGGCGAGCATAGTCACCACCGAGCGCAGGTGGGACGGGGCCTCCGCTCGACGAGGGGGGTCAGAAGCTGAGGTCGGCAGAGGAGACGACAGTCGCTTTGCGACCAGGCGCCGCTTGCCACTGCCAGTAGAGATTGGCGTGGGCGATCACCTGCTCGGGCGGCGGTGCACCCCACTCGCTGCTGATGTCGAACGGGCGCGATTCGTGCCAGCTTGTGGCGCGAATCGCGCCCATGCGACCCTGAGCGGTCAAGAGCGGGAGGAATCGCGCCCAACACGTGGCGAGCGGGGGTGGAAGCCGGGGGCTTCGATGGTGGGCGATGCGGGGCTCGAACCCACGACCTCTACGGTGTGAACGTAGCGCTCTAGCCGACTGAGCTAATCGCCCGAATTGCAGCGCAAGGCTAGCAGCACGGTGCCCAGCCCCAACCAGGCGACCGCGGCTCGCACAGGCGCTCCGGCGGCGGGGTCCAGAGGCAACCCGCTCAGTAGCCGAGGTCGGCGTGGATCGGCCCGATCAGCGCTTCCCCGGCGGTGAAGCGGCGCACGTTGGCGGTGATCCGCTCCGACAGCAGCGGCACCGCCATCTCCGGCGTGTTGCCGACGTGGGGGGTGATGATGCAGTTCTCCATGCTCCACAGCGGGTGGCCGGCGGGCAGCGGCTCCGGGTCGGTCACGTCGAGCGCGGCGCCGCCGATCACCCCTTCGCGCAGCGCCCGCACCAGATCGTCGGTGACGACATGACGGCCGCGCGCGACGTTCACCAGCCACGCGTGACGCTGCATCTGCTCCAACTCGTCGCGCGAGATCATGCCCTCGGTCTCGGGCGTCAGCGGCAGGGCGAGGATCACCACGTCGGCGTCGGCCAGCGCCTCCACGTAGCGGTCGGCGGCGAGCACCTCGTCTGCGCCGTCCATCTCGGCCACACGATTGCGTACGACGGTGACATGGCAGTCGAAGGGCACCAACAGGCGCAGCAGCGACTCGCAGATGCCCCCGCCGCCGAGGATGGCGACGTTGGCGCCGAGCAGATTGCGACCGTGCGGCCGCTCCCACTGGGTGGCGCGGGCGTAGGCGCCGACGTGACGCATCCCGGCCAGCGCGAGCGCGAGCGCCATCTCCGCCACCGGCTCGGCATACACCCCTTTGCCACAGGTCCACAGCCGTTGGTCGTCGACGAGATGCACGAAGTTCTCGATACCGGCGAAGGGCAACTGCACCCACGTGAAATGGTGGTGCTCGGCGAGCAGCGCCGCGAGCTGTTCGGGGTTGCGTGGCGCGCCCCACACCAGTGCCTCGGCCTCGGCCGGGGGCACGATGTGGCCGCCGCCGGCGGTGATCGCCTCAGCCATCCATACAGGAGACTGGTCGGGTGCGAGGGCGATACGCGCCGGGCCGGACGACGATGGTCGCGGACGGGGCGCGGTGGTACTTGGCATCGCGGGAGAACGCTAGCCGCGCTCAGCCGCCACCGGTGAGCGTTGCCGCCACCTTCGACGAGTCGTCGCCCGTGCGGCGCAGGATCAGAGCGGCGAGCACGATGGCCACCAGCGTCACCCCCAGCAGCACCGTCGCCATCGCCGCGATGTCGGGCTTGCGTACGGTCTTCACCTGCCCGAGCACATAGGTGGGGAAGGTGTTCGTACCCGGCGCCTTGACGAAGTCG
>CAUJEE010000169.1 GCA_963169215.1 Actinomycetota bacterium
GGCATCCCGCAGCTGTTCAACGTCGCGGCCGACCCGAAGGAGATGTGGGACATCATGGAGCCCAACACATGGATCGCCCAACCGATGGGGCGCATCGCCCGCGAGTTCCTGGAGAGCGTCGCTCGTCACCCACACGTCCCCGTCGGCGGTGACGGGCCTGGCGTGCTCGCCGCCCCCGGCCCACTGACCCCGCGGGGATGACCCTGTGGCGGCGCGCGACGACTTCCAGGGCACGATCGCCACGACCGCAGCCGATTCGACCCCGTGGTGGGCACCACGACCGACTCCCCCGGCGGGTGCACCCAACGTCGTCTTGGTCGTGCTCGACGACACGGGGTTCGCGCACCTCGGCTGCTACGGCTCCGACATCGCCACCCCCAACATCGACTGTCTCGCGGCCAACGGCCTGCGCTTCAACAACTTCCACACCACAGCCCTGTGCTCGCCCACCCGCGCCTGTCTGCTCACCGGTCGCAACCACCACTCGGTCGGTATGCGCTTTCTGTCCAACTCCGACACCGGTTTCTCCAACTGCCGCGGCGTGATCAGCCCGCGCGCGGGCACCATCGCCGAGGTGCTGCGAGTCAACGGCTACGCCACCTGGGCGCTCGGCAAATGGCACCTGGCCAACATGGAGGACTGCAGCCAGAGCGGGCCGATGACCAACTGGCCCCTCGGCCGCGGCTTCGAGCGCTACTACGGCTTCCTCGGTGGTGGCACCGACCAGTACTCGCCCGAGTTGGTGATCGACAACCGGGTAGTCGACGTGCCGAGCGACCCCGAGTACCACCTGTCGAGAGCGATGGTCGACGAGACGATCTCGATGATCACTTCGCACCGCGCCACCTCCACCCGGCCGTTCTTCGCCTACCTCGCCTTCGGCGCCACTCACGCCCCGCACCAGGCGCCCGCGGCGCACATCGAGAAGTACCGCGGCCGTTACGACCACGGCTGGGACGAGGTGCGCGCACAGTGGTTCGCCCGCCAGCAGCAACTCGGCATCGTCCCGCCGCAGGCCGAGCTGTCACCACGCAATTGGGACGTCACACCCTGGGACGAGCTGAGTGCTGACGAGCAACGCTTGTACGCCCGCATGCAAGAGGTGTTCGCCGGCTTCCTCGACCACACCGACGAACAGATCGGCCGCCTGATCACCCACCTGGAGGCGACCGGCGAATTCGACAACACCTTGTTCGTCCTGCTGTCCGACAACGGCGCCAGCCAGGAAGGCGGCGACTCGGGAGTCGTCAACGAACTGTCGCACTTCAACGGCATCCACGTCGGCGCCGAGGAGATGCTGCCCTACCTCGACCAGCTCGGCGGGCCACACCTGTTCAACAACTACCCCAAGGGTTGGGCGCAGGTGGGCAACTGCCCGTTGCGCTTCTACAAGCAGAACACGTTCGAGGGCGGCATCCGCGACCCGTTGGTGGTGCACTGGCCGGCCCGTATCCGCGACGGCGGGGGTGTCCGCACGCAATACCACCACGTCGTCGACGTCGCGCCAACTATCTACGAAGCGATCGGCATCGTCCCTCCCGAAGTCGTCAGCGGTGAGTCGCAGATGCCGATCGAGGGCGTCAGCTTCGGCTATTGCTTCGACGACCCGGCGGCCGCCGACCGACGCACCACGCAGTACTACGAGATGCTCGGCCACCGGGCGATCTACCACCAGGGCTGGAAGGCGGTCACGCTGCACTTCCCGCGCACGCCCTACGAACAGGAGCGCTGGAACCTCTACCACGTCGACGACGACTTCGCCGAGATCAATGACCTTGCCGACGCGATGCCCGACAAGGTGGCAGAGATGAAGGCGTTGTGGTGGAGCGAGGCGGAGAAGTACAACGTGCTGCCACTCGACGACCGTACGATCGAGCTGTACACCACCCGCCGACCGGGTTCCGAGCTATCCCGCAACAAGTTCACCTTCCGGCCGGGCACGGCACGCATCGATCGCTTCGCGATGCCCGACCTGCGCAACCGCTCGTGGTCGATCACAGCCCGCTTCGCCTGCGACCGCACACTTCCCGAGGGCGTGATCGTCGCCGGCGGGGCGCGTACCAGCGGCTACTCGCTGTACCTCCGCGACGGCGCCGCCCACTTCGCGTTCAACTACCTGGGCGACGTCATCACCGTGACCACGCCGGTGGAAGCGAAGGCACTGGACGGCCCGACGCTGGAAGTGGTCGCCCGTTGCGCGAAGACGGCCGAGTTCGAAGGCGAGGTGACGGTCGAGGTCGCCGGGCGCGGCGGTGAGGGCCGCCAGATTCGCATGCTGCCGTGGCGACAAACGCTCTTCGGCCTGCACATCGCCTGCGACCTCGGCTCGACGGTCACCGATGCCTATACACCCCCGTTCCGCTTCACCGGCCGCGAGCTGGTGGTCGAGTACCGGCTGCACGACGACCGTGACGACCTGCGGGGAGCAACAGAGGCTGCTGCCGAGGCCGAGGCACGCATCTCTTTGGCCGAGCAGTGACCCATCCACCACGACAGGAGCACCCGATGAGCAGTTGGACACCCCGTAGCGGGGCGATAGGCAGTCGCCTGGTCGACACCTTGCTCACCCACCTACACAGCACACCGCGCCCCGAACTGGGCGAGAAGGGCCAATCGGTCGACGAGACGCTGCGCGCGCTCGCCGCGAAGAAGACCGGCGACGTGCCCTGGGAGGACGGCAAGCTCTTCGGGCTGGTGCACGACGGCGGACCCTCGGCACGTGAGGTGGGTGAGCACGCTGCACAGCTCTACATGCACGAGAACATGCTCAACCCGCTGGCCTTCCCCTCGCTGAGCGAGATCCAGGAGGAAATCACCCAGTGGACGGCGCGGCTGCTGCACGGCCCCGACGGTGCGTGCGGCTTCGTCACCAGCGGCGGCACCGAGTCGATCATGTGCGCCGTGCTCGCCGCTCGCGAGCACGGCCGCCAACGGGGCATCGACCGCGGCACGGTAGTGGTTCCCGAGAGCGCCCACCCTGCCTTCCACAAGGCGGCCTACTTGTTCGACCTGCCGATCGTCACCACCGGCCTCGATCGCGACTACGCGGCCGACATCGACGCGATGGCTGCTGTAGTCGACGAGCGCACCATCCTGGTCGTCGGCTCAGCACCGCAGTACCCCCAAGGCGCGATCGACCCGATACCGCAGATCGCCGCACTGGCGCAGACGTTCGGGTGCAGCTGTCACGTCGACGCATGCATGGGCGGACACGTGCTGCCATTCGCCGAACGGATCGGGCGGGAGGTGCCGCCTTGGGACTTCCGCGTCGAAGGCGTCGATTCGATCTCGGCCGACAACCACAAGCTCGGCTATGCCCCCAAGGGCGTGTCGACGGTGGTCTACCGTTCGCCCGAGCGAGCGGCGCGCCAGGTGTGGGATCTCGAGTGGAGCGGCGGCTACTACGCCACCCCAACCCTGTTGGGGTCACGATCTGCCGCGCCGATGGCTGCCGCCTGGGCAGTGATGCAGCACCTCGGGTTGGAGGGGTACGACCACCTCGTCGACGTGGTGTTGACCAACTGCGACAGCATGCGTGCGGCGGTGAACGCGATCGACGGCTTGCGGGTGCTCGGCGCTCCGATCGCGCAGCTGTTCGCCATCGCCGGCGACGAGACGGCCGCCGCCCCCGTGCCGATCATGCCGCTTGCCGCCGCGCTGCGCGACCGCGGCTGGGTGCACGACATCCAGACCCGACCGGACTCACTGCACACCACGGTGAGCAACATCAACACCCGCGCTGTCGACCGCTATCCCGATGATCTGGCGGCGGCTGTCGCCGACGTGAGAGCCGGCAAGTACGGCTGAGGTCGGTCAGCGAGCGCCGATGATGCCCGCGCCCACCGCCGGATCGGGCGCGTCGCCCCCGGCAGCGATGTTGGGGTGTTCGAACACGCTGAGCACGTAGGCGGTGACCACCTCTTCCACCTTCTTCGACATCCACAGGTTGGTTGCCAGGATGTCCCACTCCTCTTTCGGGTCGGAGGCGATGTTGTACACCTGCGGGAAGGCCAGATCCCACTTGTATCGCCTGCCCGGCTCGGTGCCGTACTCGACGAAGTGCATCTTGAACTGCTGGTACTTCACCGCTGCCAGGCGTTGGCCGATGAAGCACAGCAGTGACGAACGCGGCGACGGCCCACTGCCGGCGAGGAAGTCGGTGAGATCGAGCGAGTCGTACGCACGGTCGTCGGGCAGCGTTGCCGCCAGCAGGTTCGCCCAGGTGGCGTAGAAGTCCATGCACGACACCATCTCGTTGCTCACCCTTCCCGCCTGCACCTGCCCCGGCCAGCGGACTATGCAGGGCACACGCAGCTGACCTTCGTAGGCGGTGCCGAGGCACCCGCGGAACGGGCCGGGGTCGCCCTGCGGGCCGAGGGTGCCGTGCGACGGCGGACCGTTGTCGCTGGCCCACACCACGATCGTGTCGTCCCCGACTTCGAGCTCGTCGAGCACGTCGAGCAATTGCCCCGTGCGATGGTCGACCTCCAGCATCGTGTCGGCGTAGGCACCGTTGCCCGAGCGGCCGGCAAAGTCGGGGTGCGGCAAGGCCGGGTGGTGCACGCGGGTGAAGGGGACGTAGCAGAAGAACGGGGTGTCGGCGGCGGCTTGCACTCGCATCCACTCCACCGCCCGCGCGGTGACCCACTCGTCGATCAAGGGGCGGGTGTGCTGGTCGTAGTCGGCCACCGGTGTTCCCGGCGCTCCGCCCACGCCCTCCCAGATCTTCGGCTCGCGTGACACTCCGTCATGGCCAACCGTCATCGCGTCGTACACCGGGTCGCTCGAGTCCTGAATGCCGTACCACGCGTCGAAGCCGAGCATCGTCGGGTGACGGTTGCCTGGCCCGAGGTGCCACTTGCCGAAGCAGGCGGTGGCGTAGCCCGCGTCCTTGAACATCTGCGGCATGGTGTACTCCCACGGTGCCAGGCCGTAGTGGCCACCGTGCGCGGCGTGGTGGCAGCCGGTGCGAATGGGCATGCGCCCGGTGAGGATCGCTGCCCGGGTGGGGGTGCACTCGGCCTCGACGTTGAAGTTGGTCAGCCGCAGCCCCTGCCCGGCGAGAGCGTCGATGCGCGGTGTCGGCGCCATCCGCAGCTCGCCACCGCCGTAGCACCCCGGGTCGCCGTAGCCGACGTTGTCGAGCAGGATGAACAGCACGTTCGGACGCGAGGGCATCGACTTGTTCTAGCAGCCGGCAACTGGCTCAGGCGCTGCGGTGCACGTAGGCGAGGGCATGCTCGCGGCACACAGTGGTGATCGTGCCCACCTGCACGCCGTCGACCACCAGCGCGTCGCCGGCGACGGCGGCGCCTTCTGCAACCGCCACCCGCTGCAACGTCCGCGGCGGCCTGGCGCGGCGCGAATCCATTCGCTCGACCAGCTCCTGGCCGGGGTAGCAACCCTTGCTGAAGCTCACCGCCACGTCAGCGATGCCGGTCTCGGCGGGAATCGTCTCGCCGGGCACGATCTCGGCCCCCATCGCCGGCCACACCGCCGCCACCCTCTCCGCCAGCAAGTCTTCGGCGGCACCTCGCACGGCGCCAGTTGGCGGCTGCGGGTCGGGGCCGAGCAGATCGACCCCGCCACCCCACGAGGGGCGCCCGCCCGCCACCTGTGCTGCGCCATCGCCGCGCACGGCCAGGCAGCGCCACGCGAGTGGCTCGATGGCCACCGCCACCCGGATGCGGAAGCGGTCGAGGCGGGTGATCATCACTTCGCCGAAGCCGGCATCGGTGTCGAGCACGAAGCAGTCGTCGGCCGTGCGCCACACCCGAAGTAGCACGTCGATTCTGCCGGTGGGCTGCAACAGGAAGCTCCAGGTCGAGTCACCGACGGCGATCGGGCGCAGGTCTTGCGACAACTGGCCATGCAGGTAGGACGCCGCGTCGGCGCCGCTCACCTGCACCACATCGCGCGGGTACTCGCTCCAGAACATCACCGCCCCAGTATGGCTGGCAGACTGGTGAGGTGGAATCCGAGATTGTCGCCGCCCGCGCCGGCAACGGCCTGCAGGCGATGCTGCGCTCGCTGGGCCGCGTCGCGGCCCGCCTGTCGTCGTTCGCGCTGTTCGTGGGCATTGCCACCTTTGCCACCGGCATGTGGTTGTTCGAGGGCACCGGCCGTGACAAGTGGATCGTCATCGGTGGAGTCATCTCCTTCGGCCCTCCGCTGGCCGCCACCATCGCCACCTACCGTGTGCGGCGCACCGCCGACCTGGCGCCCCAGGTGGTGTCCGAGGTGCGGACATTCGACGACGTGGCCAAAGGGGTGCTCGACGTGCTGATCGACGGCGACAGCGGCCAGGTGACCGGCCTGCGGGCGCGGGGCTTGGGCACTTTGCGCAGCGAGGTGTACGAACGCCGCCGCGAGTTCCCTGCACTGTGGTCGGGGGTGAAGGCGATCACCACCGTGCCCAAACTGTTGGCATGGGCCACCATCGGCGCACTCGTCGCCGGGGCGCTCGGCACCGTGCTGCTGGTCGGCGGACTGATCGACTGAGTGACTCAAGCGGTGGCGCGTCGCAGCGTCATTCGCCGCGCGGCCGGCACTGCGGCCAACAACGCGGCAACCTTGTTGTGGCACTCGCGGTCTTCGTCGTCGGGCACCGAATCGGCCACAACTCCCGCTCCGGCCTGGAACGACGCACCGTGCGCGCCGATGAACGCAGTGCGGATCGCGATCGCGGTATCGAGGTTGCCGCTGAAGTCGACGTAGCCGACGACCCCGGCATACGGACCGCGCTTGAACGGCTCGAGCTGGTCGATGATCTCCATCGCCCGCACCTTCGGCGCGCCGCTCACCGTGCCCGCCGGCAGCGTGGCGCGCAGCACGTCGATCGGCGTCTTGCCCTCCACCAACTGGCCGGTGACCTGTGAGGTGAGGTGCATCACGTGGCTGTAACGCTCGAGAGTCATCAACTCGTCGACGTGCACGGTGCCGAACTCCGCCACCCGACCGACGTCGTTGCGAGCCAGGTCGACGAGCATGACGTGCTCGGCGATCTCCTTCGGGTTCTCCTTCAACTCGCCGGCCATCCGCCGGTCGTCCTCCTCGGTGCGACCGCGCCGCCGGGTGCCGGCGATAGGACGTGAGATCACCTGGCGGCCGAGTACCTGCACCATCGGTTCGGGCGAGCTGCCGGCGATGGTGATCGCTTCGTGGCGCAGGAAGTACATGTAGGGGCTCGGGTTCACTTGACGCAGAACGCGGTAGAAGTCGAGCGGATCGGCCTGCAGGTCGAGGTCGTAGCGTTGAGCGAGCACCACCTGGAAGATGTCGCCGGCGAGGATGTACTCCTTGGCGGCCTCGACCGCCCGCTGGTACATGCCGTCAGGCATGGTGCTCGCCACATGGGGGGGTTCCTCGCCTGCGAGCGGGGGTTCGACCGGCGGCACCGCCAGTGGCACGGCCAGCCGTGCGGCCGCGGCGTCGATGCGCTCGATCGCAGCGTCGTACTCGCGGTCGATGTCGGCGTCGTGCATGTCGAGCACAGGGACGCTCTCGATGAGGTACATCCGTTGGCGCCAATGGTCGAAAGCCACCAGCGAACCGATGATGCTCATCACCGCGTCGGGCAAACGGCGATCGTCGAAGGCCGCGTGGGGCAGATGCTCCACCTCACGCATCACGTCGTAGCCGAGATAGCCCATGATGCCGCCCTGCAGCGGCGGTAGATCGGCCATCATCGGCGCGCGGTAGGCGGCCAGGAGCGCATCGAGAGCGGCGAGAATGCCTTGGTCGGTGGGGAAGCTGGGTGTGAGCCGCTGGCCGCGAACCTCGATCGTCGCGCCGCGCAATTCGAGCGTCGCCACCGGGTCGTGGCCGACGAAGCTGTAACGGGCCCAGCGCTCGCCATGCTCCACCGACTCGAGCAAGAACCCCTCGCCCTCCCCCACCAGCTTGATGAACGCCGCCACCGGGGTATCGAGGTCGGCCAGCAGTTCGGTCCACACCGGCACCACAGTGTGCTCCGCCGCCAGCCGGTGGAACTCCTCGCGTGTCGGCCGGATGGTGAACTGCGGCGTCGCCGGCGACACGGCGCTCAGCCCCCTTGTCCGAAGGCACGGAAGAAGCACGAGTACGCGCCAGTGTGGCAAGCACCCTTACCCTCTTGCTCGACCAGGAACAGCAGCGTGTCGCCGTCGCAGTCGTAGTAGGCCTCGCGCACGAATTGGCGGTCGCCGCTGGTGTCGCCCTTGCGCCACACCTCCTGGCGACTCCTGCTCCAGTACACCATCCGCCCTTCCTCGAGAGTCATCCGCAGCGTGTCGGCGTTCATCCACGCCAGCATCAACACGGCGCGGGTGTCGATGTCCTGCGCGATCGCCGGCACCAGGCCGCCCGCGTCGTACCTGATCGCTGCCAACTGTTCGGCGCTGAAGCTGAGCGGCGTTGCTTGCGGCATGTTCTCCAGCCTACGAGCCAGCATCGACGCCGAGCCAAGGGGTTGCGTGGCGGGAGGCGTGCGACTCAGCGGTAGCGGCGCATGTGCACGCTCTGCACCAGGCCGATGAGCGCGAAGAACGTCACCACACCTGAACCGCCGTACGACACCCACGGCAACGGCAATCCGGTGATGGGCATGATGCCGACGGTCATCGCGATGTTCTGGAACACCTGCCACAGGATGATTGAGAAGGCGCCGGCGCACAGATAGGTGCCGAGCACGTCGCGCGACAACTGCCCGATGCGCCAGATGCGAACAAGAACGACCGTGTACAAGAGGATCAACACGCCGGCACCCACCAGGCCGAACTCCTCCCCGATCGCCGAGAAGGGAAAGTCCTGCCACTGCACAGGAATGTCGCTACGGGCCTTGGTGATCGGACCCTCCAACCATCCCTTGCCGGTCACCCCGCCGGTGGCCACTGCGCGAATCGCATTGCGCCCCTGGTACACCCAGTCGCGCAGCGCCGGATCGGTCGAGTCCTGCTGGAAGAAGGCCGTGAAGCGGCGCAACTGGTACTCGTTCACCAGCCCGGTGATCAACGCGCCAACCACCGTCGCGACCGCTGCAGAGGCGATGATCGCCATGTGGCGGAACTTCGCGCCGGCCACCAGCATCACGCCCATCGCCATCACCACCAGCACCGACACACCCCCGAGGTCGGGCTGGAGGATGATCAACGCCGATGGGGCACCGACGATGAGCATGCCGATGATGAAGCGGTGGTAGGGCAACACATCACTTCGGTCCTCGGCCAGATACGCGGCCAGCACGAGCAGCACGGTGAACTTGGCGAACTCCGCCGGTTGCAGGTTGATCGGCCCGACGTCGAAGCTGAGCCGAGCGCCACCGCTGATCTTGCCGATCAGCATCACCAGTGCCAGCAGCATCAGCGTGAATCCGTAGAGGAAGCGCGACTGATCCTTCCACCAGTCGTAGTCGAAGCTCATGACGATCACCATCACCACCACCGCCGCGATCAGGAACAGCTCCTGGCGGGTGACGTAGCGGAAGCCGTAGGGCTGAGTGGCGCCGATCGCGAACTTGGTACGCGACGCCGAATAGATGATCGCCAGTCCGATCAAGGAGAGCAGGCTGACGGCCAGCATCAGCACCCAGTCGATGTTGCGCGACGGGTCACCCGGACTGGAACGGATGTTCCCCAGTCCCGAGTCAGGACGCCTCTGCATGAACGTGAGTGACACAGCTCAGTCCTTCAGGCCGGACGATCCGCCGAGGCAGTAGGGGTTCTTCAGCGACCGCTGCGGCGCCGGCGAGAACTGGCTGGTGTCGAGCGGGTCGCTGATCAACACCTCGTCCATCTTCTGGTTGCCGGTGAGCGCCAGGAACATGCACTTCACCACCGGCGCGGCGGCCTTCGAGCCGTAGCCGCTCTTCTCCAGGTAGGCGACCACCGTGTAGGGCACTGTCGGTGCGGCATCGCTGGTGAGGTCGGGCACGCCGAACGCGCCGAACACCGACGAGTCGTTCCACGGCAGGTTGCCCGCGCCCTGGGCGGTGCCGGTCTTGCCCGCGATCTGGGCGGGGAACCCACGGAAGAGACGCTCACCCGTGGTCTCGTGCAGGAAGTTCCAGTACACGCCCGGACCGCGGATCACTCGCGTCAGCCCGTCGATGATCGGCTTGTACACCGTGTCCATCGGCATCTCCAGCTGGTCGACCACCACCCGCTGATCGAAGCTCTGCACGACCTCGCCGGCCTCGATGTCGGCCATCGCCGGGCCCTTGTCGGGGGTGAGCGGCGCGAGGATGTTCTTGACGATGGTGGGCTTGAGCAGGAAGCCGCCGTTGGCCAAGGTGGCGTAGGCATTGGTGAGCTGCAGCGGGGTGACCGCCATCAGCCCTTGGCCGATCGCCATCTGGATCGCGTCACCAACCACCAGGCGCGGCACCTCGTTCTCGGCCAGCACGCCGAGTTCCACCAGCTCGGCCTTCACCTCGTCGGAAGGCAGCCGCCCCTCCCACTCGTAGGGCAGCTGGATGCCGGTCTCGGCTCCGAAGCCGAAGCGGCGCAGGTTCTCCTGCAACAGGTTCTCGTCCTCGTTGTAGAACAGCTCGCCGATGCGGTAGAAGAAGCAGTCGGACGACACCGCCAGTGCGTCCGGCACCGTCACCGGCCCGTACGAACTCGGCCTGTTCGAGCGCTTGTTGGTGGCGTTCTTGAAGATGCACTTGGCCACGCCGCCGTTGTGCAGACAGTTCTCCGGCGGAATGGTGAACAGCGTGTAGAAGCCCTCGTCGGTCCACGTGTCGTAGGCGTTGATGATTCCCGAGTGCAGCGCTGACCAGGTGACGAACGGCTTGATCGACGAGCCGAGGTTGTAGTTGCCCTGCACGGCCCGGTTGACGATCACCGATCTGTCCGGATCGACCTTCGACCCGTCGGGGTTCCTGCTCGGAAACAGCTGCTGGTACTTGGCCTGGCTGATGCCGGCATTGATCCAGCGGTTGTCGAAGCTGGGATAGCTGGCCATCGCCACGATGTGCCCGGTGAGGTGGTTCTCAACCACCACCGAGCCAGCCGGAGCCTTGTGCTGCACCCACTCGGGGTAGTCGATCTTGGTGCCGTCGGGAAGTGTGCGCTGGTACACCCGCACGGCCCAGTTCTTCTCCCGGTCGAGTGGGTTGTACGGCGCCGAGTCGTTCATCGACAGGTCTTCGGGCAGTTGGCGGCGCAGACGCAATTCGGTCTCGAGCGCTTGCTCGGCATACTGCTGCACCTTCAGATCGATGGTCAGCTGGATGTCGTAACCGGCCTTCGGTTCAATGCGCTCCTCGGTCATCTCGCGCACGATCGCGCCGGACGCATCGATCTCGTACACGCGCTTGCCCCATTCACCGTGGAGTTCGCGTTCCATGCTCAGCTCGACTCCGAACTGCCCGACACGCTCGTTGCGCTTGTATCCCTTGTCCAGATAGTCGTCAAGTGACTCGGCCGTGATCGCACCCATGAATCCGATCACGTGGGAGGCGATCGGGGCATACGGATACACCCGCCGGTACTGCTCGACGACATCGATGCCCGGGTAGTTCTCGCTGCGCTCCATCAGGTAGTTCACCGTCGCCTCGTCGACGTCTTCTTTCAGCGGCAACGGCAACAGCGTGTCGAACAACTGCCCCTTGTTGCACGGCTCGGGCAACTTGTAGCACGGGTCGTGGCGGCGCATCAGGTCGTCGACCGGGGTCTTCAACGGCCCCGACAGACGGGTGAACAGTTCGAGGCGGTTCTTCTGCTTGCGGATGACCGACCAGTCGACGGTGACCGTGAGGAAACGCTGGTTGTCGGCCACCACACGTCCGGTGGCGTCGAAGACCCGGCCACGCACAGGAGCGACATACACCGTGCGCGTCTTGGCCGAGGTGACCTTGGCCTGATACTCGTCGGCTTGCTCGCCCTGCAGGAACCACAGGCGGACTCCGAGCAGACCGAACAGGATCAGGGCGATCGTGGCCAGCATTCCGAAGCGGGCGGTGCGCTTGTCGACAGCCATCTGTCTAGTCTCGTCGCTCCGGTGCCGGAAGTGGGCGCGGGCGGGTCGCGGCGACCATGTCGTCTGTCACGCCAGCGGGGCCTTCCACTTCTTGCGCTTCACCGCCACCATCCAGCGCGCCGGGCGCATCAGCACCGGGCACAGCACGGCCGCAGCCAGTGCCACCACCGGTACCTCGACGAGGATGCGGGTGGTGATCCACCCGCTCTCGCCGGTGAACACCTCCATCAGCGGTATCGCCAGTTCACCTGCCGCTGCGCCCACGAACGCGTACGCGGCGGCGAACCACCACTGCGGATCGGGGGTGAACAGATGGAAGTAGCCGGCGACCATCCCACCTATCCCGTAGGCGAGCGCCATCAGGCCGACCGGCGTGTTACCGCTGAGGTCGTACATCAACCCGAGCGCGAATCCGGCCACTGCCCCGCGATCGGACCCCCCGGTGGCGCCGGCCGCCACCACCAGCGCGAGGGGGAACTGCAACTTCACATCGGCCAGCGGATGTTGGGCGAACAGGATGCGCTGCAGAGACATGGCGAACATTCCGAGCACGATGATCCGCGGAATCGGCCCAACCAGGAAGCGCCTCACCTCAGACCTGCACCGCCTGCTCGTTCGGCTTGTACAACAGCACGGTGAGGAAGCTGAGCCGTCGCAGGTCGGCGAAGGGCGTCACCTCCACCAATGCGCTGGCGGTGCCGGTCTGTTCGATCACCGCGGTCACCCGCCCGATCGGGATGCTCTGCGGAGCGATGCTGTCGGTGCCGCCCGCGGTGTCGACGATCGCGCCGACCCTGATGTTCGTGATCGACGTGGTGAGGTCGGTGAAGCGCAGCAGCATCGCACGGTCGGGGCCTTGCCCCTCGAGAAGGCCCGTCTCGCGCACCACCAGCGGCACGCTGGTGGTCGTCTCCGCAGCGGAGGGTGCGGCACCGGTGACTCCGTCGTCGCTACCAGGGGCGACGGTGCCGGTGACGATACCCGAGTCGCCGTCGGCGCCGCCCGGGGCGGTCGTGGCTGTCGCCGTGCCCCCGTCGCTGTCGTCGCCGACGACGAGGCCACTGTCGTCACCCCCGTAGACGCGTGCAGAGATGCCGTAATCGGGGTCGGTCATCAGCATCACCAAGCTCTTGTTCGGCCCGAGCACACGGGTGACCTTGCCCACCAGCCCAGTGCCGTCGACCACCGGCATGCCCACCTCGATGCCACGCGCCGAGCCGACGTTGATCTCGACGACTTGCTGGTAGTTGCTCGGCGACTCACCGACCACCTCACCGATGACGTAGTCGTAGCTGTACTTCGACACCAACTGCGTCTGCTGCAGCAACTCGCGATACTGCAAGACCGCGGTGAGCGCCTCGATCTCGGCGCCCTTCATCCGCGCGATCTCGTCGCGCAGGCGGGCGTTCTCAGCCTCGAGGTCTTCGTAGTTGGTCATGCCGTACCACGCTCGTTCGAGCGGCAGCACGATCGTCTCGGTGGCCGTGTCGACCGGTCGGGTGATGCGGTCGAAGCCGACGCGCAACTTGTCGATCACGATGTTGCCGCGGCGGTCGAGGGTGATCAGCAGCAGGCAGGTGATCACCACCAGCAGCACAATCCGCCGTCGGCTCAGATTGGAGAACACCGCGGGCTCCCGTCGATCACTCGTCGCTGCCGAGCGTCATCAGGCCACGCATCGCGTCGATGTTCTCGAGCGCGCGGCCAGAGCCGATGACGACGCTGTACAGCGGCTCGCGGGCAATGTTCACCGGCATGCCGGTTTCGTGCGAGAGACGGCGATCGAGCCCGGCAAGCAGCGCCCCACCGCCGGTGAGCATCACACCCTGCTCCATGATGTCGGCGGCGAGTTCGGGCGGGGTGCGGTCGAGGGTGGCCTTCACGGCATCGATGATCGCGCCGACGGGCTCGGAAAGGGCTTCGCGCACCATCTCGGTGGTTAGCGCCAGCGTGCGCGGCAGGCCGGAGATCAGGTCGCGGCCGCGGATGTCGGCGGTGAGTTCTTCGTCGAGCGGCCACGCCGAACCCATATGGATCTTGATCTCCTCGGCGGTGCGGTCGCCGATGGCCATCGAGTATTCCTTCTTCATGTACTGCATCAACGCATCGTCGAGTTCGTCGCCGGCGACGCGCACCGACTGCGCCGTCACAATGCCCCCGAGAGAGATCACGGCCACTTCCGTGGTGCCGCCACCGATGTCGATGATCATGTTGCCGCTCGGCTCGTGGATCGGCATGTCGCTGCCGATCGCCGCCGCCATCGGCTCTTCGATGATGTGCACCGGCTTGCGCGCCCCGGCGTACTCGGCCGCGTCCTGCACCGCCCGTTGCTCGACGCCGGTGATGCCCGAGGGCACGCAGATGATCATCCGCGGCCGGCTCCAGCGGCTGGCATGCACCTTCTGGATGAAGTAGCGCAGCATCTTCTCGCACACCTCGAAGTCGGCGATCACGCCGTCCTTCAGCGGACGGATGGTCTTGATCCGACCAGGGGTGCGGCCCATCATCCGCTTGGCCTCGTGACCAACGGCCACCGGGCGTCCGTCGGTGATGTCGATGGCCACCACCGACGGCTCGTTGAGCACGATTCCCTGCCCTCGGGCGTAGATCAGGGTGTTGGCCGTGCCGAGGTCGATGGCGAGGTCGCGGCCGAGCGCGAGCGGATTGCTCCTGGCCATCACCTACCTCCTTCGGCGCAGCGGATGTCGGCCCACCATGCTAGCGGGCACCCAGTTTGTTACAGATTCGGGAAGAAGATGCTGATTTCCCGCTCTGCCGATGCCAGCGAGTCGCTGCCGTGCACCAGGTTCTCGGTGAACAGGATGCCCAGGTCGCCGCGGATCGTGCCGGGGGCGGCCTGGCGCGGGTTGGTCGCGCCCATCATCGTTCGCACCACCTCCCAAGTATCCTCCGGCCCCTCCACCACCATCGCCACCACCGGCCCGCGGCTCATGAACGCGACCAGGTCGGCGTAGAAGCCCTTGCCCGCGTGCTCGTCGTAGTGGCGGGCCAGCGTGTCGGCATCGAGCGTGCGCAGGTGCATGGCGACGATGCGCAGGTTCTTGGCCTCGAAGCGGCCGACGATCTCACCCACCAGGCCGCGCTCGACGGCATCGGGCTTGAGCAGGACGAGTGTGCGATCGGACATGGCTCCCGAGCCTACCGACCCAACCCCACCCTCCCCCAGCCCGCCCAAGTCGGGTGGCGCGGTCAGAGGACCTTGCGCAGGTAGGGGCGGGCGGCGCCGACGACGGAGAGCGAGCCCGTGATAAGCACAGCGTCGTCGGGCGCGGCCACACCCAGAGCGCGGTCGATGGCCCGCGGCAGGTCGGGCACCTCCACCACCTGCTCGCAGCCGAGCGACCTGGCCGCGGCGGTGAGTTCGCCGGCCGCCATTCCCCGCGACGACGGTGCGGTACAGGTGATCACCACGTCGAACTCGTCGGCGCGCAGGGCGGAGAGCATGTCGCGCGGGTCGCGCCCGAGCAGGCAGCCGACGACGAGAATGCGTCGGCCGGCGGGGTCGAAGTCGTCGAAGAACACCGACGCGCACGTGTCGGCCCCGGGGGCGTTGTGCGCACCGTCGACGATCACCAGCGGCTGATGGCCCATCACCTCGAAGCGACCGGGCATCATCACCTCGCCGAATCCCTCGGTCACCAACTCGCCGGCAACGGGCGCGGCGAAGAACGTCTCGACCGCGGTGAGCGCCACCGCCGCGTTGTCGCCCTGGTGGCGGCCGTGAAGAGGCACGAACAGGTCGGGGTACACGGTGGTGGGCGTGCGCAGGTCGACCATCCGCCCCCCGAGCGCCAGCTGGTTCTCGAGCACGTCGAAGTCGTCGCCGCGGCGCAGGCTCGACGCCCCACCGGCGGACGCGAACACGGCGGCCAGGTCAGGGTCGGTCTCGCCGATCACCACTGCGCTGCCCGACTTGACGATGCCCGCCTTCTCGACCGCGATGTGGTGCTTGGTGGGGCCGGCGTACTCGGTGTGGTCGATGCCGATATTGGTCACCACAGCCACCTGTGCGTCGCACACATTGGTTGCGTCCCACCGGCCGAGCAGGCCCACCTCCACCACCGCGACGTCGACGGCAACATCGGCCAGCCAGCGGTAGGCGGCGGCGGTGACCGCCTCGAAGTAGCTCGGGCGCACACCGGTGAGTCCCTCCAGGTCGGCGACGGCAGCCACCTGTTCGGCGAAGTCGTCGTCGCTGATCGGCTCGCAGTTGCGGTTGATGCGCTCGTTGATCCGCTCCAGGTGCGGGCTGGTGTAGGTGCCCACCGTCAGCCCGTGGGCCATCAGCAGGCGGCTGATCATCTGCGTCGTCGACCCCTTGCCGTTGGTGCCGGTGACGTGGATCACCGGATAGGCGTGCTGTGGGTCGCCCATCGCCGCCATCAACACCTGCATGCGGTCGAGCGTTGGTGAGGTGATGCGCCCGGTGACGTCGTAATTGCTGTGCGTGTCGAGGTACGCGAGCGCGTCGGCGTAACTGCTCATCAGCGCAACCGACCCGTGCCGGCCCTCAGCTGGCTTGGCGGCGCGGCCGCTTGGCCACCGGCTCGCGGGGCACGAAGGCCGGGTCTGACTTGGTGGCCACGGCCTGCGCGTCGATCAGTACCCGGCCGACGTCGCTGCGCCCGGGCAGCTCGTACATGGTGTTGAGCAGCACCTCTTCCAGGATCGCCCGCAGCCCGCGGGCACCCGTGCCGCGCAGCAGCGCCTGGTCGGCGATCGCTTCCAGCGCGTCGTGGCTGAACTCGAGTTCGACTTCTTCGAACTCGAGCATCTTGCGGTACTGCTTCACCAGCGAGTTCTTCGGCTCGACGAGGATGCGCACCAGCGAATCGCGGTCGAGGCTGCTCACCGCGCCCACCATCGGCAGACGCCCGATGAACTCGGGGATCATCCCGAACTTGAGCAGGTCCTCGGGCTGAACCTGAGCGAACAGCACCCCAGGGTCGCGGTCGAGGCGGCTGCGCACGGTGCCGGTGAAGCCCATGCTGCGCTGGCCGATGCGGCTCTCGATGATCTGTTCGAGGCCGGCGAAAGCACCACCACAGATGAACAGGATGTTGGTGGTGTCGATCTGGATGAACTCCTGGTGGGGGTGCTTGCGCCCGCCCTGGGGAGGCACCGAGGCCACCGTGCCTTCGAGGATCTTCAGCAATGCCTGCTGCACACCCTCGCCGCTGACATCGCGGGTGATCGACGGGTTCTCGCTCTTGCGCGCGATCTTGTCGATCTCGTCGATGTAGATGATGCCCGTCTCGGCCTTCTTCACGTCGAAGTCGGCGGCCTGGATCAGCTTCAGCAGGATGTTCTCGACGTCTTCGCCGACGTAGCCGGCCTCGGTGAGGGCGGTGGCGTCGGCCACCGCGAAGGGCACGTTGAGCAGGCGGGCGAGGGTCTGCGCGAGGTGGGTCTTGCCGCAGCCGGTGGGGCCGAGGAGCAGGATGTTGCTCTTCGACAGCTCGACCTCGTCGCGCCGCCCGACACCCGCGTGCTGCTGATACTGGATGCGCCGGTAGTGGTTGTAGACAGCGACCGACAGGATCTTCTTCGCTTCCTCCTGACCCACCACGTAGTCGTCGAGGAAGGCGCGGATCTCGCGCGGGATTGGCAGCTGGTCGAACTGCAGCTCACCGGTGTCGGTGAGCTCTTCTTCGATGATCTCGTTGCACAGGTCGATGCACTCGTCGCAGATGTAGACGCCAGGGCCGGCGATCAGCTTCTTCACCTGTTTTTGCGACTTGCCGCAGAACGAGCACTTCAGCAGCTCGCCGGTGTCACCGAATTTGGCCACAGCTGCTCCGTTGGGGTCGAGTCAGCACGCCGACAGTAGC
>CAUJEE010000170.1 GCA_963169215.1 Actinomycetota bacterium
TGTGCTCGTCGACATGGCCGGATTCGTCGACGTGGTCGACGCGCTCGGAGGCATCGACATCTACATCGCCAAGAGCGTGCCCAGCCCCGGCAACCCGCGCGACGCCAAGCACCAGGTGCCGGTGTACATCGCCGCTGGTCAACAGCACCTTGATGGCACTCTGGCGCTGGCCTACGCCCGCTCGCGCCATGCCGACAACGACTACTACCGCATGGCCCGCCAGCGCTGTGTGCTCGGCGCGATCGCGGCCAAGGCCACACCGTCGGTACTCGCTACCGGCTTCACCGACCTACTCGGCGCGCTCTCCGACGCGGTCACGACCGATATCCCGCGCAGCTCCCTCGGCGACTTCGCAATTGTGATCGATCGCTTCCAGCAGCACGGCGGCCTCGCCGCGGTACGCACGCTCCACCTCGCCCCGCCGTTCTACCAATCATCCAGTTGGAAGGCGGAGGAGGTGCGCGGGATGGTCGCCGCGATCCTCACCCCGCCGACGGCACCCGTGCCCGGCGACGCGGCGGCCACCACCGCAGCGGTTCCGTCCACTGGCACCCCCGGCCTCGACGAGCAGTGTCGCTGACCCGAGTGTCCGTCGGCCGCTCGGCCCGACACGCGACCGGCATCCCATTCGACCCGGTGAGCGGCCGACACCACCCGACATCACATCGTGTCGGCGACGTGGTGGAATGACGCGATGAGCCTCTCCCTCGGCGACATGGTCCCCGACGTTCTCATGGTCGATCACGACGGCCGTTCATGGAAGCTCAGCAGCTACCGCGGCCGACCGGTGGTGCTGGTGCTGCACCGCCACCTGGCTTGACTGCCCTGCCAGGAGCATGTGCTCGCCGTGCGCGAGCACCTCGACCAGTTCGCCGACGCAGAGATCGTCGTCGTCACCTTCGCCGACCCGGCGCGCCTCGCCGCGCAGCGGGCCCACCTCGGAGTGCCTTTCACCTACGTCAGTGACGTCGACCGACGGCTGTACGCCTTGCTCGGCGCGGAGCGGGGCTCGCGGCGCCGGGTGTGGTCACCGGGCACGCTGCGCATGTATGCCCGCCTGATGCGCTCCGGTCGGCGGCTAACCCGCCCCACCGACGACATCTACCAACTCGGGGCCGACGCCGTGGTCGACCGCGATGGCCGCCTGCGCTATCTGTCGCTGCCGCCCAGCCCCGACACACGCCCGCCGGTCAGCGAACTGGTCGCTGCTGTCCGCACCTGATCAGTGCCCGACCCGGAGCGCTCAGCCGCCGTCGCAATCATCGCCGGGGGCGTGCTCACCCGCTGCCAGCCGGGTGGCGAACTGGCGCAGCCGCTGCAAAGAGTCGGCCGACACCTGCGGGCGCTCACCGGCCAGCGACAGCTTGATCCGTTCGTAGGTCTCGGCCTCGAGGCCGCACCGGCGGCACTCGTCGAGATGCGTCGCCAAGCGCGCCGAGCGCGGCTCGTCGAGAACACCGTCGAGGTAGTGCTGCAACCACTTGCCCACCTCGTGGCAGTTCATCGCACGACGACGCCGCGGCCAACGGAAGATCTTGCTCATCAGTGGCTCCTCGGGGCCAGACCGGCCCGGTCGAGTCGATCACGAACCCTTGCTCGCGCGCGGTGCAGACGGCTCATCACCGTGCCCACCGGCACGTCCAACACCTGCGCCGCCTCGGCATACGACAACCCGTCGATGTCGACCAGCTCGAGCACGCTGCGGAACGGCTCGTCGAGGTCGATGACTGCCCGCTCGACTTCGGCGTCGAAGACGGCATCGACCACTGCATCGGTCGCACCGGCGGCCGGCTGGTCGGCCAGCAGGCGATCGGCGCTGTCGGGGTCGCGCAGCAACTCCGGACGGCGTCGACGATTGCGGTTGATGTGCGTGTTGCGCAGGATGGTCAGCAGCCATGCCCGCGGATAGGCGCCGTCGAAGCCGCTGATGCCGCGAAAGGCGCGCACCAGCGTGTCCTGCACAAGATCTTCGGCATCTGCATCGTGACGCGTCAGCGAGCGGGCGACGCGCAGCAACACCTCGATCTCGGGCAGCACGTGCCGTTCGAACAACTCCTGCTGCGTCTGCGTACTTGCCACCGAGCCGGAAACCCGGCGTGCTCGTCGCGGCATTCCCCGGGAAGCATTCACAACGGCGCCGGGTTCCCGCAATCGTGATGCCGATCGAGCACCTGCGCTATCACCGCTACGTCGACGCGTTCGTCGACGGCGAACTCGCCGGCCGCCGCCGGGCCAGGGTGGCAGCTCATGTCGCTGCCTGCCCGGAGTGCTCGCAGGCGGCGGGCACGACGGTGCACATGAAGTACAGCTTGGCACGCACCGCGGGCATCCCCCGGCGAGCGACGGCCCGTCTCATGATGACCCTGCGGCGCGGGCGACGGTAGGCGGCGCAGCGGCGACTCGACGCCTGGTCGCGAACACCTGGTCGCGAACACCTGGTCGCGCAGTCATCCGGCGCGACCTGCCGGGCGCGACTGCAACACCTGCTGCACGGCAGCGGCCAGTCGCGACACTGCGCGCGTGTAGACGTCGGCACGCGGATCACCGGCGCGCCATACCAGCGACAGCGTGCGTCCCACATCGCCGTCGGCGAGGCCGAGCGTGGCCAGACCCGCGCCCGGGCGCGCTTCCACCGGCACCGCCGCCACCGGCAGCAGCGTCGCCGCGTCGCTGGCGGCGACCATTTGCGCCAGCACTGCCAGCCCGGCATCGTGCACGTCACGATGATTGGCCACCCCGGCCAGGTTGCACACCGCCAGCGCGTGATCACGCAGGCAGTGGCCGTCCTCCAACAGCAGCACCTCCATCGCGCCCAGTTCGTCGACGCGCAGGCGCCTGCGTGCTGCCATGCGGTTGGTGTCGGCCACAGCCACCACGAACGGCTCGAAGGCGAGATCGGCGACCGTGAGGGTGCCGGTGTCGACCGGCGTCGCGAGTAGACCGATGTCGACACGGCCGGTAATGACCGAACTCACCAGGTCGGTCGTGCGCAACTCGGACAACTCGAGCTGCACATCGGGCCACAGTCGGTGCATGTGCCGGGCAACGGTCGACAGCATGTAGGGCGCCACCGTGGGGATCGCCCCGACGCGCAGCACTCCGGCGATGGTGCCGCAGTGGCTTTCGGCGGCACGCATCAGGTCGTCGGCGTCGCGCAGCAGGTCACGCGCCCGCGCCAGCACCTCGCGGCCTGCCGGAGTCGGGCTGGTGACGGTTCGTGTCCGCTCGAACAGCACCACCCCCAACCGACGCTCGAGTTCGGCGATCTGCGCCGACAGTCCCGGCTGCGACACGTGCAACTGCTCGGCGGCTCGGCTGAAGCTGCGCAGACGCTCGACGGCCACGGCGTACTCGAGTTGACGGAGTGTGGGACGTCCCATAATGTCAGATTATCGCTATGACCACTTACATATATTGGCACTATCGGCGGTCAGGGCGCATCCTGTGAACTACACATCCGTGGCGACCAGGAGGAAAGCCCATGTCCGCAACCAACACCACTGCTGCCTGCCCGTTCGCGGCAGGCGGCCGCGGCCCCAGCAACCGCGATTGGTGGCCGAACCAGCTCGACGTCGACGTGCTGCACCGCAATTCGCGTGTGTCCGACCCGATGGACGACGACTTCGACTATGCGGCTGCGTTCGAGGCACTCGACCTCGACCACGTGGCTCGCGACATCGTCGAGGTGATGACCACCTCGCAGGACTGGTGGCCGGCCGACTACGGACACTACGGGCCACTGTTCATCCGCATGGCGTGGCACAGCGCTGGCACCTACCGCATCAGTGACGGACGCGGCGGTGCCGGGGCCGGCATGCAGCGCTTCGCACCGCTCAACAGCTGGCCGGACAACGCCAACCTCGACAAGGCCCGCCGGCTGTTGTGGCCGGTGAAGCAGAAGTACGGCCGCGCCCTGTCGTGGGCCGACCTGATGATCTTGGCCGGCAACGTCGCACTCGAGTCGATGGGCTTCAAGACGTTCGGGTTCGCCGGCGGGCGCGAAGACGTGTGGGAGCCGGACGAGACCTACTGGGGGTCGGAAGACGCGTGGCTGGCCGACAAGCGCTACAGCGGTGAGCGCGATCTCGACAACCCGCTGGCCGCAGTGCAGATGGGCCTCATCTACGTCAACCCGGAGGGCCCTGGTGGTCAGCCGAGCGCGCTGCTGGCAGCCAAGGACATCCGCGAGACGTTCGCGCGCATGGCGATGAACGACGAGGAGACCGTCGCGCTGATCGCCGGCGGGCACTCCTTCGGCAAGACCCACGGGGCCGCCGCCCCGGACAAGTTCGTCGGTGCCGAACCGGAAGCGGCCGCGATCGAGGAGCAGGGGCTGGGGTGGAAGAACACCTTCGGTTCGGGCAATGGCGCCGCCACGATCACCAGCGGGCTGGAAGGTGCATGGACGCCGACGCCGGTGCAGTGGGACAACAGCTTCTTCGAAGTGCTGTTCGGCTACGACTGGGATCTGGTGAAGAGCCCTGCCGGCGCCTGGCAGTGGGTGCCCACCGACCCTGCCGCCGCCGAGCTGGTGCCTGATGCGCACGATCCCGCCAAGCGACACGCGCCGATCATGCTCACCACCGACCTCGCGCTGCGCATGGACCCGGCCTACGAGAAGATCTCGCGTCGCTTCCTCGAACATCCCGACCAGTTCGCCGAGGCTTTCGCCAAGGCGTGGTTCAAGCTCACCCACCGCGACATGGGACCGTATGCGCGGGGCCGCGGCGCGTTGGTGCCCACCGCCCCCGAGCCGTGGCAGGACCCGCTGCCGGTCGTCGATCACCCCTTGATCGACGATGCCGACATCGCCGCGTTGAAGGCCACGGTGCTCGCCAGCGACCTCTCCGTGGCGCAGTTGGTGCGCACCGCGTGGGCCTCGGCGGCGACGTTCCGGGGGACCGACAAGCGTGGCGGCGCCAATGGTGCTCGCCTTCGGCTTTCTCCCCAGCGCGAGTGGGCCGCCAACGACCCGACACAACTGACGCCGGTGCTCGACACGCTCGATCGCATCCGCGCCGACTTCGACTCCGCACAGAAGGGCGGCAAGCGGGTGTCGCTGGCCGACCTGATCGTCCTCGCCGGTTGTGCGGCGGTCGAGCAGGCGGCGGCCGCGGCGGGTATCGCCATCACCGTGCCGTTCACACCCGGGCGCACCGATGCCGACCAGGCCGCCACCGACGTCGAGTCGTTCGCCGTGCTCGAGCCGAAGTTCGACGGCTTCCGCAACTTCCTGCTGGCGGGGAACCGCGCCGCGGCCGAGGAACTGCTGGTGGAGAAGGCCGCGCTGCTCACCCTCACCGCGCCGGAGATGACCGTGCTGGTCGGCGGCATGCGCGCCCTGGGCGCCAATGCCGGTGACAGCCGCGACGGTGTGTTCACCGATCGACCGGGCACGCTGAGCAACGACTTCTTCGTCAACCTGCTCGACATCGACAACGTCTGGACCCCTCTGGCACCAGCGGCCGGTGAACCCGCCGAGCAGCGCTTCGAGGGCCGCGACCGTCGCACCGGCACCGTGCGCTTCACCGCCAGCAGAGTCGACTTGGTGTTCGGCTCGAACTCACGGCTGCGGGCACTGGCCGAGGTGTACGCCGCCGACGACGCGAAGGAGAAGTTCGTACGCGACTTCGTGCGTGCTTGGGACAAGGTGATGTCGCTCGACCGCTTCGACCTGCACCGCTGAACCCCACCGGTCAGGATTCGAGTCGGGACGCCACCTTGACGATCTCGTCGCCGGTGGTGATCCGACCGGCGACGACAACCTTGGCGCAGATGCCGCGCAGCCTGCTTTCACGGCCGGTCGCGCCGTTCACCCAGCGGTGCGCGGCCAGTCCGAAGCGGCGGGTGAACTTCGCGCACCCGGTGTGCGGTTTGGCCGTCACCTCCACCACCGCGCTGCCGATGCGCAACCGTGTGCCCGCAGGCAGGTTGGCCGGTGACAAGTCGAGATCGACGAACAGCTGGTCGCCCGCGAGCGGGACACGCTCCTCGCTTCCGGCCACGAGCAGAGCACAGCGCCAGTTCATGATGTTCAACTGAGCGTCCGGGTCGGCCTTGCCGTCGGCTCGGCTGCGACTGCCGCGCGTCAGCCAGTTGTCGCCCACCAGGCCGATCTCCACATCGAGGTCGCCGGAGGCGAGCACCTCTCGTTGCTCCACATCCGGCCGGCGCACGATCAGCGCCAACCGTCCCCGATCGGCGGGCGAGCGGCGCACCTCGTCCAGCCACGATTGCGGGTCGAACTGGTCACGCGGGTCGGGTGTCGCCATCCAGTAGCCGGCCATCAACTCGTGGCTCCACTGCGGCTGCAGCACATCGCCGCGTGGCCCGAATTCGGCCATGTACGGCTTGACGTCGAGCACCGGCGTGCCGTCGATGGCATCGAGACCGCGCACCTCGAGCACTCCTTCGCCGCGCACCGCCATCAGTTCGCACACTGTCGTGCCGATGCGGTTGGGCCGGTTCTTGGCCCGCTGGGCGAGGATGCCGACGCGCGGCCACTGCTGGATACCGCGCGGGTGGCGGCTGGCGCGCTCGACTTCGTCCTCGCTCACGCGGTCGAAGACGAACACCACTTCGACGTGGGAGAACCCGCGCAGCCCGTCGACGGCAGTGGCATCGAGCAGCGCCAGGTCGAGGCGGATCACGCTGTTCACCCGGTCCCAGTCGTCGTCGATCGCCTCGCCGCGCTCGTTGTGCACCGTACCGATCGGCACCATTTCGATCGCCATCTGCCCAGCCTGGCACGCGGGCACGCCGTTCGGGTGCCGGTCGAACCCGCTGGTGGGTTCAAGCCGGTTCAGCGGGCCGGGTCGTCGACGGGGAGCACCTCGCGCAGCATCGGCAGCAGCTTCCATTCGGCGACGGGAGGCTCGTTGCCCGGCTGCGGCACGAACGGTGAGATCTCTCCGTCGCGGTGGATGTATCGACCGCAATTGGGGAACACCCGCGCCACCTGCACGCGCAACACGGCCTGCGCGCCGTGGAAGGTGGCG
>CAUJEE010000171.1 GCA_963169215.1 Actinomycetota bacterium
GAGCAGGTTTCGTCGCAGCACCTCGGCTGGTGGCTGCTCGCCGCGGTGGGGTGCACCGGCCTCACCCTGCTCGCGGTCTACCGCTACTACATGGCCGACCGGGCGCAGCTCACGCCGGTGCTCGACCAGAGCTTGATCGTCGCCTCGCTGCTATCGATCGGGGCGACTTTCGGGATGAGCCCGTGGGTGGCCGAGGGAAGTGCCACCGAGGTGGTGCTGCTGTTCTCGCTGTTCCCGGCGACGGCGGCCGCGATCTGCTGCGTGGTCACCGCCGGTCGTAGCGACATGTTCGCGGCGATGGTCATGCCGCTGATCGCCGGCATGGCCGCGACGTTGCTGGTTGCCGACGACCCGACCGTGCACAGCCTCGGCCTGCTGTCGTTGCTCTACGGTGCGGCGCTCACCGTGCTGCACGTGGTGCTCAGCCGTAACGGGCAGGAGTCGATCCACCTGCAGTGGGGCAGCGACCGCCTGCTTCAGGCTCTCGACCACGAGCGCGGCGAGTTGACCGTGCTCAACGAGGAGCTGGCAGCCACAAACACGCGCCTCGCCCATCAGGCCACCCACGACCCGCTCACCGGGCTGTTCAACCGGCGGGGGACGCTCGAGTTGCTCGACAGCCTGATGGCCGGCTGCGACCAGGGCCACCCGGTAGGGCTGCTGTTCTGCGATCTCGACCGATTCAAGGCGGTGAACGACGCGCTCGGGCATCGCGGTGGCGACCGCTTCATCACCGTCATCGCCGAACGGATCCAACACAGCATCGGTCCGCGCAGCGTCGCCGGTCGGATGGGCGGTGACGAGTTCGTCGTGGTGATGCCCGACCACAACCTGCACGAGGCCACGGCAATCGCCCACCGGCTGGTGGCCGTGCTGGCCCAGCCGGTGTACGCCGAGGGCCGCGAGGTGCCGTCTTCGGTGAGCGTCGGGGTGGCGGTCGCGCCCGACCACGGTCGCACGTCGAGTGAGTTGTTGCGCAACGCCAACGCCGCGCTGTACCGCGCCAAGGGGGCTGGTCGCAACCGCGTCGAGTTGTTCGACAGTGCGATGCAGGAGGAGATGCTCAGTCGCATCGAGGGCGAGCAAGCGTTGCGACGGGCGATCGACGACGGCGAGATCGTCGCCTTCTTCCAACCCGAACTCGACGCGGCCACCGGCAACGTGGTGGGTGCGGAGCTGCTTGCCCGGTGGGTGCGGCGCAACGGCCAGGTGGTGTCGGCGCAGGACTTCCTCGAGGTGGCGACCAACGCCAACCTGCTCGAGCGGATCACCGAACGGGTGGTGGCGAGCGCCCGTCCACACATCCGCCGCTTCTCGTTGCTCGGCCTGCCGGAGGGGTTCCGCTTCCGGGTGAACATGGCACCGGAGGCCACAGAACGCAGTTGGCGTGACGACCCGATCGAGCGGATGCTGCACGGCATCGATGCCGAGTTGGTCACCATCGACGTGCGCGAGACCGCGGTCGGTGGCGACCTGCCCGCGGCGGCAGCCAACCTCGCCGGTTTCCGGGCTCGTGGTGGGCGGGTGTGCCTCGACGACTTCGCCCACGGGTTGTCGTCGCTCAACCTGCTGCGCCGCCTGCCGCTCGACGAGGTGCGTATCGACCGCAAGTCGATCGACACCATCGCCGCCCACCAGCACGACCGGGCGATCGTGCGCTCGATCATTGCGCTGGTTCGCGAGATCGGGCTGGCCGTCACCGCCGACGGGGTGGAGACCGGTGCGCAGGCCGACGCGCTGATCGCCCTCGGGTGCGTGCGCCAGCAAGGGCACCTGTACGCGCCCGCGCTGCCCGCCGGTGAGTTCGAGGACTACCTCATCGCCCGCATGGCCGCGCAGTTCGCCGAGTGGGCCGCACCACAACCGACGTGGGAGACGGGCGAACTGGCGTAATCTCGCATCGGTCATGCGATCGGCGGTCACCCGTTCGACGCCTCATCCGACAGTCGGGAGGTTGCGATGTTCTGTCCCTCATGTGGAACCAAGGTGCAACGCGAGGGGCAACGCTTCTGCACCTCGTGTGGCATCGCCCTCGTCGACACCACTGTGCACGAGGCCACCGAGGCCGTGCCCGCTACTGCCGCGTCGGCGCCGGACGCCGCGGCGGACGTCGCGACTGCGGCGACCGCGGCGACTGCGGCGACTGCTGCTACTGCGGGAGCCACTGCCTTCGTCCCGCTGGCACCGCTGACACCAGTCTCGCCGGCCGCGGACGGCGGCGACCCCACCGTGCCCGTGACTGTGCCGGCCGCGGCCACACCCACCCTGCCGCCCCCCGGCGCCCCAGCGGAGGTTGCCGCCGCGGCCCCGACCGTGCCCGTCGATGCGCTGGCCTCAGTGCTGCGCGACAACGCCGCCCAGCAGCCGACGACCGCGCTGACAGTGGTGGAACAGACCGGATATTCACCACCCGACGAAATGTGGCGGGCGACCGCTCCGGCCGGCGCTCACCCACCTCAGTCGTGGCCGGCCGATCCCACCCCCGCGGCCACGGCCGTGCTCGAGGTGACTCCCACCTACGCCGAGCCCGCCGGCCCGCAGCCGTTCCGCATCACTCCGCTGGTGGCGGTGTCCACCCTCGCCGCGGTGCTGGCCGTCGCCTCCGCCCTGGTCGATGTCGCCTCGTGGGAGGTCACCGGCAGCGAGGTCGACTCCTTCGCCTACCGGCTCAACGACTTTGCCTCCAACTACCTGGTGGGCACGATCATCGCCGCCGTGCTGCTGCTCGCCGGGGCGGCTACGGGGGCCACCGGTCGCCGCATCGGCACCGGCCTGGCCGGCGGCACCGGGCTGGCATTGGCCGGGATGATGGCGATGATGGTCGCCCAGGTGACCGCGGAGTTCGACCGCAAGGACATCGAATACGTGCTGAGGGCCAACGCCGACTCCGGGTTCTCCTACACGCTCACGGTCACCCACGAATTGGGCTTCTGGCTGGCCGTGGTCGCAGCAGTGCTCGGGGTGGTGGCGTTCGTGCTGTCGATCATCACCGCCAGCGGGCCCGACGGGCACCAACCGGTGTCGGCGGCGATCACCGTGATCGGCGCGGTGGCCACTTTGCTGGTGGTGGTGGGCACGCTGATCCCGATGGAGGGGGCACAGTTCGCCGATCAGTTCGCCAACGACTTCACGCCTCCGGCCACCCTGTTGCTGCGCCTGCTCGTGTTGGCGCTGATCGCCGTCGGCGGGTTCACCGGCTTCGTCAACAGCCGTCGCTGGGGTCTCGGCCTCGCGTTGGGCACGATCAGCATCGGCGTGTGGCAGTGGGCCACTGCGATCACCGAGAGCGGCGACATCCCACTCGGCATCGCCGGCGGCAACCTGGGCGCCCCCGACTTCGCCCCGCACATCCTCACCACCGTCGGGGTGGTGGTGATGGTGCTGTGCGCCGTCGTCGGCCTGCTGATCAAGCCGAGGGCGACCGCGGCGCTACCGGCGGGGCAGGCGGTGCCCCTGCCGTGAGCTTCTGCGGGCAGTGCGGTCACCCAGTGGCGGCCGACGATCGCTTCTGTGGGTCGTGTGGGGAACCGACGGTGTTCGCCGGTGTCGGCGGCTCACCGGAGACCGATCCCACCGTGCCCGTGGAAATCGCCGCCCCCACCACGCCGATCGGCTCCGACGCCGTGGTGCGCTCGCCGTTCGACGCGGCGACGCCCCTCGGCAACCCGCGACCGCTCGTCGGGCCGGCTACGACTGTGGACGACGTCATCCTCGCCAATGACGACGCCGGTGTTGCCGACGACGCCGGTGTTGCCGACGATGCCGACGAATCGCAGGAGTTCTTGCGCCCGGCGCGTCGCTCGCTGTCGCCGGTGATGATCATCGGCTTCATCGCGCTGATGGCGCTGGCCGCCGGGCTGACCGTGCTGTTGCTCGGCGACGACGAGCGGGGCGCCACGCCTGCGCCCACTACCGTCGACGTCGCCACCACCGCTGCGGCACCGGCGAGCACAGCGGCGCCGGCCAGCACTGAGCCGACCACCGCGCCGTCCAGTACCGCCGCGACCACCACCACCGTGGCACTGTCGGCTGGCGAGCAGTTGACCGCGTGGCAGATAGCCGACCGCGCCACCGTCGAGACCTTCGTCGGACGCTGGGTGCCGCAACTGTCGGGCAAGCGACCGGGCACCGTCGATGACGGCATCACATACGACGAGGCGGCGATCGTCTCTTTCCACCAGACGCTGCGCGCCGAGCATGGCGCGCTACTGCTCTACAGCGCCGAGTACACCTACCAGACCGACGACCTGTGGGTGAGCATCGCCCCCACCTCATTCGCCACCGCCAACGGTGCGCTGCAGTGGTGCGTGAGCGAGAGCATCGGGCGTGACGATTGCTTCGCCAAGTTGATCACCCACGACCCAACGATCAGCGACACGGTGCAGATGCAGCCCTGACGGTTGCCGCGGCCACCTCGTGTCCGCGGTGCACGGCAGCAACGGGGTCGGCGCCGGCGGCGAGGGCGAGCAGCAACCCGGCAGCGAAGGCGTCACCCGCGCCGGTGGTGTCGGTCACGTCGGGCACGGCGATGGCTGGCACCTCCACCGTGCCGATGTCGGCGCGGTGCACGAGGGCCGGTGCCGCGCCCTGCTTCACCACCACCAGCACGCCATCGCGCCACGGGCCGTACAGGCTCGCGCCGAGCACCTCGGCCTCGAGTTCGTTGGCCAGGATCACGTCGGGGTCGAGCGCGCGGATCGCCTCGCCGGCGCGATCGATGCCGTAGTTGGCGAGCACAGCAGCCGAGGACGCGTCGATCGAAACGCGCACACCGCGTTCGTGCGCCCATGCGGCCAGGGTGCGAGTGGTGGTGGCGAGCGGTTCGACGGCCAGCGAGTAGAAGGGCACGTGCAACGTATCGAGCCGATCGAGCCAGGCCGGCTCGGGATCGCACAGTTCGGTGGCGGTGGCCCGGTCGGCGAACATCGTGCGCTCACCGTTGATGTCGAGCAGCACGACGATCGTGCCCGTGCGTCCGGCCCGGCGCACCACCACCTCCGCCCCGGCGGCGGTGAGTTGCTCGGTCAGCCAGCGCCCGCCCCCGACGTCGCCGACCTGGCCGATGAAGCGCGCCGCGCCGCCTGCGGCCACCGCCGCGGCCACCACGTTGGCCGCGCTACCACCGCGCCGGCGTACCACGGTCGACGCAGTGTCACTGGCGTGGTGCAGCTCCTCGTGCAAGCGCACCACCACGTCTTCGACGAGATCGCCCACCACCCCCAGCACCCGCCCGACGTTAGCCGTCGGATTCTGGGAAGCGATCTTCCCAGGCGGGCTTCTGGGCAGGACCAGTCCCGGAATGCGGGACTGATCGTGCCCAGTTGCCGCCTACCCTGGGGGACATGAGCATCAAGTCCGACCTGCAGGCAGCGCTGACAGTGGCGATGAAGGCACGCGACGAGGTGGCCCTCTCCGCCTTGCGCCAGGCCTTGGCCGCGATCTCGGTGGCCGAGACCGCGGGCGACGAGTTGGTCGAACTCGCCGACGAGCAGGTGCTGACGGTGTTGGCGGTGGAGGTGCGCAAGCACCACGAGACCGCCGACGCGTTCGTCACCGCCGGGCGCGCCGATCGGGTCGAGCGCGCCCGGGCCGAGGCCGCCGTGCTCGAGCCCTATCTGCCCGCGGCGCTGAGCGACGACGAGTTGCAGACGATCATCGCCGACGAGATCGCGGCCGCAGCGGCTGGCGGCAACGAGGGGATGAAGGCGATGGGCAAGGTGATCGCTGCCGTGCGCGCCAAGGCCGGTCCGGCCGCCGATGGGGCGAAGATCGCC
>CAUJEE010000172.1 GCA_963169215.1 Actinomycetota bacterium
CCTGTGAACGAGATCCCGATCCTCACCCTCTTGGTGCTCGTGCCGGCCGCGGGCGCGCTGCTCGTGGCGCTGGTGGCCGAGCGCTACCCGCACGTCATCAAGATCACTGCGCTCACCGCGTCGATGTTCGCCGGAGCGCTGTCCATCTGGTTGCTGATCGGCTTCGACTCCGGTGAGGCGGGCTTCCAGGCTGTCTCCCGGCACAACTGGATCGAGTCGTGGGGCATCTCCTGGCACCTCGGCGTCGATGGCATCTCGCTGTTCCTGGTGGCGCTCACCGGGGTGCTGTTCCCCTTGGTGATCGCAGGCATCGACCCGCACCACGGGCACAAGCGCTACCTGTCGTGGATGCTGCTGCTGGAGGCGGGCGTGATGGGTTCGTTCATCAGCCTCGACCTGTTCTTGTTCTTCGTCTTCTTCGAGATCGTGTTGGTGCCGATGTACTTCCTCATCGGCGGGTGGGGATATGACGACCGCATCTACGCGGCCACCAAGTTCTTCCTCTTCACGATGGTCGGCTCGGCCTTCATGTTGGTGGGCATCATCGCCACCGCCGTGCTGGCCAAGGCGGGGCCGCAGGGGTCGGTCACCTTCGACCTGGTGGAGATAGCCGAGAATGCCGACTTCGCGGCGAGTACCGGGCGCTGGCTGTTCTTCGCCTTCGCCATCGCGTTCGCAGTGAAGGTGCCGCTGTTCCCGCTGCACACCTGGTTGCCCGACGCGCACACCCAGGCGCCCACCGGCGGCTCGGTGATCCTCGCCGGTGTGTTGTTGAAGATGGGCACCTATGGCCTGCTGCGCTTCGGTGTGTACCTGTTCCCGGAGGCGGCGGTGTGGTCGCGTCCGCTGTTCCTCACGCTGGCGGTGATCGGCATCATCTGGGGTGCGATCGCAGCCACGATGCAGACCGACCTCAAGCGGCTCGTCGCCTACTCGTCGGTGGCTCACCTCGGCTTCATCGTGCTCGGTACGTTCGCCCTCACCGGTGCGGCGATTTCGGGTGGGGTGATGCAGATGGTCAACCACGGTGTGAGCACCGGGGCTCTGTTCATTCTCGTCGGCATGATCTACGAGCGACGGCACACGCGCGAGATCGCCGCCCTCAGCGGGCTGCAGAAGGTGGCACCGATCTTCGCCGGTGTCTTCACCGTGGTGATGCTGTCGAGCGTGGGGCTGCCCGGCCTCAACGGCTTCGTCGGCGAGTTCATGGTGCTCGTCGGATCGTTCGCCACCGCCCGCTGGTGGGTTGTGGTGGCAGCCAGTGGCGTGATCCTTGCCGCGCTCTACCTGCTGTGGGCCTACCAGCGGGTGTTCCACGGCGAACCGAGCGCCGACAATCGCGACTTCGGCGAAATGAAGTGGAGCGAGGGGGCGGTGCTGGCGCCGTTGCTGGCCTTGATGGTGTTCTGCGGCGTCTACCCCAAGCCGATGATCGACCGCATGCAGCCCTCGGTCGACAAGCTGCTGGCACACGTCGAGCAGCGCAGTGAACACCGCGTGCCGGCACCTGACGAACCGCTGCCGATCGAGCATGAGGAAGGCGAAGGCTGATGGGGGCGCTGCTTTTGGCCGACACGCTGCAAGCGCCCACCGACATCGACTGGTTCGCGCTCAGCCCGTTGCTGATCATGCTCGGTGGGGCGATGACCCTGCTCGTGGCCGGTGCCCTCACGCCGGTGTGGCCCAAGCACGCCTACGCGCTGCTCAGCGCCGCCGTTGCGGCCGCGTCGGGCGTGATGGGGTTCATCCAGTGGAATCGCGTCGGACACGAGGGGCCGAAGACCCTCGTCGCGGAGGCGATGTGGCTCGACCGCTTCGGGGTGTGGATCACCATCGCCGTTTCCGCCGGTGTGCTGCTGGTGTCGATGACCACCGACGAGTACCTGCGCCGCGAAGGTCTGGAGGGGCCCGAGGTGTACGCGCTGTACCACCTCGCGGCAATCGGGGCAGTGGTGATGGGCGCGGCCAACGACCTGGTCGTGCTGTTCCTCGGCCTGGAGATCCTGTCGATCGCGCTGTACGTGTTGGCGGCAAGCCACCGGCGGCGCATAGACAGCCAAGAGGCCGGCCTCAAGTACTTCGTCCTCGGTGCGTTCTCATCGGCCTTCCTCCTGTACGGCATCGCGTTGGTGTACGGCTCGACGGGAAGCACCAACTACACGCGCATTGCTGCGCGCTTCGACGAGATCGTGGAAGTCGTCCGCAGTCGCGAGTCGCTGGCACTTGCCGGCGTGGCGCTGCTGCTCGTCGGGTTGGCGTTCAAGGTGGCGGCGGCACCGTTCCACTTCTGGGCGCCCGACGTGTACCAGGGCGCACCCACCCCGGTGAGCGCCTTCATGGCCTCGGTGGGCAAGGTCGCCGCCTTTGCCGCGATGCTGCGCGTGTTCACCGAGGTCCTGCCGGTGTGGCGCGACGACCTTCGCCCGGCGGTGTGGGCGA
The DNA here is from genome assembly GCA_963169215.1 of Actinomycetota bacterium. Lineage (GTDB taxonomy): Bacteria > Actinomycetota > Acidimicrobiia > Acidimicrobiales > Ilumatobacteraceae > UBA668. The sequence goes on from CAUJEE010000172.1 coordinate 2,440, forward strand.
TCGCCGTGCTCACGCTGGTGCTCGGCTCGGTGATGGCGGTGGTGCAGACCAACGTCAAGCGCATGCTCGCCTTCTCGTCGATCAGCCACGCCGGCTTCATCTTGGTCGGCGTCGAAGCCGCTCTGCACTCGCGTGGGCCGGGATCTGAGGGCGTTTCGTCGTCCCTGCTGTACCTGATGGTGTACGCCGTGCTGGTCACCGGCACCTTCGGTGTGGTCACGGCCGTTGGCCGCACCGGCGACGCGTCCACCGACCTGGCCGGCTTCCGCGGGCTGGCGCGTGCCAAGCCTGCGCTGGCGCTCGGGATGACCGTGTTGCTGCTCGCCCAAGCCGGGGTACCGCTCACGAGTGGTTTCGTCGCCAAGTTCGCGGTGATCGGCGCGGCAGTCGACGAGGAGAGCTACGCGATCGCCATCATCGCCATGGTGTCGGCGGTGATCGCCGCCTTCTTGTACCTGCGCATCATCGTCAGCATGTGGATCGCCGAGCCGGAGGCGGGCGACGATGACCGCGAGCCGGTGCGTGTGCCGTTGCTGCTCGGCGTTGCCGTGGCCGCCTCGGTCGCCTTCACCCTGGCCGTCGGCGTCTACCCCGACTGGCTGATCGACGCCGCCCCCTAACCACTGCGCGGGCCTGACCGCCCGCCCCGCCCGCCCCGCCCGCTGCGCGAGCTGACCGCCGTTCATGGTTGGGCGCGGATGCGGGTGATGGCGGGTCAGCGGGCGTGGGCGACTAGTGCGTCGAACAGGGCTTGCTGCTCGGGGTCGTCGGCCGCGGTGTCCTCGGGGTGCCACTGGGTGGCCACCACCCAGCGGGCGTCGCCGACCTCGCAGGCGTGGACGACTCCGTCGGCGGAGCGCCCGACCACCTCCAGCCCGGTGCCGATGCGATCGATCGCTTGGTGATGCACGCAGTGCCCGGCGCTGATTGTGGTGGAGCCGATCGCCGTCGCCAACCGACACCCGGCGGCAAGCTCGACCGGGTGGGGCGCGAACCAGTGGTCGCGGCCGATGTCCTGCAGGAGCGTTCCGCCGAGAGCGACATTGAGCACCTGCAGACCGCGACAGATCGCCAGCATCGGCACGTCGCGGGCCAACGCGGCGGCCACCACCGCGAATTCGACCTCGTCGTGTTCGGGCACCACGCCGTAGAGCTGATCGGCAGCCGGTGCCTGCCCGTAGCGCTGCGGGTCGACGTCGCCGCCCCCGTGCAGCACCACCGCGTCGACGCGCGCCAGCAGCTCGTCGGCACCATCGGCGAGGGAGGGGATCGGCGGCAGCATCAACGGCATCCCCCCGGCGCGGGCGACAGCGTCGAAGTAGGCACGGCCGGCCGCGTAGGGTTCGCCGCGCACGCCCTTGGCGTCGCCTGCCTGGCGACCGACGATGAGCACCAGCGGCGCGGCCATCGCCTCAGCCTATGGCGTGTGCGCGCGCGGCCGCGTGGCGCACCAGCTCGTCGTACAGCGCCTGCTGCTGTGGCTTGTGCGGGGCAGTGTCCTCGGGATGCCACTGCACGCCCACCACCCAGGTTGCCGCGGGCAGCTCGACCGCTTCCAGTTGGCCGTCCTCCGACCACCCGCACGGCAGCAAAGCCGGAGCGAGCTCACCGATGCCCTGGTGGTGCACCGAGTGGCAGTGCTCGAGGTGGGTGGTGCCCACAACCTTGGCGATCGTGCACCCCTCGCTGAGGGTCACGGTGTGCTCGCGCATCCAGTGGTCGGAGTTGCCGATGTCCTGCACCAGCGTGCCCCCGAGCGCGACGTTCATCACCTGCATGCCGCGGCACAGGGCGAGCATCGGCAGGTCGAGATCGATCGCCGCCAGGCAGATGGCGGTGTCGAGCTCGTCGTGGGCCTCGACGATGCCGTACAACGTGTCGTCGTCGGGCTGCTGTCCGTACCGGCGAGGGTCGACGTCGCCCCCACCGGGTAGCAGCACCCCGTCGAAGTGCTGCAGCACAGTGTGCGCGTTGTTGTACAACTCCCTGATCGGGGGCACCAGCACAGGCACACCGCCGGCGCGGGCGACGGCGCGGCTGTAGGGCTGACTGCTCGAGAAGGCGTCGCGCTTGCCCTCGTCGGAGAAGGTGAGCACACGCGCGCACAAGGCGATGAGCGGGGGCGGCTGTGACATGGCGACCATTCTGCCGTGTGCCCGTGCTCCGGCGGCTACCCTCGGCGCAGTGCGTGCCCTGCTCGTCGCCAACCAGGCCGATGCCGATGCCGGGTTCGTCGGCGACCGGTTCCGTTCCCATGGCTACGCGTTCAGCGAGTGCCATCGCGAGCATCCAGGCGAGTGGCCCGCGCTCGACGGGCACGAGCTGGTGCTGCTGCTCGGCAGCGAGTGGAGCGTCTACTGGCCGCAGATCAACGCTGAGTTGTCGGCGGAGGTGGAGCTGCTGCGCGCCGCGCGGCAGCGAGGTGTGCCGGTGTTCGGCATCTGCTTCGGCCACCAGGTGATGTCGCACGCCTTCGGGGGCACGGTGTCGCCGGCGACGATGCCCGAGGTCGGCTGGTACGAGATCGACACCGACTCACCCGAAGCGGTGGCGACCGGGCCGTGGCTGCAATGGCACTACGACGTGGCCTCCGTCCCGCCCGATGCCCACCAATTGGCACGCAGCGCCGTGGGCCCGCAGGCGTGGCGGCTGGGCCGCATGTTCGCCACCCAGTTCCACCCGGAGGTGACCGAGACCATCGTACGCCGCTGGTCGGCGGGGGCCGGTGCGCAGGAGTTGGCCCGAACCGGGGTGGGGGTCGAGTCGCTGCTGGCGCAGACGGTGCGGTGCGTGGACGACAGCCGACCCAATGCCCACCGTCTGGTCGATTGGTTCTGCGAGACCGTTGCCGCCAGCCCACCCGACGGCAGTGCACTCGCCACCGGCCCGCTGGCCGCCGGACCTCCGGCCACCAGCCCGCCCGACGGCAACATGCTCGCCGCCGGCCCGCCGACCACCTGCCCGATCGACGACGGGCGGGTCCATTTGTGATCCGTTTCGCGGGGCGTAGTAGCGTCGGGCCCGATGTCTGACTTCCTGCGCGACTACCTCAATGTGGTGTGGTTCGCAGCCACGGCCTTGTTGCTGGCCGGTCTGCTCCTCGGGCTTTCGGCTCTCGTGCGGCCGAACAAGCCCAACTCGGAAAAGCTGATCGCCTATGAGAGCGGGGTCAACCCGGTGGGTGACGGCTGGTCTCACAGTCAGGTGCGCTACTACATCTTCGCCCTGCTCTTTGTGGTGTTCGACGTGGAAGCGGTGTTCATCTTCCCGTGGGCCACTCGTCTCGAGGTGTACGCCGGCTTCGGTCTGGTGGAAATGGGCATCTTCGTCTTCGTCCTGCTCCTTGGCCTCGTGTACGCGTGGCGCAAGGGTGTCCTGCGCTGGGTGTAACCACATGGGTCTGGTCGACAAGGGGCGTCTGCCCAAGCCACTCACGTCCCTGTTCAACATGGGCCGTTCCTACAGCCTGTGGGTCTACCAGTGGGGCCTGGCCTGCTGCGCGATCGAGATGGGCGCGGCCTTCGCCTCGCCGCGATACGACGTGATGCGCCTCGGGGTCATCCCGCTGCCGGCCAGCCCGCGCCAGGCCGATCTGGTGGTCATCTCCGGCACGGTCACCGACAAGATGGCCCCCAGCATCAAGCGCCTCTACGAGCAGATGGCCGAGCCGAAGTACGTGATCAGCATGGGATCTTGTGCCAACTGCGGCGGCCCCTACTGGGACAGCTACTCGGTCACCAAGGGAGTCGACCAGATCATCCCCG
>CAUJEE010000173.1 GCA_963169215.1 Actinomycetota bacterium
CGGGCCTGGAAGAACACGTCTGGGTTCTGCGCGCTGCCGCGCAGCACCGGCCGGTCGGGGTCGAGGCCGCGGTCGCGGTGGGCGCGGATCAGGTCGTGGTCGATCAGTTCGCGCAACTGCTCGTCGGTGGGCAGCACCACCGTGTTCAACTCGTGGCTGGTGCGGAAGCCGTCGAAGAAGTGCAGGAACGGCACGCGGGTGGCCAGGGTCGTGGCGTGGGCGATGGCTGCCATGTCGGCGGCTTCGGCGACATTCGGCGAGCACAGCATGGCGAAACCGGTCGAACGCGCGGCCATCACGTCGCTGTGGTCGCCGAAGATAGACAACGCATGAGTGGCCACCGAGCGGGCAGCCACGTGGATCACTGTCGGCGTCAGCTCGCCGGCGATCTTGAACATCTCCGGCACCATCAACAGCAACCCCTGGCTGGCGGTGAAGGTCGTCGCCAGCGCGCCGCGCAGCACGGCCCCGTGCAGTGCGGCCGCAGCGCCGGCCTCGCTCTGCATCTCGATCACCTCCGGCACCGCCCCCCACAGGTTGGCGCGCCCTCGCGCCGTCCACTCGTCGGCGTGCTCACCCATCGGCGAAGCGGGGGTTATCGGGTAGATGGCGATGACCTCAGACAGGCGGTGAGCCACATGGGCCACCGCCTCGTTGGCGTCGATCACCTTGCGATCAATCACAACTGCACCATAGGAACAAGGGTGCAGTGGCGCAACGGGTCTTTCGGCCCCTTGCCTTCGGCCGACATCTGCCGCACGATGCACGCGAGGGGGTCGCGTCCACATGCCCAGATCGCCGTATCTCAGCCAGACCGACACCCTGATGTGGATGGTGGAGGCCCACCCACTGTTGCGCAGCACGATGGTGGCGGTGATCCTGCTCGATGCCGCGCCCGAGTGGGAACGTCTGCGGTCACGGATGGTGGAGGTGGTCGACAACATCCCGGTGTTGCGCGAGAAGGTGGCACCGGTGCCGCTGCACCCGACGTTGTTGCGCTGGCAGCCCGACGACGAGTTCGACCTGGCCTATCACCTGCGGCGCATCAGCCTGCCTGTCGGCAGCAGCATGCAGGACCTGCTCGACTGGGCGCGCAGCGTTGCTGCCGGGGGCTTCGACCCCACCCGCCCGCTGTGGGAGTTCGCACTCATCGAAGGGGTCCAGCACGACGACAAGCCCGACGGGGCGGCGCTGGTGATGAAGGGTCACCACGTCGTCACCGACGGCATCGGCGCGGTACAACTCGCCGCCCACCTGTTCGACTTCCAGCCCGAACGCGCCGCCACCGGCCCACGGTCGCCCGTCGCCGCCGCTGTCGAACGCCGCCGCCCCGACCCGGTTGCAGTGTTGCGTGAGGTGGTGGCCCGCGACGTGGAGGGTGTGCTCGACTTCTCGCGGCGGCAGATCTCGGCGGCGGTGCCCACGTTGTTGCAGGCCATCCGCGATCCGCGCCGGGCGGCGCGAGACCTGTTCGACACCGCGGCCTCGATCGGCAGAGTTGTCGCGCCGGCGATGGTGCCCAAGTCGCCGGTGATGGTGGGCAGGACGACGGCGGGCAGTTACCGCCTGCTCGACGTGCCGGTCACCACCCTGCACGACGCCGCCAACCGCGCCGGCGGACGGCTCAACGACGGCTACATCGCCGGCATCACCACTGGTCTGCACCGCTACCACCGCCATCACGGCATCGAGGTTGACGAGCTGCGCGCGGCGATTCCGATCTCGCTGCGCACGGCCGACGACGAGCCGGGCGGCAACCACATCACGATCATGCGCTTCCCTGTGCCGGTGCGGGCCGAGTCGACCGAGGCTCACATCCGCGCTCTGCGCTCCGTCGTCGATCGGGTGCGCGGCGAGCGGTCGCTCGAGCACACCTCGACCATTGCCGGAGCGCTCAACCTGATGCCCAAGGGCGTGGTGGGCACGATCATGAAGGGCGTCGACTTCCTGGCCAGCAACGTGCCCGGCGTGCCCCAGCCGATGTGGCTCGAGAGTCGGCGGGTGACCGGCTTCTATGCCTTCGGCCCCACTGCCGGCGCGGCACTGAACGTGACGCTGATGACCTACGACGGCACCTGCTACATGGGCGTGAACGCCGACGCGGCGGCGGTGCCCGACCCTGACGTGCTGCTCGATTGCCTGCGCGCCGGATTCGACGAAGTGTGTGCCCTCGGTGGCAAGCGCCGCCCGGTCAATCCCCGCCGCGCACCGTGAGGCGGGTCCAGGCGCCGAGGTAGACCCGGTCACCGCTGGCCAATGCGCGGGCGATCTCCGGCTCAAGTGGCGCGGTCTCCGCCACATACTGCTCGCCGGGGGCGAACACGTAGGTGCCGTTGGTCGACGAGCGGTCGACGACGAACAGCTTCTCGCCGGCGACGACGAACTCGGCGTGACGCCGCGACACACCGCTGTCGTCGAGCGCGATGTGGGGCTGCGCGCTGCGCTTGTTCGAGTGACGGCCGACGAGCGAGGTGCCCTGGCCCAGCGCCCACACCTCCACCGTCTCCGGTGGGCACGGGCGGTCGGCGAGAGCGCCCTTCACCGCGTACCACTGCCGGTCGATGGCCACCTCGACGCTCCAGGTCACGGCACGCTCCAGATCACGGGCGTCACCGTAATCCGAGCGCGCTGTGCGCTCGGAGGATGCCCCGGGCAGTTCTACACCCCCTGCCCGCCAGGCGCGCGACTGCCCGCCGCTGGCCACCACCGACGAGCAGATCGACCGCATCGTCGACGCCGTGGCGCGCACAGCGGCGGGCTGAAGCTAGGTCATTCGGGCGGGGGCGGCGGCAGCGCGCCGCCCTGATCGCCGGCGGGGGCAGCAGTGGCCGCTGCCGGTGCCGGTGCCTTGCCGCGAGCGGCCAACAGGCCGAGCAGAGCGCAGAGCAACAGACCGATCAGCGGCTGCACGGTGACCATCACGCTGTTCAGCGGGATGACCCCGAACAGCACCAGGTCGACGGCGACGAACAGGAAGAAGAAGAAGCCGAGCACGCCCAGCTTGATGACTTGGCCGACTTTCATCACGCCCCCTTTATCCCTGCTTTGATCATCGCCTGGAATACCGGTATCAGGGCAAAGCCGAGCAGCGCCCCGAACACGAGAGTCAGCACAAGAGCCGCATAGAAGATCGGCGAGTCGGTGATACCGCCCCTGATCTCCAGGTTGACAAAGCCGGTGCATGTGCCGTTGTTGTCGACGTGCTGGCCGGCGACACGGAACACGACCCCAGCGGGAACCAGCTTGGGCAGGTCGTACTCCTCCGAGCCGCTGTTGGACGTGGTCTCACCCTCGCCACCCCAGTTGTCGATCTCGACGTTGCCGAACGGTGGCGGCAACTCGAGCCAGATCGAGCCGCTGTGCTCGCCTGGCGGGCCGGAGACCGATCCCTGCCAGTCGACGGTGTCGCTGCGCGGGATGATGACCACGTCGTCGCCCGCTGCCTCGGCGTCGACGAACAAGCCGTCTTCCTGCCACTGACCCGATGCCGAACATCCGCCTTCCAACTCGGCGTGCACTGGGCCAGGAGCGGCGAGTACGACACCTCCGAACAGCACAGCTGCGAATGCTGTACGCCTTCGATTCATGTGTGTTCCCTTCTGGGACGGGAGGGGTGCTCCCTCCGCGCGGCATCTTACAGATGCCCGCGTCGCCGCTGAGCGATGCGCTTCCCGCCTGTGACGCGTCAGTCGTTGGCCAGCAGGTGGATCAGGCTGCTCGTGTCCCAGCGGTGACCACCGCGGGCGACCACCTGTGCGTAGAACTGGTCGACGAGCGCGGTCACCGGCAGCCGGGCGCCGTTGCGGTTGGCTTCGGCAAGCACGATCGCGAGGTCTTTGCGCATCCACTCCACGGCGAAGCCGAAGTCGAACTCGCCGCGCACCATCGTGTGGCCGCGGTTCTCCAGCTGCCAGCTCTGCGCCGCACCGTGCTTGATCACCTCGATCACCTGCTCGGCGTCGAGACCGGCCTTGATCGCGAAGTTGAGCCCCTCGGCCAGACCCTGCGCCACGCCGGCGATGAGCACCTGGTTGACCATCTTGGTCAGCTGTCCGGCACCCGCCGGCCCCATCAGCGCGCTCGCCTTGGCGTAGGCGGCGAGCACCGGCTTGGCCAGTTCGTAGTAGGCCGCGTCGTCGGCGCCGCACATGATCGTCAGCTGTCCGCTCTCCGCGCCGGCCTGGCCACCCGACACCGGGGCATCGACGAAGCCCACCCCGAACTCGGCCGCAGCCTCGGCCAGCTCCTTGGCCACCTCGGCCGAGGCGGTGGTGTGATCGACCAGCACCGCGCCCGCCTCGGCCCCGGCGAGCACGCCGTCGGGGCCGTACACGACCTCGCGCACGTCGTTGTCGTTGCCCACGCACAGCAGCACGAACTCGGCCCCTTCGGCGGCCTCGCGGGGTGTGGGTGCGGCGCGGTGGCCGTACAGCGCCACCCACGCCAGCGCCTTGGCCGGTGTGCGGTTGTAGACGGTCACCTGGTGGCCGGCAGCGGCCAGATGGCGGGCCATCGGGGCACCCATCACCCCGAGGCCGACGAACGCGACTGTGCTCATCGCCCCAGTCTTGCCGGTCTCGAGGGCACGATGTGCACGGCTCAGGTATCCAGCGTGTGGGCAAGCGTGGCCAGCAACTCGCCGACGATGGTGTCGGGGGTGGCCGGGTGCATGAACACCAACCGTCCCACCGGCTCGCCGCGATGGATGGTGGGGGCCACGAAGGCAACCCCGGCCTCACGCGTCGCCTGCGCCCACAGCCGCCACTCGGCCACCCCCCAGCCGTCACGGCGGAACAGCACCACACCCAATTCGGGCGGCAACACCAGCGAAGTGTGCTCCCCCGCCTCCAACGCGTCGGCCATCCGACGGGCCAGCCGGATGCCGGCTCGGATCGCCTGCCGATGAGCTTCCACGCCATGAACGGCGAGGGCGAACCACAGCGGCAGGCCACTGGCCCGGCGGGTGAGTTGGTAACCGAGATCGCTCGGGTTGAACAAGCCGTCGTCGGGGTGCAGCGCATCGATGTACGGCCCGTGCTGGGTGTGCACCGCAGCGGCTGCCGCCGGTTGACGGTAGATGAGCGCGCATGAACCGATCGGGGCGAACAGCCACTTGTGCGGGTCGACGATGAAGCTGTCAGCTCGCTCGATCCCGTCGAAGCGGTGGCGCAGCTCGGGCAGCAGCATCGCCGCCAAACCGTACGCGCCGTCGACGTGCAGCCACGCGCCCAACTCTGCGGCCACGTCGGCACAGCCGGCGAGGTCGTCGACCACACCCGCGTTGGTCGACCCGGCCGAGGCCACCACTGCCGCAATGTCGTCGTCCGCGCCCACCGCGGCCCGGATCGCGCCGCCGGTCAGCCGACACGAGTCGTCGGTGGAAACCGTCAACGGCTGCAAGCCGAGCAGGTGCAACGCGTTGGCAACCGAGGCATGGGCAGTGTCGGCGACGACCACCTTGCTTCGCCCGCCGGCCCTCTCGCGAGCGACGGCCAGAGCCGACAGGTTGCCGATGCTGCCCCCGCTCATGAAGCACCCACCGGCCCCGGCGGGCATACCCGCCGCCGATGCCAACAGCGCGAGCACTTGCTCCTCGGCGGCCACCGCCCCCGCCGCCTCCAGCCACGACTCGGCGGAGAAGTTGGCCGCGCCGACTACCGCGTCCATCCACACCGCCGAGGCCGATGGCGAACAGGGCACGAAAGCGAGGAAGCGACTGCTGTCGAGTCCCACGTTGTTCGGCGCCACCACCTGCGTGAAGGTCTGCCACGCGTCGTCGAGGCCCGCGCCGGCATCGCTGATCGCGCCATCGATCAGGTCGACCAGCCGACCCGGGTCGCCCACCGTGCCGACGCCGGTGCCGCGCAGCCGCTCGCGAACCCAGGCGGTGACACGACTGTCGAGCGTGGCCAGCGTCGCGGGATCGCCGTGCAGGGTCATTCGGGCGTGACGTAGGCAGCGGTGATGCCACCATCGATGATCAGCGACTGCCCGGTCATCCAGCTGCTCTCGTCGCTGGCCAGGAACAACGCCCCGTTGGCGATCTCGAGCGGATCGCCGAAGCGGCCCATCGGGATGTGCACCAGGCGACGATTGCGCTTGTCGTCGTCGCTCAGGAACTTGGCCAGCAGGGGCGTCATCACCGGGCCGGGGCACAGCGCGTTGCAGCGGATTCCCTGGCGGGCGTACGTGGTGGCGATCTCGCGGGTCATCGCCAGCACCGCACCCTTCGACGCGGTGTAGGCCACCTGCGGCGTGGCCGCGCCCATGTGGGCGACGAAGGAGGCGACGTTGACGATGCTCGCCGCGCGGCCACTCACCCTTGCGCTCTCGAGCATCGCCGGGATCGCGTGCTTGCAGCTCAACATCGTGCCCAGCACGTTGATGTCCATCGTGCGCTGGTAGGTCTCGATGCTGGTGCTCACCGGTGTGTCGTCGTCGGCGAGCATCACCCCCGCGTTGTTGTGCAACACGTGCAGGCCGCCGTAGGTCTCGACCGCGAACGCCACCGCGTTGGCCACCGACTCCGACGAGGTCACGTCGCAGGCGACATAGCCGGCGTCGCCGCCGGCCGCCGCGATCGCCTCGACCACCTCGTCGCCTTCCACCACGTCGGCGACGACAACGGTGGCGCCCTCGGCGGCGAACAGTTCGGCCGCCACCCGGCCGAGGCCCGACGATCCACCGGTGATCAGGGCAACCTTGCCCGCGAGCCGCAGCATGGTGGGCCACGGTAGCGGATGACAGACTGCCGGGCATGGGGACGCGCCGATGAGCAGCTGGCGAGTGATGACCTGGAACCTGCTCGGCACCCGCGACCCCGACATCGCCCGCGTCGCGGCGGTGGTGAGCGATCACCGGCCCGACGTGGTGGCCCTGCAGGAGGTGCGCCGCGGCCAGGCCCGGCGACTGGCCCAGCAGCTCGGTTGGCAGCACTACTGGACGGTGAAGCATTACCCCTACACGCCGCTGTTGTGGTGGCGGGCCGAGGGGCTGGCGATCGTGTCACCGTGGAAACTGTCGGCGCGCCTGGCCACCACCATCGCCCCGGAGGTGAGTACCTGGACCTACCGCCACCGGGTGCTGCTCGCGGCCACCGTCACCCGCGCCGACGATTCGTTGCGCCTGTTCGACACCCACCTGGCCGGGGAGGATGTCGACCGGCGAGTCACCCAAGCACGGCGGGTGGCCGACCGCATCCGCGCCGACACCGCCGAGGGCGTGGTGGTCGCCGGCGACTTCAACACCACCGACGACAGCGAAGCGGCAGTGTTGCGCGAGTTCGCGGACGTCGGGCTGGTCGACCACGGCGGGGCGCTCACCAACCCGGCCGAAGCCCCCTACCAGCGCATCGACTACGTGCTCATCCCGCAGGCAGCGCAGTGGGTGCACACGCTGACCCCTGCGGGCGACGAACGATGGCGCGAACTCAGCGACCACCTACCGGTGTTGGTCGAATTCGCCCCGCGCTGAGCGCAACAGAGCTAGATGCGTTCCCAGTAGCGGCGCAGCTCCCAGTCGGTGACGGTCTGGTTGAACGCGGCCCACTCCGCCTTGGCCATGGTGAGAATGTGGTGGTGCACGTCGTCGCCGAAGCACTCGCGGGCGATGGCACTGCGCTCCCACAGGTCGATCGCATCGACGATGTTCCAGGGAATGCGCGGGATCTCCGGTGCTTCGTAGCCGTTGCCCGCGAACGGGGGCGGCAACTCGAGCGCGTGGCGGATGCCGTACAGCCCACCGGCGATCGTGCCCGCGAAGGCGAAGTAGCTGTTCGCGTCACTGCCCGGGATGCGGCACTCGACACGCGTGCCCCCACCGTGGCCCACCTTGCGAAAGCCGAGAGTGCGATTGTCGACACCCCACCCGATGCCGGTGGGCGCCCATGAGCCGGGCTGGAAGCGCTTGTAGCTGTTGATCGTCGGCGCCCACAGCAGGCTGAACTCGCGGGCGGTGGCGATCAGCCCGGCGAGATAGTGGCGGAAGGTGGCACTCATGCCGTGCGCGTCGTGATGATCGTCGAACACCGCCGTCGTGCCGTCGAGCGACCACAGGCTGGAGTGGATGTGGCACGACGAGCCGGTGTCGTCGAATGCATGCTTGGCCATGAATGTCACCGACCGGCCGGCGAAGTGGGCGATCTCCTTCGCGGCCAGCTTGTACAAGCTGTTGCGGTCGGCCATCTCGACTGCGGTGGTGTAGTCGAGGTTGATCTCGTGTTGGCCACGCCCGGCCTCGCCCTTGCTGAACTCCACCGGCACCCCGGCCGCCTCCAGCCCACGCCGGATGGCACCGAGCACGTACTCGTCCTTGGTGGTCTGCAGCACGTGATAGTCCTCCACCCACGGCGAGTGTGGCCGCAGGTTGCGGTAATCCTGATCGCGGGCCTCGTCGTAGGTTTCGCGAAACAGATAGAACTCGATCTCGCTGGCCATCATCGGCAGGTAGCCCATCGCCTCCGCGGCCTCCACCTGTCGGCGCAGCACGGTGCGCGGCGCCACCTCCACCGGCGCGTGCGAGTCGACGGTGAGCAGGTCGCAGAAGATCATCGCCGTCTTGTCCACCCACGGGATGCGACGCGCGGTGCCCCAATCGGCCATCGCCAGCATGTCGCCGTAGCCCTGCTCGTAGCTGGTGAAGCGATAGCCGGGCACCGGGTTGTTGTCGATGTCGCAGGCGATCAGGTAGTCGCAGTTCTCGGTGCCCGCGTCGGCGACGCACTCGAGAAAGAAGCGCCCGGTGGTGCGCTTGCCGACGAGACGACCCTGCAGGTCGGGGAACACCATCAGTACGGTGTCGATCTCGCCTTCGACGATGAGTGCGGCGAGTTGGTCGCGGGTGAGCAGGCCGGAAGTCACCGCGCCGACACTAGATCGCTGGTGCGGCGACCTGGTTCAGTCAGGACGACTTCTTGCGCGGCGCCTTCGGCGGCTTGAGCACACCCTTGGCGAGGGCCTCGTCGAGATAGCGCTCGGCCTCCTCGGCGCTCACCTTCAGCGCGGGGGCGATCTCGCTGATCAAGTTGATTCGCGCCCGGTCGTACATCGTGCGCTCGGCCGCCGACAGCGACGCGTCGCGGTTGCGCGCGGCAAGGTTGCGCACCACCTCGGCCACTTGGTACACGTCGCCGCTCTTCAACTTCTCCTGGTGGTTCTTGAACCGCCGGCTCCAGTTGGAGGGCACGCGTGGGTCGGGCTTGCTGAGCACCGCCACCAGATCTTCCAGCTCCTCGGGGTTCACCGGCGGGCGTACGCCCACTTCCGCCGCCTTCAGCGTGGGCACCGACAGGGTCATCTCGTTGATGACCGTCTTCAGGATCAGGTAGTCCTGGGTGGCGCCGAAGGCGTCCATCTTCTTGGTGCCGACCACGATGCAGGCCCCGTGCTGCGGGTAGATGACCGTGTCGCCCTTCTTGAACTTCACTCTCGTGCAACCTCGCGCGGTCGGGGGGATTCGTTCAGGGTAGGGCGTAGACCGCGCTTTCACTACGGGAGTAGCATTCACTCCTCACGAGGAAAGGGGATCCTGTGAAGTCTCGCCCTGTGCTCTGCCTCGGTGCCTTGCTGGCCCTCGTCGCCTGTTCCGACGACGACGACCAGTCGGCGCCGCCGACCACGCCCGCGCCCAGCGCCACCAGCGCTGCCGCCACCACCGAACCGGCGCCCGCCACGGCCCCCGAAACGACGCAGGAGGCAACCACCACCGTTCCCGAGCAGGTGGCCGCCGCAGAGCTGCTCGTCGGCAACTACCAGGGCCAGTGGCAGAACACCACCTTCGGCTCGGTCGGATCGATGCATGCCGAGTTCACCGTCGATACCGACGCGCAGACGGCCACGCTCACGCTCGACATCGGCGGCACGGCGTTCGGCAGCCCCGACCCGGCCCCGCTCACGACGGTCATCGACCTCACGGCCTCGGGCCCGATCGCGGGCAGCGACACCTTCTTCGGCGACTTCACCATCGAGATCGACGTCGACGGGCACCTGCTCTTCGTCGCCGCCGCCGTGCCCGACGTGGGCGGCCGGGAGATGGTGGTCGACGGCACGTTCAGCGGCGACAACTTCGCCGGCACGTACGCGATCACCGGCCTCGCCGACGGCACGTTCACCTGCACGCGAACCTGATCTCGCGTCAGCCGCAGCAAGACCCGGTGAGGGAGAACGCGACCGGCGTGGTGTTGAGCGTGGTCGAAACCGACACGGTGCCGTTGAGCGCGGCATCGATGGTGACATTGGCGGCCAACGGCACCTGGTAGCTGGCGCCTGGCACCAGTACCGTTGCCGAGCCCACCGCCGGATATGTTCCCGGCGCGGTGTAGTTGACCACCTTGATCGTGGCCGAAACGGCCAACGTGGCGTTCACCGCAGCCTCGTCGAACGAGGCGGTGTACGTGCGCCGATCGACCGAACACGCCACGGGGGCGAGGCCCCAGCCGGAGATCGCCACCGGCTCGCTGACCACCACCGACACCGTGCCCGGGTCGCCTTCGGTGGCATCGGCCCGCGGCAACGTCGAAAAGGTGGGGGCCGTGGGGTCGATTGTTCCGTGCGGCGGCAGCGACAGATCCGGCCCAGTCGTCGCGGACGCTGTCGCAGGTGGCGTCGAGGCGGCAACGGTGGCGGCCACCGTCGTGACAGCCGCATCGGTGACGGCCACCGTCGTGACAGCCGCATCGGTCGAGTCGGCGCCTCCGCTCGAAGAACTCTTACCGCAGCCCGCTACCGCAAGCGTCAGGGCCACAACCATCGTGATCGACTTCGTCATCACCGTGCTCCTTTCCCCAGTGCGACTGGGGCAGTGCCTCCGGTAGGACTCGAACCCACAACCAACGGGGTAGAAACCCGCTGCTCTATCCTTTGAGCTACAGAGGCGCGGGTCCAAGCCTACGACGCGCTCAGACCAGCTCGTCGATCTCGCCGAGCGCGTCGTCGAGCGCGCCGAGAGCTGTTGCCAGGTGTTCGTCACTCAGCGCGAGGCCGAGGGTGACCATCCCTCGCGCGGCGGTGTACACGCCGCGGCGCAACAGGCCGAGATAGAGCAGTTCGTTGAGATCGTGGTCGCGGGCCAGCACCTGGTCGACGGTGGAGGGCACGTCCGCCAGCGCGTGGATGGCCATCATCGAGCCGAACCCACTGACGCTCATCGGCACCCGGTGGCGGGCGAGCACGCTGGCCACGTGCGCGCGGAACTCGTCGCCGCGGGCCGTGTGCGACTCTGCCACATCGGCGGTGAACACCTCGCCGAGCACAACCCCGCCGGCGGTCATCGTCGCGATGTTGTTGTTGAACGTGCCTGCGTGGCTGATCACCCGCGTGCGACCGGCCTCGGGACTGGTGTCGAACTGGTCGAGCAGGTCGGCCCGCCCGCCGAACGCACCGAAGGAGAACCCGCCACCGATGTACTTGCCGAAGGTGGTGATGTCGGCCGTGGCTCCCATCAGGTGGGCCAGCCCTTGACGCCCATGCCTTGAGGTCATCACCTCGTCGGCGATGCACAGCGCACCCACCTCGCGTGCCGCGGCGAACACCCCGGCGAGGAATCCATCGGCGCCGGGCAGGCAGCCGCCCGAGCCGAGCATCGGTTCGACGATCACTGCGGCCAGCGAGGGGCCGTGCTCGCGGATCACCGCGACGGAGGCGGCCAGGTCGTTGTACGGCGCGAGCACGAAGTGGTAGGGCACATTCCACGGGGCCGCGCCCGTGGCGAAATAGAGAACACCGCCGTGGTAGCCGCCGTTGAACACCACCAGGCGATCGCGACCGGTGGCCATCATCGCGGTAGTGATCGCCATCAGGTTGGCCTCGGTGCCCGAGTTGGTGAACCGCACCCGGTCGAGGCCGAAGCGCTCGCACATCAGCCGTGCCAGCCGCGCCTCGGCCGGGTGGATACCGCCGACGCTCACGTTCGTGTGCAGCGCGGCGGTGACCGCGTCGATCACCCGCCGTTCGCTGTGACCGAGCAGACCGGCGGTGTAGTCGCCGAGCAGGTCGATGTACTCGTGGCCGTCGGCGTCGGTCAACATCGCACCCTGGCCGCCGACGAACTCGAGCGGGAAGGGCGCATGGGTGAGCACCGTTCGGGTGTGCCCGCCGGGCAGGTAGCGGCGGGCCTCGTCGTAGTGGGCGCGGCTGGCCGGGTTGGCGTCGGCGAAGTGCTGGCGAGCGCGTTGCACATGATCGGTGGACATGACACCAATCCTGTCAGCCGCGGGCGAGCAGCTCCCGCCGCAATACGTCGAGCGCGGAGATGACGCTCATCTGGCGCATCTGCTCGCGCTGGCCAGGCAGGCGCAGCTGGCGGGTGAAGACCTCGTCGGCGATCGCCACTCCCACGAACAGCGTGCCCACCGGCATGTCGTCCTGCTCGCTCGGGCCGGCGACGCCGGTGAGCGCCAGCCCCACATCGCAGCGCAGCGCCTCTCGAGCTCCACGGGCCATCGCCTCCGCCGCCTCGGCGCTCACCACCGGGCCCGCCGGTACGTGCAGCAGCTCCTGCTTCACGGCACTGGCGTAGCTGACGATGGCACCCCGGAACACGTCGCTGGCGCCGGCCACATTCGTGATCCGCCCGGCGACGAGACCACCGGTGACCGACTCGGCGAGCCCGAGCGAAAGGTCGCGCTCGCGCAACAGGTCGAGCACCACCGACTCCATCGTCTGTTCGTCGACGCCGAACACGACGTCGTCGACGGCGTCCCGTACCTCGGCCTCCCAGCGGCCCAACAGCTCCATCGCCGCGGTCTCGGTGGGCGCCTTGGCGGTGAGGCGCACCTTGATGCCCTCCCACCCACTGGCGAGGAAGGCCAGCGTGGGGTTGCCCTCCCCGTCGAGACGGGCGATGACCGCGTCGAGCCGTTCATTGAGCCCGCTCTCGCTCTCGCCCCACGTGCGCAGCGTGCGACTGCGGATCACCGCGTGCTCGCCCGATCGGGCCAGCAGGTCGGGCAGCACCGCCCGCTGCACCATGTCCTGCATCTCGTGGGGCACGCCGGGCACGGCATAGATCACCTTCGTCGCCCCACCGACGTTGACCGGACAGATCAGACCGGGCGCGGTGCCGCGGGTCTGGGGGATGATCGTCGCCCCCTCCGGCACCTGCGCCTGGCGCAGGTTGTTGGCCGGCATCTTCCGACCACGCGAGGCGAACATGCGCTCGATCATCACGGCGACGTCCTCGTCGAGGTGCAACTCGACACCCATCACCGCCGCGATCGCGTCGCGGGTGATGTCGTCGTGGGTGGGCCCGAGGCCGCCGCAAACGATCACCGCGTCGGTCTCGGCCAGGGTGCGTTGCAGCAGGGCTGTGATGCGCGCCAGGTTGTCGCCCACCTTCACCTGCAACAGGCTGTCGACACCGGCCGCAGCCAGTTGCTCACCGATCCACTGGCTGTTGGTGTCGGTGATCTGCCCAAGCAGCAGTTCGGTGCCGACGGCGACGACGTCACACCGCACGTGCCGCCCCCGTCATCAGAACGTGTCCGCGACCGGGTTGGTGTCGGGGTTGGGCGCCACAATGCTCTCGGGCAGCGGCTGCTCGGCGGTGCCGTGGCGGGCGCGGTAGAAGTACTGCCCGCCGCTGATCAGCGCCAGCGCCACCGACATCCACAGCAGCCCATTCCACAACCACACCACGTCGACGGTGAGCGGGGCGATGGCAAACCCGACCGCTAGTTGCTGCAAGAAGGTCTTCCACTTGGCCACCTTGCTGGCCGGCACGCTCACGCCCTTGGAGGCGACGAATGTGCGGTACAGGCTGATCAGCAGTTCGCGCCCGGTGATGATCGCCACCGGCACGAGCCAGAAGGTGTCGTTGGCGACGAGCATGAACATCGCCCCGAGCACGAGGATCTTGTCGGCCAGCGGGTCGAGGAACGCGCCGAGGTTGGTGGCCCCATGGCGGCGGGCCAGATAGCCGTCGACACCGTCGCTGAAGCAGAGCGCGAACCACAGCGCGAACGCCCCCCAACTGCCGGCGCCGTCGTCGGGGATCAGCACCAGCATCGGCAGCGACAGGATCACGCGCGCAACCGTGACGAGATTGGCCCAGGTCTTGATCGCTGACGGGTCGACCGACATCAGAGCGAGTCTGCCAGAAGATCGGTACCGCGGGCGTCAACGACGCGAACGTCATGGAACTGACCAACTGCCAGCCCGCTCGGCACCTCGACGATGCCGTCGATCTCGGGCGCCTCGCGGGTGCCACGAGCCTCCCCTGGCGAGTCGACGAGCACTGTGATCGTGCTGCCGATGAGCGCGTCGCGACGCTGGGCGGTGATGCCGTCCTGCAGCTCGCGCAATTCGCCCAGGCGCTCGTGCATCAGGGCGGCAGGCACCGCGCCGTCGAGCTCGGCGGCGTAGGTTCCTTCCTCGGCGCTGTAGGCGAAGAACCCGCACCAGTCGAGCTGCGCCTGTTCGACGAAGGCGAGCAGCTGGTCGTGGTCCTCCTCGGTCTCGCCCGGATAGCCGACGATGAAGTTGCTGCGAAAGGCGGCGGTCGGCTCGCGTCGGCGGATGTCGGCGATGCGGGCGAGGAACCGCTCACCGTCACCCCAGCGCCTCATGCGCCGCAGCAACGGCTTGCTGACGTGCTGCAGCGACAGGTCGAAGTAGGGCACCTTCGTCGCGCAGATCGCGTCGATCAGCTCGTCGCTGAGATCGCTCGGGTACAGGTACAACAGGCGGGTCCACGGCACCCGCGCCGAAACCGCCCGCACCAGCGGCACGATCGCGCCCGCGCCCAGCTCACCCGGGCGGTCCTTGCCGTAGCTGGCCAGGTCTTGCGCGATCAACACGATCTCCTGCACCGCCAGCTGGTCGACCTCGGCCAGGATCGCGTCGACGTCGCGACTGCGCTGCGGGCCACGGAACGACGGGATCGCACAGAAGCCGCAGGTGCGGTCGCAGCCCTCGGCAATCTTCACGTAGGCCCATGGGTGGGTGGCCTTGGGGCGGGGCAGGTTCAGCAGGTCGAGCGCGGGCACCCCCTGGGTGTCGGGCGCCGGCGGTTTGCGCCCGAGCGCCACCGGCACGCCGAAACCGGCCACCTGGTCGGCCTCGGGCAGCGCGTCGGCCAACTCCTGGCCGTAGCGCTCGGCCATGCAGCCGGTCACCACCAGCCGCGCGCCGCGCTTCTTGCTCTCGTCAAGGGCGAGGATCGTGTCGATGCTCTCGCGGCGGGCCTCCTCGATGAACGCGCAGGTGTTCACCACCACCAGGTCGGCCCGCGTCGGGTCGTCGGTGGCGGCCATCCCCTCGGCCAACAGGGTGCCAACCAGCTTCTCGCTGTCGACCTGGTTCTTCGGGCACCCCAAGGTCTCGACGTAGAAGCGCTTGGCCATCGCCACCAGGCTAGGGGCAGGTCGTGGTAGGCGGCCCCGCCGCCCGCGCTCTTACAGGTGGTGCAGGCGTAGGCCGTTGCGCGGCCAGCGCCTGTGCAACAGCTGCCCCGAGCTCGACGCGGTGATGTATGCGTCGCGGTATTCGCCGCCGCCATCGCTGTCGCCGAAGCAGATGTTGGTGGTGAGCAGGTCGCCGGTGGGCACGTGGGTGAACGAGCCGTCGGTCGGGTCGATCACGGTGATGCCACCGTTGAGCAGCGTGGCCACGCACACATTCCCCTCGCCGTCGACCGCCAACGAGTCGAGCAACTGGTTGCCGGGCAGGCCGACGAGGCACTCCCACGGATCGAGCAGCGAACCTTCGGCGAGCACGCCCGGTGCCACCACCCGGCGGCGCCACACCCGGCCGGTGTGGGTCTCGGCCCAGTACAGCACATCGCCCGTGGGCGACAGACCGATGCCGTTGGGCGAGTCGGTGGGGAACGCCTGCTCGCTGATGTGGCTGCCGTCGGCCTTGGCGTAGTAGATGGCGCTGAGGTCGCTGGTGCGCGCCTGCAGGTCGCGAATGCCGTGGTCGGTGAACCAGAATCCGCCATGACCGTCGAACACCAGGTCGTTGGGGCCACGCAACGGTCGGCCGTCACACTCGGTGTACAGATCGGTGACAGCACCTGTGGCCAGGTCGACCTTCTGGATGCTTCCACCGCTGTAGCGCGCGGGGTCGAACGGGCCGGGCAGCAGCAGGTCGCCCAACTCCGTCGGGCTGAAGCTGCCGCCGTTGTTGCACAGGTACAGCGCGCCGTCGGGGCCGATCGCCGCGCCATTGGGGACGCCGGGCACCTCGGCGATCGTCGTCTTGTGCCCATCGGGCGATACGCGGGTGATCCGCGGCCCGAACATCTCGACCAGGATCACGCTGCCGTCGGGCATCGCGATCGGCCCCTCGGGGAACCGCAGCCCGTCGGTGACCACTCTCAGCTCTGACACAGCCCCTCCCTCAGGCGTTGCGTTGGCGCAACAACTCGTACTCCTCCACCGTCATCAGCACGGCACGAGCCTTGCTACCCTCGCTCGGCCCCACCACCCCGCGCTGTTCGAGCAGGTCCATCAGCCGCCCGGCGCGGGCAAAGCCCACTTTCAGCTTGCGTTGCAGCATCGAGGTGCTGCCCAGCTGGCTGCGCACCACCAGTTCCATCGCCTGGCGCAACAGGCCCTCGTCCTCGTCGTCGTCGGCCCCGTTGCCTCCGAACGCCCCGGCACCGAGGCCGCCTTCGTTCGCGTCGTCGGCCACACCATCGACGTACTTCACCTCCGGAGCCTGGCGACGCCAGTGGGCCACCACCTTGCGCACTTCCTCCTCGCCGACGAAGCAGCCCTGGATGCGCTGACTGACGTTGCTGTTGCCGGGCAGCAGCAACATGTCGCCCTTGCCCACCAGCTTCTCCGCCCCCGACTGGTCGAGGATCACCCGGCTGTCGGTGAGGCTGTTGACCGCGTAGGCGATGCGCGCCGGGATGTTGGCCTTGATCACACCGGTGATGACGTTCACCGACGGGCGCTGGGTGGCGACGATGAGGTGGATGCCCACGGCCCGCGCCTTCTGCGCGATGCGGGTGATGCTCTCCTCCACGTCGCGGGCGGCCACCATCATCAAGTCGTTTAGTTCGTCCACTACGACGACGATGTAGGGCAGCCGCTCGTGCACCGTGTCGGAGTCGGGCAACACCCCCGGCTCGGGCGCGAGGTCGCCGCGCTCGTAGGCCGCGTTGTAGCCGGTGATGTCGCGAAAGCCCACCTCGAACAGCAGGTCGTAGCGGCGATCCATCTCCTTGCACGCCCAGGCCAGCGCGTTGGCCGCCTTCTTCGGGTTGGTCACCGGCTGGGTGAGCAGGTGCGGCGAGCGGCCGTACTGGCCCATCTCGACCTGCTTCGGGTCGACCAGGATCAGGCGCACCGTGTCGGGGGTGGAGCGCATCAGGATCGAGGTGATGATGCAGTTGAGGCCGCTCGACTTGCCCGAGCCGGTGGTGCCGGCGATGAGCAGGTGGGGCGTGGTCGACAGATTGAGGAACACCGCCCGGCCGGCGATGTCCTTGCCGATGGCGACGTCGAGCGGGTGGTTGGCCAGCTTGGCCTCGGGCGAGGTCATGATGTCGCCGAGGCTCACCAGTTGGCGGGTGTGGTTGGGCACCTCGACCCCGATCGCCGAGCGTCCGGGGATGGGGGCGAGGATGCGCACGTCGGTGGCGGCCATCGCGTAGGCGATGTCGCGGGTGAGGCTGGTGATGCGCGCCACCTTCACCCCCTGGCCGAGTTCGAGTTCGTAGCGGGTGACGGTTGGCCCCACCGTCTGGCCCACCAGCCGCGTCTCGACCCCGTGCGAGGCCAACGAGTCGACCAGCGTGCGCCCGCGGGCCTCGACCTCGGCCTTGTTGATCGCCTGGTTCGAGCTGCGGTGCAGGTAGCTCATCGGCGGCAACACCCATTGCCCGCGCTGTGCTGCGGGACCGAGATCGAGCTGATCCTGGGCACCCGGTCCACTCGCCTGGGCAGCGGCCGCGCGCTGCGCCGGCGGCACCGGCGCTCCGGCTACGTCACCCCATTCGTCGTCACCACCGTCGTAGAGCACCGGCGGAGGGAACCTGTGCGGTTCATCGTCGAACGGCTCCGGCACGTCGTCGCCCTCACCGCCGTGGTGAGCCTCACGGTCGCTGCGCAGGGTGGAGATCTCGCCCACCGTCTGGCGGATGCGACGACCCATCGGGCGCAGCACGCTGCCCACGCCTCGCCCGGTACGCCCGAAGAGCGAGCGCACCGAGCTGCCGGTGACCAGCATCGCGCCGCCGAGCACGATCGCGCTGAGCACGATCGCCGCGCCCCAGGTGGCGAGCAGTGCCTGCAGCGGAACACCCACCAGCGCACCCAGCCACCCACCGGCGCGCCCCAACTCGTCGAAGCCGCTCATCACCTTCCCCGGCCCGCGGGCGAGGTGCAACAGCCCGAGCACCGCCAGCGCAGTGACGCCCCAGCCCACCACCAGCCGCCAGCGGTTGTCGCTGCGGCTGCGGCGGATTAGCGCGACGCCGGCCCCCACCAGCGCGACCGGGACGATGAACCGCCCGAGGCCGGTGAACCAACCGACCACGCGGGCCACGGCCCGTCCGAGCGGACCGGCGCTGGCGCCGATGTAGATGCCGAGGCCGAGCAACAGGCCGAGACCCACCAGGCCGACGCCCCAGAACTCGTTCTCGCGGCCGGACATCGCCTCGCGCAGTTCGGCGGTGGCCTGGTCGCGCCGACGCAGCCCGTACTCGTCGGTCACGTCGCCGCGGGCGGTGCCCTTCGCCGCGGTGCCCTTCGCCGCGACCGCGCTGGCGCGCCCGGTGGGGGTCTCGACGCGCGAACGGCGATTGGGCTTTCCCCAGGTGGTCATAGCGGTTTCACCGTACCAACGGGGGGCGCGGTGGAAGGCGCACTGCCCGACCGAGTGCACGCGATCCACCAGCCGGTGCAGCCATCATCCGGCCGGTTCAGGTGAGCGGGTCGACGGCGAGCACTTCTCCGTCAGGCCCGACGAGCACGTCGAGGCCGCCACCCTCGGCAGAGGTGACGAGCACGCCGTACTGCACGTTGCCCTCCCCGTCGCCGTTCACATAGAAGGTCTCCAGCGTCGAGCCGGGCAACTCGGTCGCCACCGGCGTGAGCACCGCCTCAGGGTCGAAATCGAGGTCGGCGAGGGTGAACGTGCCCCCCGATGCAGCCCGCCCCTCCGACGACGACAGCGTGCCGTCGAGGTACACCCACGCCTGCACCACCGCGCCGTCGTTGAGCGCAACGAACAGGTTCACCAGCTTGCTGGTGGCGTTCACCTCGAAGTAGCGCTGCGCTCCGCCCAACTCGGCCTCCAGCGCCTCGATCGCCGACGCGATCTGCCCGACCAGCGGCAGGGCCAACGGCGACGGCACAGGCGCCGACATCTCCAGCGTCGATCGGGTGCCCTCCGATCCGCCGTCGTCGCAGGCAACCACGCCCACCTGCGCCAGCGCCATCATCGTCACCGTCATCGCCCGCCGCACGAGACGGCTCACGTCTCCATCACCACCGGCACGATCATCGGCCGCCGTCGGGTGCGCTCGCTGACGAACTTGCCCGCAGCGCGGCGCACCTCCCGCTCGAGGCTCTCGACGTCGCGTTGGCCACTGCCGAGCGCCGCCTCCACCGCCGCCGCGACGCGGTCGCAGGCCTCGTCGAGCAGGTCTTCCGCCTCCGGTGCGTACACCCAGCCGCGGGTGATGATCTCCGGGCCGGTGAGCACCTTGCCGCTCTCGATGTCGACGGTGACCACCACCACCACCACGCCTTCTTCGGCCAGCACGCGCCGGTCGCGCAGCACGCCCTGGCCGACATCGCCGACGATGCCGTCGACGTACAGATAGCCGGCCGGCACCCGGCCAACCACGGCAAGGCCCTTGTCGGACAGTTCGAGCACATCGCCGTCCTCGCACACCAACACGTGGTCGCGGGGGGTGTCCATCACCGTCGCCAGCTTGGCGTTGGCCATCATGTGCCGGTACTCGCCATGAATCGGCACGTACCACTCCGGGCGGGTCAACGACAGATAGGTCTTCAGTTCCTCGGCCTGGGCATGCCCGGTGGCGTGCACGTCGGCCACCCCGCTGTGCACCACCTCCACCCCGGCGCGCAACAGATCGTCGATCACCCGGTTGACGTTGCCCTCGTTGCCGGGGATGGCATGGCTGGAGAGGATCACCGTGTCGTGCTCGGCCACCTTCACCCACTTGTTCTCGCCGCGGGCGAGCAGGGCCAGCGCCGACATCGGCTCGCCCTGCGAACCGGTGGAAATGACGCACAACTGCTCCGGCCGGTACTTGTCGGCTTGCTCGATGTCGATCAGCTTGTCGTCGGCAATGCGCAGCACCCCCAGCTCGCGGCCCATGCGCACGTTCTTGCGCATGCTCAGCCCGAGCGTGGCCACCACCCGGCCGTCGGCGACGGCCGCGTCCATGATCTGCTGGATGCGATGCAGGTGGCTGGCGAAGCTGGCGGTGATGATCCGCCGCCCCTTCTGCTGGGCGATCACCGTGCGCAGCACGGCGCCGACGCTGGACTCGCTGGGCGAGTGGCCGTGCTCTTCGGCGTTGGTGCTGTCGGCCAGCAGCAAGCGGATGCCCTGCGTGCTCGCGATGGCGCCGATGCGGGCCAGGTCGGTGCGGCGCCCGTCGACGGGGGTGAGATCGAGCTTGAAGTCGCCGGAGTGGAGGATCACCCCTTGCGGGGTGTGGAGCACGATCGCGTGGGCGTGGGGCCCCGAGTGGGTGACGGGCAGGAACTCGACGTCGAACGGGCCGATCATCCGCCGCTCGCCGTCGGCGACCGGCACCAACTCGGTCTTAACGAGCAGCCCGGCGTCCTAGATGCGGTGGCGGGCCAGCCCGAGGGTGACCGGCGAGCCGTAGACGGGGAAGCTCAACTCGCGCAGCAGGTACTGCAACCCGCCGACGTGGTCTTCGTGGCCGTGGGTGGCGACCACGCCGACGATGCGGTCGGCCTGCTCGCGCAGCCAGGTGAAGTCGGGTAGCACCAGATCGATGCCGTGCATGTCGGCATCGGGGAACATCAGCCCACAGTCGATCAGCAGGATCTTGCCGTCGGGGCGATCGTGGCCGTACTCGATGGCCATGCAGTTGCGGCCGATCTCGCCCAGCCCACCGAGGAACGCGATGCGTACCGACTCAGCCATCAGTGCACCCGCTCACTGCTGGCGGGCGTTCTGCAGGTTGGCCCACACCTCGGCCGCACGCGCGTCGACATGGGCGGGTGCGGGCCCCATCGGCAGGCGCGCCTGGCCGACGGCGAAGCCGAGGTGGCGCATCATCGCCTTGGTGGGTATCGGGTTGGGCGCGTCGTCGCCGGTCTCGAAGGCGAAGCTCTCCAACATGCGCGCGTTCACCGCCCGGGCAGCGGCCACGTCACCCTTGTCCCACAGGGCGAGCATCTGCTGGTGGTCGGCGCCGGTCCAGTGAGTGGCCACGCCCACCGTGCCGACGATGCCACTGGCCAGCAACGGCAGGGTGAGCGAGTCGTCGCCGCTGTACACCTCCACCTGCGCCGGGGCGGCGGCGATCAGCACCGCCGTCTCGCCCGGGTTGGCCGCGGCGTCCTTCAAGGCGACGATGTTCGGCACCTCGCGGAACAGGCGCAGCAAGGTGGCGGTGAGGATCTTGCGCCCCGTGCGCACGGGAATGTCGTAGATCATCTGCGGCAGCGGCGTGCATTCGGCCATCGCCCGCAGGTGAGCCTCGATGCCGGCCTGCGACGGGCGGTTGTAGTAGGGGCACAGGGCGAGGATGCCCGCCGCCCCGAGACGGGTGGCCTCCTTGGTGAGGTGCACCGAGTGCGCCGTGTCGTTGGTGCCCGAACCGGCGATCACCGGAATGGTGACCGCCTCGATCACCGCCGCGAACAACGACAGCCGCTCGTCGTCGGTGAGCACCGGCGCCTCGCCGGTGGTACCGGCCACCACCAGCCCGTCGTTGCCGTTGGCCTGCAGCCAGCGGGCCAGGCGCTGCGCCTCGTCGAGATCGAGCCGCCCGTCGGAGTCGAAGGGCGTGATCATCGCCGACAGCACCCTTCCGAAGCGGGCCATCAGCGGCTCGCCCTCATCGGATCGTTCCCGGCCACGCGGTCGATTCGCTGGGTGAGGATCAGGTCTTCGTGCAGTTCCATCCACACCTCGTGATAGCTGCCGCACATCACGCCCGTGAACATGTTCGTTTCGCCGCCGACGACGCGCTGACAGGTCTGCTCCAACCGCCGGGCATAGCCGCCGAGACGGTGGAGCACCTCGCCCAAGCCGGCCACCACGGGGGCCGCGGCTGTGTCGAACACCGCCAGCTCGGCGACGATGGCCAAGTCGTATCGGGGGTCGCAGTGGTCGTTGGGAACGCCATCACGCAGTTGCCAGTCGCTGCACAGCTCCTTGAACCGCTCGCCGAGGGCCAGGAACTGGGGGTAGCGCTCGCTCAGCTCGTCCACCGTCGACTGCTCGACTTCGCCGTCGATGGCGCGACGGTGCTCGTCGCGCCCGGCAGGAGTGATCTGCCACAGCTCTCGCGCCTCGCGGAAGGTGGCCGACTCGCGCTCGGCCAGCGCAGCGAGGTGGCCCGCTGCCTCGGCCAGAGGCAGCTCGGCCAGCTCGGCGATCGAATCGACCTTGGCGAAACCCTTGATACGCAGCGCGTGGAGCGTGCGGAAGAGGGCGTCGGACGTGTGTGGCATACCGAGTGGAGACTACCCCTGGCAGGCGCCACCCGGGCTCAGGTGGCGGGCAACGAAGACCCAAGTTCGAACTTGAGGTATTCGTCGCCGGTGTTCTCCCAGTCCTCGAACTGGATCACGTTCATCTCCTCGAACCGTCGCCGCAGCCAGGCATCGTTGCGGTCGAGCAGGCCCAACTTCTTGCAGTTGGGCACGATCTTGCTGAACAGCAGGCTTTGGAACAGCAGCCGCACCGGGTCGTCGATCATCAACGGCAGGATGTCGCGGGTGTTCACGCCGAGGCGCTGCCACACCTCCTGGCTGATGAAGCGGTCGCGCATGCGCACTGCGGCCTCGAACGCGAACTCCTGACGCTCCTTGATCTCCGCATCGGACATCTCGGTGTAGTAGCCCTGAAGCGACAGCACCCCGAACGCGACGTGTCGGGCCTCGTCGCTCATCACGTACCGCAACAGCTGCTTGAGCAGCGGCTCGGTGGTCATCTGGTGCATGAAGCCGAACGCCGCCAGCGCCAGGCCCTCCACCATGATCTGCATTCCCAGGTAGGTCATGTCCCACCGGGGATCCGTCACGATGTCGTCCAACAGGAGCTTCAGGTGGGTGTTGACCGGGTAGTGGCCCGACAACTTGGTGTCGAGGTACTTGGCGAACACCTCCACAGGGCGTGCCTCGTCCATCACCTGGGTCGACGCGTAGTACTT
>CAUJEE010000174.1 GCA_963169215.1 Actinomycetota bacterium
ATGTGACGATCACTGTCGAGTTGGGCAAGGCGATCGCGATGGACGAAGGTCTACGGTTCGCTATCCGTGAGGGTGGCCGCACCGTCGGCGCCGGCCGCGTCACCAAGATCACCAAGTGAACGATCGGAGACACTGATGCCGAAGAACGACAAGCGGGTGAAGATCACCCTCGAGTGCACCGAGTGCAAGCACCGCAACTACATCACCATCAAGTCGAAGGTCAACGACCGTGAGCGGATGGAGATGAAGAAGTACTGCAACCACGATCGGCGGCACACGCTGCACAAGGAGACCCGCTAACCCGCCGGCTGTGGCGGGTAGCACCTCGTCGGGCGGCTGGTAGCGTGGTCCTCCGCCCACCGAGGGCAGTAGCTCAGCTGGTAGAGCATCGGTCTCCAAAACCGACGGTCGGGGGTTCGAGTCCCTCCTGCCCTGCCCAAATCCGAAGAACCGAGTAGAGAAATGTCGCTGGACGACCTGAACCGAGAGCAGAAGCGCTCGCTGAAGCGCATGGGGGCCCTGAACGACCAGGGTATGCCCACTCGCGCTCCTGCCCCGGTACGCAAGGCGAAGGAAGATCGGGTCGGCCCCGCGCAGTATTTGCGCGAGGTGCGCGACGAGATGCGCAAGGTCGCCTGGCCGAAGTGGCCCGAGGTGCGCCGCTTCTCGCTGATCGTCTTCTCCACAGTGGTGATCTACACAGCGTTCGTCTTCGGCCTCGACTCACTGTTCGGGGTACTCAGCGGATGGTTGTACGACTGATGAGCGACGAACTAGCCACCGCCGCCCCCGACGTGTCGCTCGACGACGCCGACGTGTCGCTCGACGAGCAGGTCGACGTCACCTTCGACTTGTCGACCGAGGCCAGCGAGCCCCGCGATGCCGACGCCGCCACGACCGAGTCCGAGGCCGACCACGAAGAGGCTGTGGTCGTCGACGACCCGTGGACCCGTCCCGGGCAGTGGTACGTGGTGCACACCCAGTCGGGCTACGAGAAGAAGGTCACGGCCAACCTCAATGCCCGCATCCAGTCGATGAACATGGAGGAGAAGATCTACGAGATCGTCATCCCCATGGAGGAAGTCGACGAGTTCAAGAACGGCCGCAAGCAGACCGTGCAGAAGAAGGTCTTCCCCGGCTACATCTTGGTGCGCTGCCAGATGGACGACGACAGTTGGTACTGCATCCGCAACACGCCTGGCGTTACCGGCTTCGTGGGGCAGACCAAGCACGGGCAGAAGCCCACCCCGCTGTCGCGTCGAGAGGTGCAGACGTTCCTCGCGGCGAAGGGCGACGGCACCGGCGGCATGCCGAGCCGCAAGAAGCCCAAGCTCGACTACGAAGTGGGCGAGAGCGTGCGCGTGAAGGAAGGCCCGTTCGCCGACTTCAACGGCGCCGTCGCCGAGATCAACCCCGATCACATGAAGCTCAAGGTACTGGTGAACATCTTCGGTCGCGAGACCCTGGTCGAGATGGACTTCAGCCAGGTCTCCAAACTCTGAGCGCCGCAAGAAGAGACACAGGAAAGAGACAGTCATGGCCAAGAAGAAGGTCGCCGCCCTCATCAAGATCCAGATCCCTGCCGGCAAGGCCACCCCCGCGCCGCCGGTGGGTACCGCTCTCGGCCCGCACGGCGTGGCGATCATGGATTTCGTCAAGCAGTACAACGCGGCCACCGAGTCGCAGGTGGGCACCATCGTGCCGGTCGAGATCACAGTGTTCGAAGACCGCACGTTCACGTTCATCCTCAAGACCCCGCCGGCCCCGGTGCTGCTGCGCCAGAAGGCCGGGCTCGACAAGGGCAGCCAGACTCCCGGCAAGGCTGTGGCCGGCACGGTCACCGAGGCTGACATCGAAGAGGTCGCGAAGATCAAGATGCCCGACCTCAACGCCAACGACATGGAAGCCGCCAAGCAGCAGATCCGTGGCACGGCCCGTTCGATGGGCCTCAAGGTCAGCGGCTGAGTTCCACCAACACACGCTCGTCCGGGACCACCTCGCCCGGCGGCGTCACACCCGAGGGAGACAAGCAATGTCCGGCAAGAAGTACGCCGATGCGGCCAAGAAGTACGACCGCGACGCTCAATTCACACCCACCGAGGCCCTGGTACTGGTGAAGTCGATGGCGTCGGCCAAGTTCGACGAGACCGTCGATGTGGCCGTGCGACTGGGGGTCGATCCACGCAAGGCCGACCAAATGGTGCGTGGCACCGTCGCCCTGCCCTCGGGCACTGGCAAGAACATCCGCGTGGCCGTGTTCGCCGCCGGCGAGGCCGCTCAAGCCGCCCGCGACGCCGGTGCCGATGTCGTCGGTGCCGACGATCTGGCGGCCGAGATCGAGAAGGGCAACTTCAACTTCGATCTGGCCATCGCCACCCCCGACATGATGCCGCTGGTGGGCCGCCTCGGGCGCACCCTCGGCCCGCGTGGCCTGATGCCCAACCCGAAGACGGGAACCGTCACCCAGGACGTCGCTCGCGCAGTGAGCGAGTTCAAGGGCGGCAAGGTCGAGTACCGCACCGACCGCTACGGCAACGTGCACGTGCAGTTGGGCAAGGCCAGCTTCACCCCCGAGGCGCTGGAGGCCAACTTCCGCGCCGTGCTCGACGAGTTGCAGCGGGCCAAGCCCGCCTCGGCCAAGGGCAAGTACCTGCGCAAGATCACGGTCAGCAGCACCATGGGCCCGGGCGTGAAGGTCGACACCAACCGCCTGCGCCCCGAGGTCTGACCCCGCCGCATCGCGTGTGGTTCTGTGCCACCCGCGGAAGGAAGCGGTCGTGGCGGTTGGCAGTCGTGCTCTCACGCAATAGCCTCTGTGTCCACAACTGAACCGGTCGCTCGCCGTAGACCGCTGGCAGCACCCACGGGGGTGCACCAAGGGGAAGCATCCCACCAGCCGAGGTGAATACACGCCCGGATCGGCACAGGTTCGCCTGTCTCGCTCCTCGCGGTGTTCGCTGCAATGCGAGCACCCCGAGTAGTAGCGAGAGGAGGTGTACATGACTTCGGAGAAGCCCCGTGCGGAGAAGGTCGCGGTCGTCGACGAGGTTGCCGCCAAATTGGCTGCAGCCACGGCGGTGTTCGTCACCGAGTACCGCGGATTGAGGGTCGGCCAGCTGGCCAACCTGCGCCGCTCGCTGCGCTCGGCCGGCGGCGAGTACAAGGTGTACAAGAACACGCTGGCCCGCCTCGGCGCACAGAAGGCCGGCATCGCCGACCTCGACGACCTGCTCGTCGGCCCGTCCGGCCTCACTTTCGTCAGCGGCGACATCGCCGCTGTCGCCAAGGCGTTGCGCGACGTGGCCAAGGCCAACCCGTTGCTCGTCCTCAAGGGCGGTGCGATGGGCGGCAAGGTGCTGTCGGCCCGCGACATCGAGGCCCTGGCCGAACTGCCCAGCCGCGAGGTGCTGCTGGCCCAGCTGGCCGGTGCCTTCCAGGCGCCGCTGGTGAAGACCGCCGGCTTGTTGCAGGCGCTGCCGCGCAACTTCGCCTACGGCCTGAAGGCGCTCATCGATCAGAAGGAGGCCGCCTGAGCGGTCTCGTCCCGGCGGCTCTGCCGCCACCCCATCACTGAACACAACGATTTAGGAGAAGAACACCATGTCGAAGGACAAGATCCTCGATGAAATTGCCAGCCTCACCGTGATCGAGCTGAAGGAGCTGCTCGACGCGTTCGAGGAGAAGTTCGGCGTGACCGCCGCTGCTCCGGTGGCCGTCGCCGCCGCAGCCGCCGGTGGTGGTGCCGCCCCGGCCGCGGCCGAGGAGGAGAAGGACGAGTTCGACGTCATCTTGAAGGACGCCGGCGCCCAGAAGATCCAGGTGATCAAGGTGGTGCGCGAGCTCACCAGCCTGGGCCTGAAGGAGGCCAAGGACCTCGTCGACGCCGCTCCCAAGCCGATCCTGGAGAAGGTGAACAAGGACGCCGCGGCGAGTGCAAAATCCAAGCTGGAGGAGTCCGGCGCGGTCGTCGAAGTCAAGTGAGCCCGCAAGGGTGAACGGCGGCGACAGCCGCCACACAGGATTGACGGAGCCCGGGGGTGAGACCCCGGGCTCCGCCGCGCCGGAAGCCTTGACATGCACCAGCCGAGAGGCTTACCGTTCGCCACGAGATACGACCGCCTGGGAGGCCTTCCCGGGCTGGTTGACGATGCCTGTAGCCACCGATAGGCTCGCTCGTTGCCGTGCGTGTCGTGTCGCCTTGCCCTTGCTATGTCCCGGTGACCCTGCGCGCCCCGATGGCGGTCGAGCCGACAGTCGAGATTGAGGAGTAACCACGTGGCCACTCGTTCCGTGTCCCGCGAGCGCTATTCGTTCGCCAACCTGGCCGAGCCGCTGGAGTTGCCTGACCTGATCGCGATTCAGCGCGAGAGCTTCCAGTGGTTCCTCGACGAGGGCCTGGCTGAAACGTTCCGCGACATCTCCCCGATCAAGGACTTCTCCGAGGTGTTGCAGCTCGAACTCGAGTTCGATCCCGACGACGAAGACCTGCGCCCGCCGCCGAAGTTCTCGGTCGACGAGTGCAAGGAGAAGGACATGACCTACAGCGCGCCGATTTTCGTGCGCGCCCGGTTCATGAACCGCAACACCGGCGAGATCAAGGAACAGACCGTCTTCATGGGCGACTTCCCGATGATGACCGAGAAGGGCACGTTCATCATCAATGGCACCGAGCGCGTCGTCGTGTCGCAGCTGGTGCGCAGCCCGGGCGTCATCTTCGAGCCGGGCGAGCGCTTCCGCCTGCGCAACTTGAGCAAGCACCAGTTGGTGAAGGGCACCATCCACCCCTACCGCGGTGAGTGGCTCGAGTTCGACGTGGAGCAGAAGCCGGGCAAGGATGTCACCGCGGGCACCCGCGTGGCGCGCAAGCGGCGGATGGGTGTCTTCACCCTGCTGCGCGCGCTCGGCTACGACGAGGAGCATGCGCCCGGGTTCCTCGACCGTTTCGTCGCCCACTTCGACTTCCTCGAGGGCCAGTGGGAGAAGGAGCGCCACCTCGCGCCCACGCAGAACGAGGCGCTGGTCGAGATCTACAAGCGCGCCCGCCCCGGCGAGCCGCCGACGGTCGAGTCGGCCAAGGCCTACTTCCGCAACTCGTTCTTCGAGAATCGTCGCTACGACCTGTCGCGTGTCGGCCGCTACAAGCTCGACCGCAAGCTCGGCAGCGAGATTGCCAAGCTCGACTCCCTGTTCGGCAAGGGCACCATGGCGCTCGGGTCTTTCTTCAGCACCGACCAGGACGACCCCAACCGCAAGGGCATCTTCTCCGACCCCGACGACGACCACGTGCTGCGTCCCAACGAGGTGCTGGCCTGCGTCAGCTACATGCTGCACCTGGTGAAGCAGGAGCCCGGCTACCGCCTCGACGACCAAGACCACTTCGCCAACCGCCGCATCCGCAGCGTCGGCGAACTGATCCAGAACCAGGTGCGTATCGGCCTCAGCCGCATGGAGCGGGTGGTGCGCGAGCGGATGACCACACAGGACGTGGAGGCGATCACGCCCACCACGCTGGTGAACATCCGCCCGGTGGTGGCCGCGATCAAAGAGTTCTTCGGCACCTCGCAGTTGTCGCAGTTCATGGACCAGGTGAACCCGCTGTCGGGCCTCACCCACCGTCGCCGCTTGTCGGCGCTCGGCCCGGGTGGCCTCAGCCGTGAGCGGGCCGGCTTCGAGGTGCGCGACGTGCACTTCAGCCACTACGGCCGGATGTGCCCGATCGAGACACCGGAGGGTCCGAACATCGGTCTCATCGGTGCGCTCAGCACCTTCGCCCGGGTGAACCCCTACGGCTTCATCGAGACCCCGTATCGCGTGGTGAAAAACGGCAAGGTCACCAACGAGATCAGGTACATGGCCGCCGACGAGGAAGAGAACTACGTCGTCGCCCAGGCCAACACGCCGATCAAGCCCGACGGCACCTTCGCCGAAGACCGGGTGCTGGTGCGCCGCAGTCCGCAGGCCGCGAGCTTGGAAGACCTGCGCAAGATGTTGGAGGCGGAGAGCTTCTTCGGCGCCACCACCGACATCGCCTCGGTGCCTCCCAGCGAGGTGCAGTTGATGGATGTCAGCCCGAAGCAGATCGTCTCGGTCGCCACCGCGCTGATCCCGTTCCTCGAGCACGATGATGCCAACCGTGCACTGATGGGCGCCAACATGCAGCGTCAGGCGGTGCCGCTGGTGCGCGCCGAGGCCCCCTACATCGGCACAGGTATCGAAGACCGCGCCGCTCGCGACGCGGCCGACCTGATCCAGGCCACCGGCGAAGGCGAGGTGGTCGATGTCAGCGGCTCGTCGGTGACCGTCGCCTACAAGGCAGTGCCCGGCCAGCAGGGCGGCAAGCGGGTGTATCCGCTGAGCAAGTTCCGCCGCTCGAACCAGGACACGTGCATCAACCATCGCGTGCGCGTGAAGGAAGGCGACAAGGTCGTCAGCGGCACGATCATCGCCGACGGGCCGAGTACCGACCACGGTGAGTTGGCGCTCGGCAAGAACCTGCTCGTCGCGCTGATGCCCTGGGAGGGCTACAACTTCGAAGACGCGATCATCCTCTCCGAGCGACTGGTGAAGGACGACGTACTCACCTCGATCCACATCCATGAGCACGAGGTCGACGCGCGCGACACCAAGCTCGGCCCGGAGGAAATCAGCCGCGATATCCCCAACCTCTCTGATGACATTCTGCGAGATCTCGACGACCGGGGCATCGTGCGCATCGGTGCCGAGGTCGGCCCCGGCGACGTGCTGGTGGGCAAGGTCACCCCCAAGGGCGAGACCGAGCTCACCCCGGAGGAGCGTCTGCTACGCGCGATCTTCGGTGAGAAGGCCCGCGAAGTACGCGACACCAGCCTCAAAGTGCCTCACGGCGAGAGCGGCAAGGTGATCGACGTGAAGGTGTTCACCCGCGAGGACGGCCACGAGCTGCCGCCGGGGGTGAACCAACTGGTGCGCGTCTACGTCGCCCAGAAGCGCAAGATCAGCGTCGGCGACAAGCTCGCCGGCCGTCACGGCAACAAGGGCGTGATCTCCAAGATCCTGCCGATCGAGGACATGCCGTACATGGCCGACGGAACCGCGGTCGACATCATCCTCAACCCTCTAGGCGTCCCCAGCCGGATGAACGTCGGCCAGGTGCTGGAAGCACACCTCGGCTACGCCGCCCGCTGGGGTTGGCACGACCCGAAGTCGGGCAAGGCCGTCGGCGACGCGCCGGTTCGCGGCACGGAGGCCAAGACGCGGGCGATCACCAAGCCGAGCGCGTTCATCGCCACTCCCGTGTTCGACGGGGCTCACTGGGACGAGGAGGTTGCAGCCGGCAAGCACCCGACGATCCAGACGATCTTCAAGAACCTCAACCCCGAGTCGGTCGACGGCAAGCGCCTGATCCAGCCCGACGGCAAGACGGTGCTGCGCAACGGCCGCACCGGCGAACAGTACGACAACCCGGTGACCGTCGGCTACATGTACATCCTCAAGCTGGCCCACCTCGTCGACGACAAGATCCACGCCCGCTCCACCGGCCCGTACAGCATGATCACCCAGCAACCCCTCGGCGGTAAGGCGCAGTTCGGTGGTCAGCGCTTCGGTGAGATGGAGGTGTGGGCGCTGGAGGCCTACGGCGCGGCCTACTGCCTGCAGGAGCTGCTCACCATCAAGTCCGACGACGTGCTCGGCCGGGTGAAGGTGTACGAGGCGATCGTCAAGGGCGAGAACATCCCCGAGCCGGGCATCCCGGAGAGCTTCAAGGTGCTGATGAAGGAGATGCAGGCGCTGTGCCTCAACGTCGAGGTGCTCGCCAGCGATGGCTCGGAGATCGAGATGCGAGAGATGGACGAGGACGTGTTCCGCACGGCCGAGGAGCTCGGCATCGACATCAGCCGCAACGAGCGCGGCACCGACGAAGACGACGCCGAGCGTGCCGCCCGCAAGGCCGCCCGCAGCAGCTACTAGCACGACGCTCGGGACTGGCCGCCGCTCCGCCTCGGCCGTCCCCGGGACGTCGCCGGCGCTTTCCTCGCCGGGCGGGGCTGAGCCGCTGCTCAAGATCACACACGACGAACACACGACAACTACGAAGACACTCGAGAACAGAGACGACAGATGCTTGATGTGAACATGTTCGACCAGCTCAAGATCGGGCTGGCCACGGCCGACCAGATCCGCATGTGGTCACACGGCGAGGTGAAGAAGCCGGAGACGATCAACTACCGCACCCTCCGCCCGGAGAAGGACGGTCTGTTCTGCGAGAAGATCTTCGGGCCAACCCGCGACTGGGAGTGCTACTGCGGCAAGTACAAGCGTGTGCGCTTCAAGGGCATTGTCTGCGAGCGCTGCGGGGTGGAGGTCACCCGCTCGAAGGTGCGCCGTGAGCGCATGGGCCACATCGAGCTGAGCGCACCGGTGGTGCACATCTGGTACCTGCGCGGCACCCGTAGCTGGCTGGCCTACCTTCTCGCCGGTCTCGAGCCGAAAGAGGAGCTGAAGGCCAAGCAGCTGGAGAAGGTGATCTACTTCGCGGCCAACCTGGTCACATGGGTCGATGCCGACAAGCGCCATGCCGAACTGGCCAACCTCGAGGCCGAGTACCTGGAAGAGCGCGACGCGATCCGCAAGGAACTCGACCTGGCGATCGACAGCCGCTACAAGGAGCTGGAGGGCGAAGCCGCCAAGAGCGAGGCGGAAGGTGCCGACGCGCGCAAGCTGAGGACGGCCGCGGAGAAGGAGATCGGCAACATCCGTGAGCGCTACGAGATGGAACTCGACCTGTTGGCCCGCACCTGGGACGAGTTCAAGGGTCTGCACTCGCGCCTGATCATCGACGACGAGCTGCTGTGGCGCGAACTGCGCGATCGCTACGGCGACTACTTCGAGGGCGGCACCGGCGCGGACGCGATCAAGTCGCTGATCGACCGGATCGACTTCGACGAGGAGGAGATCAAGCTGCGCGACGCGATCGATCACGTCACCAGCGGTCGCAAGCCACTGAGCGCGCAGCGTCGCCAGAAGGCGATCAAGCGGCTGAAGATCGTCGCCTCTTTCAACCAGCGCGACGACCACGGTCGACGCGTGAACGACCCGAAGGCGATGATCCTCGACGTTGTGCCGGTGATTCCGCCCGAGCTGCGCCCGATGGTGCAGCTCGACGGTGGACGTTTCGCCACGTCCGATCTCAACGACCTGTACCGCCGGGTGATCAACCGCAACAACCGACTCAAGAGGCTGCTCGATCTCGGCGCCCCGGAGATCATCGTCAACAACGAGAAGCGCATGCTGCAGGAGGCCGTCGACGCGCTGTTCGACAACGGCCGCCGTGGGCGCCCCGTCACCGGCCCGGGCAACCGTCCGCTGAAGTCGCTCTCCGACATGTTGAAGGGCAAGCAGGGCCGCTTCCGCCAGAACCTGCTCGGCAAGCGCGTCGACTACTCAGGCCGCTCGGTGATCGTGTGCGGCCCCACGCTGAAGCTGCACCAGTGCGGTCTGCCCAAGCTCATGGCGCTCGAGCTGTTCAAGCCGTTCGTCATGAAGCGCTTGGTCGACCTCGAGCTGGCGCAGAACATCAAGAGCGCGAAGCGCATGGTCGAGCGTCGTCGCGCCCAGGTGTGGGACGTACTCGAGGACGTGATCAAGGAGCACCCGGTGCTGCTCAACCGCGCCCCGACGCTGCACCGCCTGGGTATCCAGGCCTTCGAACCGGTGTTGGTGGAGGGCAAGGCGCTGCAGATCCACCCGCTGGTGTGCACCGCTTTCAACGCCGACTTCGACGGCGACCAGATGGCCATCCACGTGCCGCTGTCGGCCGAGGCGCAAGCCGAGGCTCGTGTGTTGATGCTGAGCGCGAACAATATCCTGTCGCCCGCCTCCGGCCGCCCGATCGTCACTCCCAGCCAAGACCTGATCATCGGCGGTTACTACCTCACGGAACAGGTGGAGGGCGCAAAGGGCGAAGGTCGCGTGTTCCGTCGCATTTGGGAGGTGTTGCGCGCACTCGACGAGGGCAGCCTGCATCTGCACGCCCCGATCACCATGCGTCGTCCGGCCACCGGCGGCCGGCCGGCTGACACGTTCGCCACCACCGCCGGGCGGCTGCTGTTCGAGGAGGCCCTGCCCGACGACTACACGTCCCGCTTCGGGCACATGGACTCGGTGGTGAAGAAGAAGGAGATGGGCCTCATCGTCGAGCGACTCTCCGACAACTACCCCAAGGGTGTCGTCGCCAGCTCGCTCGACCTGCTGAAGAACGTCTGCTACCGGTACGCAGCGCAATCCGGTCTCACGGTGTCGATCGACGACGTGAAGACGCCGGGGCGCAAGGCCGCGATTCTGGAAGAGCATGAGCAGCAGGCGGAGAAGGTCGAGAACCAGTTCCGCCGGGGCATCATCACCGACGGTGAGCGCCGCCAGCAGGAGGTGCGCATCTGGACCGATGCCACCGCCAAGGTGCAAAAGGCGATGGAGGACGAGTTCAGGGCCCAGCGCTTCAACCCGATCGACATGATGGTCGGCTCGGGTGCGCGCGGCAACATGACCCAGATGCGCCAGATCGCCGGCATGCGCGGCCTGGTGGCCAACCCTCGTGGCGACATGATCCCGCGGCCGATCAAGAAGAACTTCCGCGAGGGCCTGGAGACGCTCGAGTACTTCATCGCCACCCCCGGTGCCCGCAAGGGTCTGGTCGACACCGCGCTGCGCACCGCCGACTCGGGCTATCTCACCCGTCGACTGGTCGATGTGGCTCAGGAGCTGATCGTGCGCGAGCACGATTGCGGCTCGAACCTCGGGCTGTGGATCGAGGAGGTCGAACCCGACACCGCGACCCGGCGGACGTACCTGGATACCAAGCTGTTCGGACGCGCCCTGTCGCAGGACGTCAAGCTGTCGGACGGCACGGTGTTCCCGCGCAACATGCTGGTGGGCGACAAAGAGATGGAGGCGATGCGCGACGACCCGAAGGTCAACCGCGTGCGTGTCCGTTCCGTGCTCACTTGCGACGCCGAGCTGGGTGTGTGCGCGCTGTGCTACGGCCGTTCGCTGGCCACCGGCAAGGAGATCGAGCTCGGCGAGGCGGTGGGCGTCATCGCCGCCCAGTCGATCGGCGAGCCGGGCACCCAGCTGACGATGCGTACCTTCCACACCGGTGGTGCGGCCGGCAAGGACATCGCCGGCGGTCTGCCCCGCGTGGTCGAGCTGTTCGAGAGCCGCACGCCCCGCGGTTCGGCCCGCCTGGCCCGCGCCAGTGGTGTGATCCGGATCGGCGACGACGAGGGCAAGGGTGTCACCGTCACCGTCGTCGACGACGGCGGCGACGAGCACAGCGTCCTGCTTCCTTCGGGCAGCCGTCCGATCGTCGAGGACGGCCAGGAAGTGAGCGCCGGCGACCCGATCACCGACGGTCCCTTCGACCCCAAGGAGTTGATGGAGATCAAGGGCATCCGCGAGACCCAGCTGTACCTCGTCGAGGAGGTGCAGAAGGTGTACCGCGACCAGGGTGTGAGCATCTCCGACAAGCACATCGAGCTGATCGTGCGCCAGATGACCCGTCGCATCGGCGTGCAGGAGCCGGGCGACACCGGGTTCCTGCCCGGCGAGCGTGCCGACGCGAAGGTGTTCCGCGACACCAACCGGCGGATGGTGGAAGATGGCAAGAAGCCCGCCGAGGGGCGTCCGGAGATCATGGGCATCACCAAGGCGTCGCTGGCCACCGAGAGCTGGCTGTCGGCGGCGTCGTTCCAGGAGACCACCCGCGTGCTCACCGAGGCGGCCATCGACGGCAAGGGCGACAGCCTGCTCGGGCTCAAGGAGAACATCATCATCGGCAAGCTGATCCCTGCCGGTACGGGCATGATGCGCTACCGCGAGTTCGACGTCACTGCTCCCGATTACGAGCCGATGGCCTACTTCAGCAGCGAGGCCGACGAAGACCCGGCCGCCTGGCTGAGCAACATCCACGGCACCTACAGCACCGACGACGAGCCGGCGCAGGGCTGAGCGAGCCGCGGTGCGGACTTGGTGCCGCCCGCTGCCGTCGGTGGCGACGATTGGGCACACCGTCAGGTTGCCGCCGTTCGGCGCGCGCCTCTAGCATTACAGGGTCCTGTGTGCCGGTCGGGCACACGCATTTCGCACGAGGTCAGCACCTTGCCCACAATTCAGCAGCTCGTCCGCCAGGGGCGCAGCACCAAGTTCTCCAAGACCAAGACGCCGGCGCTGAAGGGCGCGCCGCAGCGTCGCGGTGTGTGCACCCGCGTGTACACCAACACGCCCAAGAAGCCGAACTCGGCGCTGCGCAAGGTGGCCCGTGTGCGGCTGTCGTCGGGTGTCGAGGTGACGGCATACATCCCCGGTGAGGGGCACAACCTGCAAGAGCACAGCATCGTGCTCGTGCGTGGTGGCCGTGTGCGCGACCTGCCGGGCGTGCGCTACAAGATCATCCGCGGCGCGCTCGACGCGGCCGGCGTGAAGAACCGCAAGCAGGCCCGCAGCCGGTATGGCGCGAAGGCCGCGAAGTAGAGGTGAGCTAGATGCCCCGCAAAGGTCCTGCCCAGCGTCGCGAGCTGACACCCGACCCGATCTACCGCTCGCTGCTGGTCACCCAGGTGGTGAACAAGGTGATGCTGCACGGCAAGCGCAGCCTGGCCGAGAAGATCGTCTACGACGCGATGAA
Organism: Actinomycetota bacterium; assembly: GCA_963169215.1. GTDB lineage: Bacteria > Actinomycetota > Acidimicrobiia > Acidimicrobiales > Ilumatobacteraceae > UBA668. The sequence continues at coordinate 12,659 of CAUJEE010000174.1, forward strand.
GATCGTCGAGGACAAGACCGGCGCCGAGCCGCTGGGCAGCCTCAAGCGGGCGATCGACAACATCAAGCCGCCGCTCGAGGTGCGCAGCCGCCGCGTGGGCGGTGCCACCTACCAGGTGCCTGTCGAGGTGCGCCCCCGCCGGGCCAGCACCCTGTCGGTGCGCTGGCTGGTCGACTTCGCTCGCGCCCGTCGCGAAAAGACGATGGCCGAGTGCCTCGCCGGCGAGATCATGGACGCCGCCAACGGCCTCGGCGCAGCGATCAAGAAGCGCGACGACATGCAGAAGATGGCCGAGAGCAACGAGGCCTTCGCTCACTATCGCTGGTGAGCCGGGCGCTGGTGAGCTGACCAGCTAGGCGGCGGGCTCCAAAGCACCGTTGGTGACGGCATCCCTGCGCTTGGCGCGCCGGTGGCGAACGATCTCGATCACCACATTCACCGCCAAGGCGGTGCCGAACGCCACCCAGAACGCGGTTGCGTGGTCGTCCTTGAACGGCTTGCCGACGACGAAGGCGAGGCCGGCCGCGTACGACGCCCACAGGGTGGTGGCCAACGCCACCCAGCGTACGAACCACCACCTGTGTTGGCGGGTGATGCCGCTCGACACGGTGAGCGCCGTTCGCCCACCGGGGATGAAGCGGGCGGTGATCAGCAGCCCTCCGCCGCGGCGCTTGAGTTGACGGTCGGCCCAGGCCAGGCGGGCCTTGAGCCGCGGTCTGTGTTCGGCCCGGCGGTGGAACCAGTGGCCCCACCGGTGACCGATCTGGTAAGCGGTGTTGTCGCCCAGGAATGCGCCGACCGCCCCAGCAACGATCACCGTCCACAGCGCGTACTCGGCATTGCCGGTGCCCACCGCCACCCCGGCGACGATCACCGTGGTCTCGCTCGGCACCACCGGCAGCACCGAATCGAGGAAGGCGATCGAGAACACCACCGCGAGGAACCACCAGTTGGCCGACCAGTCGTCAAGGCGATCGGTGACGTCGGTGATGATGTTCGCCAACACGGCCACGAATCTATCCGCGGCGCGACACCTGTCGTCGCAGGCGCCGGGCGAGGTTGCCCGCCCCCATGGCGGTGGCGGAGGTGACCGTGATGTGGCCCATCTTGCGACCCGGGCGCGGCTCGGCCTTGCCGTAGAGATGCAGGTGCGCCGAAGCCTGCGAGAGGGCGCGCTCCCAGCGCGGTTCGCCCTCGGCCCATAGGTCGCCGAGCAGGTTGGCCATGCCGGCACCGGTGACCGACATCGCCGTGAGACCGAGCGGCAGGTTGCAGATCGCGCGCACCTGCTGTTCGAACTGGCTGGTGGTGCACGCGTCGAGCGTGTAATGCCCGCTGTTGTGTGGCCGCGGTGCCAACTCGTTGACGTACACGTCGGTGCCGACGATGAACATCTCCACCGCCAGCACGCCGACGTAGTCGAGCTGGTTGGCGATGTAGGTGCACAGCTCCTCGGCGCTCTCTTGCCCACCGGGGCCGAGCTGAGCAGGGGCCCAGCACACATCGAGGATGCCGCCGACGTGCTGGTTCTCGGCGGCCGGGTAGCAGGCGACGTGACCGTCGACATCGCGAGCGAGGACGATGGAGATCTCCCGATCGAGGCGAAGCTGTTCCTCCAGCACGCACGGCACCAGGTCGAGCCGGCGCCATGCCTCGGCCAGATCGGTGTGCGCGGGGCACACCACTTGCCCCTTGCCGTCGTAGCC
>CAUJEE010000175.1 GCA_963169215.1 Actinomycetota bacterium
TGATGCCGATGTTGCACTTGCCGGGGCTGATGATGCCCGGGCAGTTGGGGCCGAGCAGACGCGTCGCCGGATATTGGCGCAGCAGTGTGTTGTAGACCTTGGCCTCGTCCTGGGCGGGGATGCCCTCGGTGATGCACACCACGAAGCGGATGCCCGCGGCCGCCGCTTCGAGAATGGCCGCACCGGCGGCCTTGGGCGGCACGGCGATGAACGACGCATCGGCCCCGGTGGCCGCCACCGCCTCGGCAACGGTGTCGAACACGGGGATGCTGTCGCCTTCGGGAGTGGCGACGGCGGTGCCCCCCTTACCCGGGGTGACACCGGCGACCACCTGCGTGCCGTAGGCCTTGTTGCGCAGCCCGTGGTACTTGCCCTGCCCGCCGGTGAGGCCTTGCACGATCACCTTGGTGTTCTCGTCGACGAAGATGGCCATGATCAGTTCCCGCTTCCGTTGGCGATGGCGACGGCCGCGCGGGCGGCCTCGAGCATGGTGGGCTTGGAGATCAACTTGTCTGACGCGATGCCTGCATTGTCGAGGATGTCGCGACCCTCCTGGGCGTTGGTGCCATCGAGGCGAATGACGATCGGGGCACGCAGGTCGACGCGACGCATCGCCTCGACGATGCCGTTGGCCACCTCGTCACCGCGGGTGATGCCACCGAAGATGTTGATGAAAATGCTCTTCACGCTCTGGTCGAAGTTGATCACTTCCAGCGCGGCGGTCATCATGTCGGCGTTGGCACCACCGCCGATGTCGAGGAAGTTGCTGGCTGCCCCGCCCACCTGGTTGACCACGTCGAGAGTGCTCATCGCCAGGCCGGCACCGTTGGCGATGATGCCAACACTGCCCTGCAGCCCGATGTATTGCAGGTCGTGCTCGCGAGCCAGTTGCTCGCGCTCGTCTAGTTCTTCCGTGGCACGGAACTCGTCCCATTCGGGGTGACGGAAAGCAGCGTTGTTGTCGAGGCTCACCTTCGCGTCGAGCGCGTGCACCCCACCGTCTGGGCGCAGGATCAGCGGGTTGATCTCGGCCAGGTCGCAGTCGCCCTCGGTGAAGCAGCGGTACAGCCTCACCAACATGTCGGCAACCCCGTCGACAGCTTCCGCGTCGATCTTGGCCCGCACCGCGGCATCTCGGGCCACCGCCAGGGAGAGGCCGTCGACCGGATCGATGTGCAACATCACGATCGCGTCGGGGTTGGTGGCGGCGACCGCTTCGATCTCTACGCCACCCTCGGCGCTGAGCATCAGCAGATGCTTCTTGGCCGCGCGGTCGAGCGAGTACGAGGCGTAGTACTCCTTGGCGATGTCGCTGGCATGTTCCACCCACACCCTCTTCACCAGGTGGCCCTTGATGTCCATGCCAAGGATGTTGCCCGCATGCAGGCGCACCTCATCGGCGTTGTCGGCCAGCTTGATGCCGCCCGCCTTGCCACGGCCGCCCACCTGCACCTGAGCCTTCACCACCACCGGGTAGCCGGCAGCCTCGGCAGCAGCGACCGCCTCGTCAACCGTGTAGGCGACGTCACCGGGACTCACCGGGATGTCGAAGCGGGCGAAGTACTGCTTGCCCTGGTACTCGAACAGATCCACTACTGGTCCTCTCTCTGGTCCAACTCGTCTCTCTGGTCCAACTCGCTCTCCAGCCAGGCACTGATCGCCTTCAGCGAACTTCCCGGCCCGAAGATCTCGGCCACGCCCTGCTCGCGCAACGCCCGCGCGTCGGCGTCGGAGATCACTCCGCCACCGAACACGAGGATGCCACCGAGGCCTCGCGCCCGCAGTTCGTCCATCACCCGCGGAAACAGAGTGAGGTGGGCACCGCTGAGCAGCGACAGCCCGACGGCGTCGGCGTCCTCCTGCAGCACGGTCTCGGCGATCTGGTCCGGGGTCTGGTGCAGGCCGGTGTAAATCACCTCGAAACCGTGATCGCGAAGCGCGCGGGTGATGGTCTTGGCCCCCCGATCGTGACCGTCGAGGCCGGGTTTGGCGACCACGACGCGATATGTGCGCTTCACAAGGGGATAACCCTACGGCGCGCCCCGCATTTCGCTCAATTCGGTGCAGACTGGGAGCGATGCGCCGCCCGCAGCTCAAGTCGACCTTCGCCCGCGCCACGGTTCCGGTGGCCATCGGCATCGTGTTCTTCGCGCTGATGTTTCTTGCCCTGTGGGGGGTGGCGGCACTGATCTCGGACAACAGCGAGGAAGCCACCGAGTATCTCGCCCCCGCATACCAGGAGATGGGGCGGGTAGGCCCGCTCGCCGACACGATCGCCGCCGACGGGCCGCTGATCCTGCCCGACCTGGTGGGCGACGATCGCAATGTGGTGCTCGACCACACCGGCCCCGACCCGTTACGCGGCTGGGCGCTGTACCTGGCCCACCCCGCCGACTCCGACCCGACGTGCGAGATCGAGCTGGTGCGCGGCACGCGCACGTTCACCGACTGCGCCGGCCGCACGCTGGAGGTCGGCGATCTGGCGCTGCCGCCCGACGGTGTGCTGCCGATCGTCGACGAGGATGAGGGACGGCTGACGCTCTCGCTGCGCGCTCTTACCGAGGGCAGCGGCGGCACCAACCCATAGGAACCGCACCAGCCTCTGGCGACGTCCAAAGAGTATGCAACGACGAACATTTCTCTCCCTCCTCACCGTTCCCGCGGTGGCCGCCTTCCTCGCCGCGTGCGGTGACGACAACAGCGACGACGGCGACGACGGCGACGACGGCGACGACGGCGACGACGGCGGCAACGGCAGTGCCGGGCGGGCGACACTGCGCGGCGACGCGGCGCGGGCCGCCGGCGGCGATCCGCTGCAGGCCGCAATGGCGGTGAACGCTTTCGCCGCCGACCTCTTCGAGCAACTGGTGGCAGTCGACTCCAACGCCAACCTGGTGTTCTCCCCGGCCAGCATCGCCGTCGCGCTGGCGATGACATCGGCTGGGGCGAGAGGTACGACGCTCACCGAGATGGACAGCGTGCTGCACATCGCCGACCCTTCCACGATCCACGGCTCGATGAACGGGCTGGCTTCCACTCTCGACGGGCTCGACCAGTCGCGCGACAACACCTCCGAGGGCGGCACGGGCACCAGCGAGGTGCAGCTCTCGATTGCCAACTCGTTGTGGGGACAGAGCGGGCTGGCCTTCGAGCAGGCCTTCCTCGACCTGCTCTCGGCCGAGTACGACGCCGGCATGGAGGTGGTCGACTACATCACCGACGCGGAGGCGGCCCGTGTCGCGATCAACGCGTGGGTGGCCAGCGAGACCCGCGACCGCATCCCCGAGCTATTGGCCGAGGGCACGATCACCGCCGACGCCCGCCTCACGCTGGTGAACGCGATCTACCTCAAGGCCAACTGGGACATCGCCTTCGACCCGTCGGAGACGACCGATGCCGAGTTCGCCACGCCCGCCGGGCCGGTGACCGTGGCGATGATGCACCGCACCGCCGATCTCGACCATGCCGCCGGTGAAGGCTGGCAGGCGGTCGACCTGCCCTATGTGTTCCGCGGTCTGGCGATGACCATCGTCATGGGCGACACACCCGACACCGAGCTGCCCAACGGCGACGAATTGTTCACCGCCTTCGTCCAGCGCCAGGTCGACCTGTCGCTGCCGCGCTTCGACATCGAGACGTCGATCGATCTGGCTGCGGTGCTGGCCGGCATGGGCATGACCACCGCGTTCACCGACAGTGCCGACTTCAGCGGAATGACCACCGACGAGCGGCTGACGATCGGCGGGGTGATCCACCAGGCCAACATCACCGTCGACGAGACCGGCACCGAGGCCGCGGCGGCGACGGCAGTGGTGATGGTGGCAACCGCGGCACCGGAGCCGACCGAGCCGGTGACCTTCACCGTCGACCGTCCGTTCACCTTCTGGCTGCGCGAGACATCGACCGGGGCGATCGTGTTCATCGGCCGGGTTAACGACCCCAGCGCAACACGCGGCTGAGCCGTCGGCCGGCGATCAGCACGGAATCAGCCCGGAATCAGCCCGGAATCAGCGCAACGGCAGGGGCACGTTGGCCACCAGCCGGGCCGCGAACTCCTCGCTGTGCGCGGCCAGCTTGAAGCGTTGCAGCGCCAACCCGCCGACGACCTCGGCACCGAGGCCACCGACTGCCGCGCCCAGCTTGTCGAGCGTGCGCCCAGGGTTGACGGCGAAGGTGCAGTAGGTGGCGGCCAGCTTGCCGTTGATCGCCGGCAGATGGCGGATCGCGCCGATCCCGAACGGCTTCTGGCCGAAGGCGAACATGCCATCGACCCACGAGCCGATGATCACCACGTCGGCATCCTGGATCGCGGCCATCTCAGGATGGCTCCACGGGCACACAGCGGTGATCCCCCAGCCCTCCTGTTGCAGGTTGCCGGCGATCAGCTCGGCGGCCTTGCGGGTGGTGCCGGTGAGACTCTTGTACAGGACGACAGCCTTCATGGGACCATTCAAACAGGTTGGGGCAGTAGCGGCCCAGGCGGTCAGATCTTGCGCAGCGGCGCCCACGCCAATGACAGATGCTTGGTGCCCGCATCGGCGAAGCGGATCGTCGCTTCCGCCCGGTCGCCCTCGCCGCGGATCTCGAGCACGACGCCCTCGCCGAAGGCGGGGTGCTCGACATCGTCACCCATACGCAACTGGAGGCCCCCGGCCCCTTCAGGCTGGCGGCGCCCGGCGCGCAGCGCGGCATCGACCACCCGCTCGCGATGCTCGGCAATGTCGTCGATGTCGTCGTCGGGGTCGAAGCTGCTCACCGGCGACCTCGCCGCCTCACGCCGGTAAGCCGGCGCGGGCTGATCCCAACGGTCGCGGGCGCGGTAGCCCGCCCGCCCCGCGCTGCGCCTACCCTGTACCGCCCCAGTCGCATCCACCAGGTCGGCGGGGATCTCGTCGAGGAACCGCGACGGCGGGTTGTAGCTGGTGGTGCCGAACAGCAGCCGGCTCCACGCGTGGCTGATGAACAACTTCTGCTGCGCGCGGGTGATGCCCACATAGGCCAGCCGACGCTCCTCCTCCATCTGCGTCGGCTCGGTGAGGGCGCGGGCCGTGGGGAACAACCCCTCCTCCAACCCCACCAGAAACACCACCGGGTACTCCAAGCCCTTCGCGCTGTGCAGGGTCATCAGCACGACCTTGTCGTCGTCGTCGATCTCGTCGGTGTCGGCCACCAGCGCCACCTGCTCGAGGAACTCGTCGATGCGGGTGAACTCGCGGGCCGAACCGATCAGTTCGCCGACGTTCTCCAGACGCCCCGCCGCCTCCACCGTCTCCTCTGCCTCCAGCTCGGCCAGGTAGCCGCTGCCGTCGAGCACCGCCTGCAACAAGTCGCCAGGGCCGATGCCTTCGTCGGCGACCTGCGCGCTGACCTCGTCGAGCAGCCGCACGAAACTGTCCACTCCCCGAGCAGCGGGGCCGGTGAGGCCGGCCGCCTGCGCCTCGCGCATCGCCTCGACAAAGGTGACCCGCTCGGCGTTGGCATAGGCATCGAGCTTGCCGACGCTGCCATCGCCGACGCCGCGCTTGGGCACGTTGAGCACCCGCTTGATGCTCACCTCGTCGGCCGGGTTCACCACCGCCCGCAGGTAGGCCATCGCATCCTTGATCTCGCGCCGATCGTAGAAGCGGGTGCCGCCCACCACCTTGTAGGGCACACCCATGCGCATCAACGCCTCCTCGATCACCCGACTCTGTGCGTTGGTGCGGTAGAAGACCGCCATCTCCTTCCACATCAGGTGACGGTCGCGGTGCAGGTCGTGCACGGTGCGCGCCACCCACATCGCCTCGTCGCCCTCGTCCTCGGCGTGGTAGCGCACGATGCGCTCGCCGCCCCCCTTCTCGCTCCACAAGCGCTTCTCCTTGCGGTCGGGGTTGTTCCTGATCACAGAGTTGGCCGCGTCGAGGATCGTCTGCGTGCTGCGGTAGTTCTGGTCGAGCACGATCGTCGTCACCTCGTCGAACGCGTCCTCGAACTGCAGGATGTTGCGCACGTCGGCGCCCCTCCAGCCGTACACGCTCTGGTCGCCGTCGCCGACGATGGTGATCTGCTGGTGGCCGTGAGCGAGCGCGAGGGCGATCTCGTTCTGCGCCGTGTTGGTGTCCTGGTACTCGTCGATCAGCACGTACTTGAAGCGCTGTTGGTAGTTGGCGAGCACCTCGGGATGCCGTCGGAACAGCTTGACGGTGTTCATCAGCAGGTCGTCGAAATCCATCGCCCCGGCCTTCAACAGGCGCGCCTGGTACTCGCCGTAGACGTCGGAATGCTTGCGCGTAAAGGGATTGTCGGCACGGGCGCGGGCCTCGTCGGGTGTCACCAACTCGTTCTTCCACAAGCTGATCTGGCCGTGCACAGCGCGTGGCGGGAAGCGCTTCGCGTCGAGGCCGAGGTCACGCACCACATAGCTCACCAGCCGCTGCGAGTCGGCCTGGTCGTAGATGCTGAACGCCCGCGGGTAGCCAAGGGCCTCGGCGTTGGCGCGCAGGATGCGCACGCACGCGGAGTGGAAGGTGCACACCCACATCGCCTTCACCACCGGCCCGACCAGCGCGCCGACACGATGCTTCATCTCGTCGGCGGCCTTGTTGGTGAAGGTGATCGCGAGGATCGACGTGGGCGACACCCCTTCGTCGATCAGGTGGGCGATGCGGTGGGTGAGCACACGAGTCTTGCCCGAGCCCGCTCCGGCAACCACCAGCAGCGGCGTGCCGCGGTGCACCACCGCATCGAGCTGGTCGGGGTTGAGCGACTCGAGATCGAGCGATTCCATGCTCCACCCATCCTACGGACAGGGTGCGCGCCCGACCCCGGAGCCCGAGCCGACTTGCCCCCGCCGAATCCCCGTCTGTGTCATCGATCTACCTCGAAACCCCGAGGCCAGCCGATGACATAGACGATTCAGGGGGGGGGGGGATTCAGCTGCGGCGGGCGCTGCCGCCGGCGGCACGCAGGTGGGCGCGGGCATCGTCGGCCAGAAGGTCGACCACCACTGCCACCGGCTGTCGCGCACCGGTGACTGCCTTCAACGCTGTACCCCCGGCCGCAGCCGAGGGCAGCCCGGTGGCCAGCACGCCGTACCTCACCGTAGGGTCGACCGCGCGCAGGACGGCGGCCTTGGCGATGGCCCGCCACAACAACTCCGCCCGCTGCGCGCCAGGACGATTCGAAGTGCGTCCGCCCACCACCTCAAACCACCAGCGCCGACCACGACGGTCGACGGCGGCCAGCGTCGGCTGCACGCCCGCAATCGGCTTGGCCTTCGCGCTGATGTCTCGGAAGCCCGCCTCGGCCAACAGCGCCTTGGCCAGGTCTTTGGCCGCCCACCCACCGACGAACAGATCGGTGCCCTTGCCGTCGCGTGCGGCGACCCGCACCTGATCGAGCTCGTGGGTGTGGCGCACACGCTCGGTCGCTGCCGCCACATACCCGGCATCGGTGTCGTAGCCGATGTAGTGCCGCCCCGTGCGTACGGCTGCGACAGCCGTGGAGCCCGATCCGATGAACGGGTCGAGCACCACATCGCCGACGTAGGTGTTCATGTGGATCAGCCGTTCGGGCAGCGCTACCGGGAAGGGCGCCGGATGGCCGACGCGTGCCGCGCTCTCCGGCGGAATCTCCCACACGTCGACGGTGGCCTCCATGAATTCGTCGCGGCTCATCGTGCTCACCGACGGCAACCCTCGCTTGGCCCGCTCCTTCACGTCGACCGCCCGGTCGAAGCGCCCCTTGGAGGCGATGATCACTCGCTCGCTGAGATCGCGCAGTACCGGGTTGGCGGGCCGCTGGAAGCTGCCCCAGGCGCAGTTGCCCGCCGCACCGCGTTGCTTGACCCACACCACCTCGCCGCGCAGCAGCAGGCGCAGCTCGTCCTGCAGGATCGTGGTCACGTCGGCTGCCAGCGAGCGGTAGGGGCGACGGCCGAGGTTGGCGACGTTCACCGCGATGCGGCCACCCGGTTGCAGCACGCGGGCACACTCGGCGAACACGTCGCGGAGCATCAGCAGGTAGTCGACGTAGTTGGCCGGAATGTGCCCCTCACCCAGGGCCTCCTCGTACGCCTTACCGGCGAAGTAGGGCGGTGAGGTCACCACCAGCGCCACCGAGTCGTCGGCCACCTCGGTCATCGAACGGGCATCGCCGACGTAAATGCGGTCGACCTCCTTGGGCTCGTTGATCGCGTCGTCAGCACTCACCTCGGGAGCGTTGAATCGCCGGTAGAAGGGCGACGAATCGTGACCCTCGCGCTTTCCCACCCCGAATGTCGACGTGCGCGTGCCGCCCCTGCGGCGCGGCGGACTGGGAGGAGGCTTCTCCGGCACGCGGCAACGTTACGCGACCCCCGCACGCGCTCGCGCGATGATGCCTCATGGCCTACCGGTACCTGTGGACCCCCCTGCAGCTGGGGCCGGTCACCACCCGCAACCGCATCGTGTTCAGCGCGCACCTCACCAACTACGCCCGCGACGGCCGGCCCACCGATCAGCATGCCGCCTACTACGCCGCCCGCGCCGCCGGCGGCACAGGCCTGATCATCACCGAAGAGCACAGCACCCACCCCACCGACTGGCCGTACGAGAAGCTGATCCACGGGTTCCACCGCGACGTGATCCCCGGCTATCGGCGCATGACCGACGCCGTCCATCGCCACCGGGTGCCGATCTTCGCCCAGATCAACCACAACGGTGGTCAGGCCTCGTCGATGTACTCGCGGCTACCCGTGTGGGCACCTTCGCCGGTGGCCGATCCCCTGTTCCGGGAGGTGCCCAAGGCGGTGAGCAAGGCCGAAATCGACGAAGTGATCGCCGGCTACGCGGTGGTGGCCGAGCATTGCGCCGAGGGTGGGTTCGACGGTATCGAGTTGCAGTGCTCGCACTCGTCGATCGTGCGCGGCTTTCTCAGCCCTGCCACCAACCACCGCACCGACGGCTACGGCGGCAGTATCGAGAATCGCGCCCGGTTGTTGGTGGAGATCGTCGCCGCCGTGCGCGCCGTGATCGGCACCCGGCTGGCGCTCGGCGTGCGGTTGTGCGGCGACGAGCTGATCGAGGGCGGTACCACCATCGACGACGCTGTGCGCACTGCCCAGATCGTCGAACGTACCGGCCAGGTCGACTACATCAACACCTCCATCGGCGTCGCCACCGCCAGCCTGTTCATGATCGAGGCGAGCATGCACATCCCGCCCGGCTATGCGCTGTTCATTCCCTCCGCGTTGCGCAAGTCGGTCGAGCTGCCGGTGGTGGGGGTCGGCCGGTTCAAGGACCCGCTGCAAGCCGAGCGAGCGCTCGCCGAGGGACACTGCGATCTGGTCGGCGTCGTCCGCGGCCAGATCGCCGACCCCGACTTCGCGGCCAAGGCTCGCGCTGGCGCGAGCGACGACATCCGCCTGTGCCTGTCGTGCAACCAGGAGTGCGTCGGACGGATGGGCCTCAACCGCTGGCTGGGCTGCATCGAGAACCCTCGTACCGGCCGCGAGGTCTCGACCGTCGGCACACGCCGAGCCCCCACCGGTGCCCGCCAGCGTGTGCTGGTGGTGGGCGCCGGACCAGCCGGCCTGCAGGCCGCGATCGCCGCAGCACGCAACGGTCACCACGTCACCGTGTACGAGCGAGATGAGCAACCCGGTGGACAGGTGCGATTGGCGGCGATGGTGCCCAACCGCGCCGAGTTCGGCGACCTGGTGCGCAACCAGCTCAACGAGTGTGCACGCCTCGGGGTCGCCATACGGTGCGGCATCACCGTCGACCGCGCGCTGGTCGCCCGTGAACGCCCCGACCAGGTGGTGGTCGCCACGGGCGTCGAGCCGGTGCGACCGTGGTGGGTCGCAGCCGACGCCACGAACGTCGTCGACGTGCGTCACGTGCTCAGCGGTGCGGTCGAGCCGAGTGGCAGCGTCGTTGTGATCGACGAACTCGGCTTCCACGGCGCCACATCGGTGGCCGAGTTGCTCGCCGATCGCGGGTGCACGGTGGAGGTCGTCACCAACGGGATGGTCGTCGGGCAAGACCTGGGCATCACCCTCGACATGGAGAACTGGTGGATGCGTGCCCCGGCCAAGGGAATCGCGCAGAGCACCGATCTGGTGCCGATGAACTTCGCCGATGGCGAGCTCACCTTGCTGCACCACCCGACGGGCTGCAACCACAGCCGACGCCCGGATTGGGTAGTGCTCGACATACCGCCCAGCCCGGCCGACGCGCTGTACCACGAACTGAAGCGCGAAGGGGTGGCGGTGCAGCGGGTGGGCGACTGTGTCGCCCCGCGAAGGGCCCACGCGGCGGTGATCGACGGCGAGCGCGTCGGTGCTTCGGTCTGAAAGACTGAGGCGATGAGCACACGCCAGGTCGCCCCGGTCGTCGCCGTCGTCATGGGCTCGGCCAGCGACTGGCCGACGATGGGTCGCGCCGTCGAGATCCTCACCGAGTTCGGCGTGGCCCATGAGGCACAGGTGCTGTCGGCCCATCGCATGCCCGACGAGATGTTCGCCTTTGCCGAAGCGGCGGGCGGGCGTGGGTTGCGGGCGATCATCGCCGGTGCCGGAGGCGCGGCGCACCTGCCGGGCATGATCGCCGCGAAGACCACGGTGCCGGTGCTCGGCGTGCCGGTAGCGAGCCGCCACCTCGGTGGCCAGGACAGCCTCTACTCGATCGTGCAGATGCCTGCCGGTGTACCCGTGGCCACGTTCGCCATCGGCGAGGCAGGGGCGGTCAACGCCGCTCTGTTCGCGGTTGCGCTGCTCGCCGCCGACGATCCGGTGCTGGCCGGCAAGCTGGCCGAGTATCGCAGTGCCCGCCACCACCAGGCGGCCACCAGCACCCTCCCTCCGGCATGAGCCGGAGCGAGGCGATCACCCCACCGGCGATGCTCGGTGTGCTCGGCGGCGGACAACTGGGGTGGTACTTCGCCCTGGCCGCGCACCAGATCGGCTACCGCACCACCGTGCTCGATCCCGACCCGCTCGCCCCTGCCGGTCGTGTGGCCGACGTTCATCTCGTCGCCGCCTACGACGACCCCGACGCGCTGGCGCGGATGGCCACCACCTGCGCCGTGGTCACCACCGAGTTCGAGAACCCGCCGGCCGAGTCGTTGGCCCGCCTGGCCGAGGCCACCGTCGTGCGGCCCTCACCGGAAGCGATCGCCACTTGTCAGGACCGCATCGCCGAGAAGCAGTTCTTGGCCGACATCGGCGTGCCGGTGGGGCCCTACATGGCGATCCGCACCGACGACGACATCGATCACGCTCTCGACATCACCTTCCCGGCGATCCTGAAGACCGCCCGCCTCGGCTACGACGGCAAGGGGCA
>CAUJEE010000176.1 GCA_963169215.1 Actinomycetota bacterium
GGGGCCGAGGACTTCATCCATTACGCCGAGTTCTTGCGCGAGGTGCTGGTGCCGATCCTTCCCCGCACCGTGGCGCTGTGGCTGCTGCGCGGTGGCCTGATCGCCGCCGTGCTGCTGCACGTGCACGCCGCGGCGACGCTCACCAAGCTGAACCGCGAGGCGCGTTCGGTGAAGTACCAGAGCCCGCGCGACTACCAAGTGGCCAACTTCGCCAGCCGCACGATGCGCGCCACCGGCGTGATCGTGTTCCTGTTCGTCTTCTGGCACCTCGCCGATCTCACCTGGGGCTGGTGGAACGCCACCGGCACCAGTGCAGCCGACGGTGAGTTCGTGCGCGGCGACGCCTATGGCAACGTGGTGCGCAGCTTCGAGCGGGTGCCGGTGGCCGTGCTCTACGTCATCGCCAACATCGCGCTGGGCACCCACCTGTACCACGGCGTGTGGAGCGTCTTCCAGTCGATGGGCTGGAACAACCCCAAGTTCAAGGCCTGGCGGCGCTACATCGCGATCGCGTTCGCCACGCTCATCGTGGTCGGCAACGTCTCCTTCCCGATCGCCGTGCTGGCCGGGATCGTGGGCGAGTGAGAGGACGAGCGAGATGAGCGACAAGCTGCAGAGCAAGACCCCCGCCGGCGCGATGGCGGACAAGTGGGACAATTTCAAGGCCGACATGAAGTTGGTCAACCCCAACAACAAGCGCAAGTTCAAGGTGCTGGTGGTGGGCTCCGGCCTGGCCGGCGCGTCCGCTGCGGCCACCCTGGCCGAACTCGGGTACGACGTCGAGGTGTTCACCTTCCACGACTCGCCGCGGCGCGCGCACTCCATCGCGGCGCAAGGCGGCATCAACGCAGCCAAGAACTATCGCGGTGACGGCGACAGCATCCACCGTCTGTTCTACGACACGGTGAAAGGCGGCGACTTCCGTGCCCGCGAGGCCAACGTCCACCGCCTGGCCGAGGTGAGCGTCAACATCATCGACCAGATGGTGGCGCAGGGTGTGCCCTTCGCCCGCGAGTACGGCGGCCTGCTCGATACGCGCAGCTTCGGCGGCGCCCAGTTGCAGCGCACGTTCTACGCCCGTGGGCAGACCGGTCAGCAGCTGCTGCTCGGCGCGTACCAACAACTCGCCCGCCAGATCGGCCTCGGCGCGGTGAAGCTGTGGAACCGTGTCGAGCTGGTCGACGTGGTCACCGTCGACGGCCGCTGCGCCGGCATCGTCACACGCGACCTGGTCACCGGCGAAGTGCGCTCACACGCCGGCCATGCCACCGTGCTCGCCACCGGTGGCTACGGCAACGCGTTCTTCCTCTCGACCAATGCAATGAACTGCAACGTCACCGCCGCCTGGCGGGCGCACCGCAAAGGTGCCTACTTCGCCAACCCGTGCTACACGCAGATCCATCCCACCTGCATCCCACAAGCCGACGACACGCAGTCGAAGCTCACGCTGATGAGCGAGTCGCTGCGCAACGATGGGCGGGTGTGGGTGCCGCTGCAGGAGGGCGACGGTCGCCCGGCGCACGAGATCCCCGAGCACGAGCGCGACTACTACCTCGAGCGCCTCTATCCGAGCTTCGGCAACCTCGCTCCCCGCGACATCTCGTCGCGTGCTGCCAAGCGCGCCGTCGACAGCGGCCGCGGAGTGGGACCGCTGAAGAACGGTGTGTACCTCGATTTCTCCCACGCCATCGGTCGCCTCGGCAAGGACGTGGTGAAGGAGCGCTACGGCAACCTGTTCGACATGTACGAGCGCATCACCGGCGAGAATCCCTACGACGTGCCGATGCGCATCTACCCGGCCAGCCACTACACGATGGGTGGGCTGTGGGTCGACTACGAGTTGATGACCACCGTGCCCGGCTTGTATGCGGCCGGCGAGGCCAACTTCTCCGATCACGGCGCCAACCGCCTCGGTGCCTCGGCGCTGATGCAGGGCCTGGCAGACGGCTACTTCGTGCTGCCCTACACCATCGGTAACTACCTGGCCCCGATGCTCAACCAGCCGGTGCCGGGCACCGACCACCCCGCGTTCACCGCCGCCGAGGAGGAGGCCCGTGCTCGCTTCCAGGGTTACCTCGATGTGCGTGGCAGTCGCTCGCCCGACTGGTTCCACCGCGAGCTGGGCAAGATCATCTGGGACAAGTGCGGCATGGAGCGCACCGCCGAAGGGCTGCAGCAGGCCCTCGCCGACATCCCCGCGTTGTACGAGGAGTTCAGGCGCGACCTGCGCGTCACCGGCAACGGCGCTTCGGTGAACCAGACGCTGGAGAAGGCGGGGCGGGTCGACGACTTCTTCCAGCTGGGCATGCTGATGTGCCGCGACGCACTCGAGCGCAACGAGAGCTGCGGTGGTCACTTCCGCGCCGAGTACCAGGACGACGAGGGTGAGGCAGCCCGCGACGACGACAACTTCGCCCATGTGGCCGCGTGGGAGTGGTCGGGTGACCCGATGCAGGCCGTTCGCCACAAGGAAGAACTCGAGTTCGAAGCCGTCCACCTCGCGAAGCGGAGCTACAAATGAGCAGACGTGTCAATGCCTCACTCGCGAAGCTCGTTCGGACTCGCTTCGCTCAGACAATCCCTACAGTTGGAGCACGCCCGTGAGCAGCCGTATCAATGCCTCACTCGCGAAGCTCGTTCGGACTCGCTTCGCGCAGACAATCCCTACAGTTGGAGCACGCCCGTGAGCCATCAGTTGCAAGACCTGACCCTGAAGATCTGGCGTCAGAGCGGCCCCGCCGACCCCGGCCACTTCGAGAGCTATCGCATCGACGCGATCAGCGATGAGGCGTCGTTCCTGGAGATGCTCGACGTGCTCAACGAGAAGCTGATCGCCGAAGGCCTGGAGGCGATCACCTTCGACCACGACTGCCGTGAGGGCATCTGCGGCACGTGCTCGCTGATGATCGACGGTCAGGCACACGGCCCTCAGCGCGGCACGGCCACCTGCCAGTTGCACATGCGCAAGTTCAAGAGCGGCGACACGATCGTGATCGAACCGTGGCGCGCCACCGCCTTTCCGGTGGTGAAAGACCTGATGGTCGACCGTTCGCCGCTCGACCGGATCATCGAGGTGGGTGGCTTCATCACCGCCAACACCGGTGGCGCTCCCGACGCGAACATCATCCCGGTGCCCAAGCCGGTCGCCGATGCATCGATGGACGCGGCCGAGTGCATCGGCTGCGGCGCGTGCGTCGCCGCCTGCCCCAACGGTGCGGCCAACCTGTTCACCGCGGCCAAGGTGAGCCATCTCAACCTGCTGCCGCAGGGTCAGGCCGAGCGCTGGAGCCGGGTGGAGGCGATGGTGGAGACGATGGACGAGCACTTCGGCTCGTGCACCAACCACGGCGAATGCGAGGCGGCCTGCCCGAAGAGCATCAGCATCGACTTCATCGCGCTGATGAATCGCGACTATCTCAAGGCCAAGTTCAAGAACCGCAAGCTGATCAGCCAGAGCTGATCGTTCGACGGTTCAGGGCGTGAGCGCCTTGTCTTCTCCGGTCGTGGTCACTTGTGTTGCCGTGTAGCGATTGGTGACGGCTACGGCTGGGTGTTCGACGATGAGGTCGAGCCACAGCTCGCCGGGGGCGTCGGGCACGACGAACTGCACAGTGCCCACCCTGACACACGAGTCGGGGGGCACATCGCCGACCCACGCCCACTGGTGGAGACCCCCCGGCCAACGCAGCGTGGCCGTGCACCGCACTTCGCGCAACGCCTTGCGCAGATCGCTGACCACATGCACGTCGAGGGCGAGGTGGCCGCCGGCAGTGACCGTGTTGGGTAGCCGGTCGGCGACGACGATCACCGGTCGGCACGCTTCGACGACGGCGGCGTACGCCAGTTTCGGGTGCCGCTCGTGGTCGAGCACTCCCCAGCCGATGGCGGGCGCCGGGTCGTTGAGCGCGAGGAAGCAGAAGCCGCCCGTGGGCTGGTACTTCAGCCGCCGCAGGCTCTCGATCTGGTGGCGTAACACCTCGGCCTGGTGTTGCTGGGTGGCTCGCTTCCAGGAAGCGAAGTCGTCGTAGGCGAAGGGCGGCACGTGGCGTGCGATCGGGTCGATCGCCAGCCCGTAGTGCTCGGCGAGGTGCTGCCAGTCGAGCTCGGGCCACCGCTCGGGGTTCATGAAGTCGTCGCTGTCGGGCACCGACTGTGCGCCGAACTCGCCGACGAAGCGCACCATCCGCGGCATTGCTGCGGCGAAACCGTCGAAGTCGGCTGTCTCGCCGTGGTACCAGCCGAAGAACAGGTGGCTGTCGGTGCCGTCGAACAGGGGCGGATGGGGGGCGACGCCGCTATGGGCGATCACCGTGCGGGTCTCGTCGGCCGACTCGAGCGCCCGCTTCACCCAGCGATCGAGGATCGACTTGTTCCATGTGGGGGCCTGCTGGGTGAGTATCTCGCGCACAATGGAGGGCGCGGCTGCCCCGGCGCGGTCGGTGGTGGTGGTTCGCGGGTCGTTGTGCGCGCACCACACTGCGATGCTGGGGTGATGGCCGAGCAGGTCGACCGCCTCGCGGGCTTGGCGCACTGCCTCCTTGCGCACGGTGCGCGCATAGCTCCACTGCAACGGAAAATCCTGCCACACGAGCATTCCCAGCTCGTCTGCCGCGTCGTACAGCTCGGGGCGTCCGATGTGGCCGTTCACCCGCACCAGGTCGAGTCCGGCGTCGCGCGCGAGCTCTACATCGCGACGAACCTCGGCGGGAGTGGCATCAGCGAGGGCGGCACGGGTGGGGGCGAGGTTGGCCCCCTTGGCGAACATCCGCTCGCCGTTGACCGTGAACGTCCAGTCCTGCAAGGCGATCTCACGCAGCCCCGTGCGCACCCGGCGGCCGTCGCTGGCCACCCCCTCCGACAGCACCGTCACCTCCACCTCGGTGAGCACCTGTGCACCGAGCGACCACGGCCACCACAGCTCCGGGTCGTTCACGTCGACGTTCCAGTCGACCTCGTTCAGCCCGTGGGCCAGTGAACGCGTCTCCTCCCACACCACCCGCCCCTCCACCGCGGTGCGGATTACCACCGGCCGCGACCGGTCGGCGTCGAGCCGGGCATGCAGGCGCAGGTGTGCCCGGGCATCGTTCGCGTCTCGGCACAGCACCCGCAAGCGATCGATACGCACTGGCCCGGTCTCCTCGATGCGCACCGGCCGCCACAACCCTCCCGGGTTCCATGCCGGGTCGATCACGTCGGAGTGCTGCAGGGCGCCGGTGATGTTCCGCTTGGTGGCAGAGCGCTGCCGGCTGCACTGCACCTCGATCGCCAGCACGTGGTCGTCTCCCAGGCGCAGCAGGTCGGTGATGTCGAACGTGTGCGGGAAGAAGTAGCCCTCCGGATCGCCGAGGTACGCCCCGTCGAGCCAGACGTCGGCCTGGTAGAACACGCCGTCGAGGGTGACGAACTGCCGTCGGCCCGGCGGTGTTGCGGCGATCGTGAAGTGGTGGCGGTACAACAGCGGGCCGTCGCTGGCGGCGAACTGCGGGTTGCGCTGCCAGTGGCCGGGGACCGCCAATGGCGTCCACGCCGAGTCGTCGTAGCCGAGCGACACGCCCTCACGCCGCACCTCGTCGTCAGCCGTACAGGCGAGCCACGTGCCGCTCAGTTCCACAGTGCCGAGCGTAGAGGCTCGGACCCGCCGGATGCAGCCTGGCCCTTGTTGGTAGGGTCCGGGCATGGTGCTGCGGGCAACGACTCTCGGTGAATTGCGGGCTTCTGGGTGGGTATCGCTGCCCGTCAAGGAGGAGATCAGGCGCAACGCGGTCGAGCGCATCGCTGCCGGTCGGCCGCTGTTCGAAGGGGTGATGGGCTACGAGCACACGGTGATGCCGCAGCTCGAGAATGCCCTTCTCGCCGGGCACGACGTGATCTTCCTCGGCGAACGAGGGCAGGCCAAGACTCGCATCATCCGCTCGCTCACCGGTCTGCTCGACGAGTGGATGCCGATCGTCGCCGGCAGCGAGATCAACGACGATCCCTACCACCCGACCAGCCGCCACGCCCGTGACCTCGTCGCCGAGCTGGGTGACGCCACGCCCGTCGACTGGGTGCATCGCGACACCAGGTTCGGCGAGAAGTTGGCTACACCCGATACCTCGATCGCCGATCTGGTCGGCGAGGTAGACCCGATCAAGGTGGCCGAGGGCCGCTACCTGTCGGATGAGCTCACCCTGCACTACGGCCTCGTGCCGCGCACCAACCGCGGCATCTTCGCGATCAACGAGCTGCCTGATCTGGCCGAGCGCATACAGGTCGGCCTGCTCAACGTGCTCGAGGAGCGCGATGTGCAGATCCGCGGTTACAAGGTGCGCCTGCCGCTCGATGTCCTGTTGGTGGCCAGCGCCAATCCGGAGGATTACACCAACCGCGGTCGCATCATCACCCCGCTGAAGGATCGTTTCGGCAGCCAGATTCGCACCCACTACCCGCTCGACACCGAGACCGAGACGGCGATCATGCGCCAGGAGGCCCGCCCCGCTTCGGTGGGCGACGTGACGGTGAACATCCCGCACTACATCGAGCAGGTGGTGGCCACCTTCAGCCACCTGGCGCGCAGCAGTCACCATGTCAACCAGCGCAGCGGGGTGAGCGTGCGCCTGTCGGTGAGCAACCTCGAGGTGCTGGGCGCCAACGCCCTGCGGCGCGGGCTGCGTGCCGGCGAACGCGCCGTGGTGCCGCGGGTGTGCGATCTAGCCGCCCTCGCCGCGTCGTCGAGCGGGAAGATCGAGATCGAGTCGCTGGAGGATGGTCGCGAGGGCACCATCCTGGAGAACCTGCTGCGGGCGGCAGTGCTCACCGTGTTCAAGGATCTCGTGCCCTTCCAGGTGGTGGCCGACGTGCTTCCCGCGTTCGAGGAAGGGACGATCGTGCACACCGGCGACGACGTGCCCTCGGTCGAGCTGGCCCGGTTGGTGGAGGATGTGCCGGCACTGCGCGAGGCGGTACGCCGGTTGGCCGGCAATGATGAGTCACCGGCTGCGATCGCGGCGGCGGTCGAGTTCGTGCTGGAGGGTCTGCACCTGTCGAAGCGGCTGAACAAGGATGCCGCTTCCGCCTCGGGCGCGGCGACCTACCGGGCCCGCTGACGGCCCGCCGCGGGCCAGTTGTCCGCGTCGAGCAGCCGGTCAGGCCGGTTGCAGCAGATTGAACACCGCACCCTGCGGGTCGGCGATCACCGCGAACTGGCCGACACCCTCGATCGGGGTGGGCGGCACGATCACCGTCGCGCCCAGAGTCGTGGCCCCGGCCGCAGTGCCGGCAATGTCCTCGGTGTAGAAGTACACCGACCAATTGGCGGGCATGTCGGCGGGCATGTCGGCGCCTATCGCCATCATCCCACCCACTTGCTCGCCGGCGAGCTTGAAGATGGTGTAGTTCATCTCCGCCATGTGCTCGGCCTCCCAGCCGAACACGTCCGTGTAGAACTGCCCGGCACGGGCCGTGTCGCGGGTGAGCAATTCGCTCCAGCACAACGTGCCGAGCACGCTGTGCACCCCCACGCCCTTGTGTTCGAGCGGTTGCCACACGGAGAACACCGCCCCCGTCGGATCGGCAGCGAGGGCCATGCGTCCATGTTCCATCACGTCCATCGCCGGCATGAACACTGCACCACCGGCGCTCTCGACCTTGCTCAGGGTCTGTTCAACCGACTCGACACCGAAGTAGGTGGCCCAGTAGGGCGGAGCGTCGGCGTTCTGCTGTGGCCCGAGGCCGGCCACCGAGCGCCCGTCGAGTTCGCACATGCGGTAGTCGCCGGCCTCCGGCCCGAGGTCGATCACCCTCCAGCCGAACAAGCCGGAGTAGAAGCTTGCCGAGGCGGCCGGGTCGGGCGAGCCGAGGTCGATCCAGCAGGCGCGGCCGGGTGGGGTGTGGTCGATGTGCGTCATGGTCGCATCTTTACCCAAGTCGACACTTGTGGCAATGAAGGCTTTCGGCACGAGTACCGCGGCTCACGGTGGTGCGACGAACGCCTCGCCGGCGTCCTTCAGCCGACGAGACGCGGTGGCCAGGCCCAAGCGATCGGGGTGGTCGGGGTCGTCGACGAACGGGCTGGCAGTCACGGCGGTGATGGTGAGGCTCGATGTCACCTCCGCCAGGTCGCCGCGCATCTTCGTCACCGCCTGCGCCGCCTCGCTGTCGCTGCTCCCGGATAGAGCGAAGGTGACCGCCAGCGGGCGCACCGGACCCTGCTCGGCGCAGCGATGGAGGGCGCTGCCCACCTGCTCGCGCACGGCGATGCCGAGCACGTCGCAGGCGCCGGCCAGATCGGGCACGTTCGTGGGCCCTCGGCCAGGGATGCGTACGGTGCCGTCGAGAAGGCCGTCAAGCCAGACGTTCCAGCGCATGCGCTCACGTCGCCGGGCGTCGTCGAGATGTTCTTGCGTCGGCCCCGTCGGCAGCTCGCCGGCGACGTCCAGGGCGGTGGCCACCGGCGGCCCGCCGCGCAGGATGCGCCAGGCATCGCGCCAGGCGACGATCAAGGTGTGCATGATCTCGCCCTGTTGGCGCGCATCGGTGGGCGCGAAGCGGGTGACGAGCCCGAACGGCGCGGCCAGTGGCACCCAGCCGCCGACGATGTCGCCGACGCGCTCGGCCACTGTCTCGACCCAGCGCGGCCACCAGCGGGCCGCGGTCGCCGGGTCGGTGAAACCGCCCTCGTCGAGGAACCAGTGCGGCAGGTCGGGTGGCAACAGACGTAGCCACGGCTCGAGCCCCAGATCGCGAGCCGCAGTGAGCGCGGCAACCAACTCCTCGATCACGCCGCCGTCGACGATCGCGGCCTTCGGCTGCGCTCGTGCCCATGGCGCGTCGAGACGAACATGAGTCAGGCCGATCTCGGCGGCGAAGGCGAGGTCGTCGAGCAATCGTTCGCCGCGGGATACGACGACGACGCCACGCGAGATGCGGTGCGGCGATGGATCGGTCAGGACAGGAACGGGCTGCGGGTCCACAGCTCACCCGTGTCGGTGCTGGCCGACAGCTTCGGGCGCCCGCTCAACTCCACCACCGACACCGGGCCGGGGAAGCCACGGAGATCGAGATCGCCATGCGGGCTGGCCGTAATGCCCTCGGGCAAGCGCTCTATCTGCATCGTCGGCAGAAGCACCTCGAAGGGTCCCGCGGCATCGCACAGGCGGGCCGCCATGTTGACCGCCGAGCCGATGTAGTCGTCACCCTCGAACAGCAGCGCATGTCCGGTGGCGATGCCCACACGCAGCGACAGCGGAGCACAGACTTCGCTGGCGCGGTACTCGAGCTCGAGCGCGAACGCAATGCAAGCGGTCTGGTCGACCGACACGATCATGCAGCCGTCACCGAGCCACTTGGCGATGCGCACCCCACGCTCGCTGGCGATCTCGCGGGTGATCGAACGAAACGCGCCGAGGATTCGCCCGGCGGCGTCATCGCCGAAGGCTGCGGTGTAGTTCGTGAACCCGGAGAGGTCGACGAAGGCGAAGGTGCGGGGGACACGCATCACGCACGATCCTAGCACTGTTCCGGGCCGCTCGTGAGTGAATTCACAAGCTGTTCACGGCGCGGTAAGGCGGCGAGAGCCCGATGACCCGGCGGAGGGCTAGGTTGCGGTCATGGCGCCGCGGTTCACCTACTCGCGTTGGGACGGCACGCAGAAGGGGTTCGACCTCGACGCCGAGGGGCTGTTCGACCAGATCGCCGACGATCTGCTGTACCACGGTGACGTGCACAACGCCCTGCGACGGATGATGCAGCAGGGCTTGCGCGACCAGCACGGCGAGCGCATCCAAGGCCTGCGCGACCTGCTCGACCAATTGCGCGACCGGCGCGAAGACATCCTCGATCGCTACGACCTCGGTGGCGTCTACAGCGAGGTGGCCGATGCGCTCGCCGACATCGTCGACGAGGAGCGTCACGCGATCGAGCAGGCCGTGCGCGACGCCGAACGCAGCGGCGACGATCGCCGTACGCAGTCGGCCCGTGACGCAGCCGCCGAGCGCAATTTCCGCCTCGACATGCTGCCCGACGACCTCGCCGGCCAGGTGCGCGAACTGCAGGCCTACGACTTCGAGAGCCGCGAGGCACAGCAGCGCTTTGAACAGCTGCTCGACAAGCTGCGCCAACAGCTGATGCAGCAGGCCGTCGATCAGATGTCGTCGGCGATGCAGAACATGACTCCGCAGGACACGGCCCGGATGAAGGACATGATGGCCGCGCTCAACGAGATGATCGACAAGCACCGTCGCGGCGAAGACCCGGGCTTCGAGCAGTTCATGCAGCAGTTCGGCGACTTCTTCCCGGAGAACCCGCAGACGCTGGAGGAACTGCTCGAGCAGATCGCCCAGCGCATGGCGGCGATGCAGCAGATGCTCAACTCGATGACGCCCGAGCAGCGTGCCCAGCTGCAACAGCTCAGCGAGCAACTGCTCGACGACATGGATCTGCGCTGGCAGGTCGACCAACTCGGCCAGAACCTGCAGCAGATGTTCCCGCGCCTCGGCTGGGGCAAGGGGCAGGAGTTCCGCGGCGAGGAGGGCATCGGCTTCGATCAGGCGATGCAGACGATGCAGGATCTGGGCGAACTCGACCGGCTCGAGCAGTTGCTGCGCAGCGCCACCAGTCCGGCGCAACTGGCCGAGGCCGACCTCGACCGGGTGCGCGACCTGCTCGGCGACGACGCGGCCCGGTCGCTCGACAAGCTCGCCGAACTCACCAGGATGCTCGAGGAGAGCGGCCTCATCCGCCAGAAGGAGGGGCGCCTCGAGCTGACCCCGAAGGCGCTGCGCCGTATCGGCAACAACGCGCTGCGCGACCTGTTCGCCAAGCTGGCCAAGGACAAGGCTGGTCGTCACCAGGTCGAGCGGGTGGGCCACGGGCACGAGCGCGACTACGACACCAAGCCCTACGAGTACGGCGACCCGTTCAACCTCGACCTG
>CAUJEE010000177.1 GCA_963169215.1 Actinomycetota bacterium
GCACGCTCGACGTGTGCGGTCTGCCACCGCGCGACGTGATGCTGGTGAAGGCGGGCACGCTGCCCAAGACCTCCTCCGGCAAGCTGCAGCGGGCCAAGTGCCGCGAGCTGTACCTGGCCGAGCAACTCGAACTTGCCTGACCGGCGCGCCACCGGCGCAGCCCGCGCCACCGGCGCGGTCAGTTGGGGTTCTGGTAGTCGAACTCGCCGGTGATCACTGCGTTGCCCATGCTCGCGCCGGTGAGCGTGGCCAGCACGTCGGTGATCGGGATGCGGAACGTGCCGGCGATGTGGTCGGCGTCGAACGCGGTGATCACCAGCTCGCCTGGCTCGCTCGGGCCCCAGTTGGTGGTGCCGGCGGGACCGTCGAACCCGACAATGATCGTGATCTGTCCATCCTCGCTCGTGCCGAACGCGTTGCTTGCCGGCTGGATCACGTACGTGGCCGGCTGCATCGGGATGCCGATTCCTGTGTTGGGCATGAAGTTGAGCGAATTCGTACCCTCACCCACACAATTGAGGATGAAGAACGTCTCGTCCATCGGCAGTCCGGCGATCGTCCCTGCGCTGGGCGGCGTCCATGGTCCATAGCCGACGGCACTCATCCCGCCGGGCGATGTCCACTCGGCGGTGACATCGCCCTCCACCTTCACATGACAACTGCCCATCTCGGTCAGCCCGGGAGGGATCGTGCCGGCGGGAACGGTCGATTCGCCGGGAACGGTGGCCTCGCCGGGAACTGTCGTTCCGGCGCCCCCGCTCGAACTCGGCTGCGCCTTGTGGCCGTCGCTGCTGCAGGCGGTGAGCGCCAGCAGCAAGGCGGCGCCGGCGGATGCGAGGGTGGTGTGACGATTCATCTGGATCCTCCGTTGCGCGGTGTCGTGGTCGTACCGGTCGAGAGCGGGGAGGCGGGCCGTCCTGTCACTTCCTGCTGCGACGGTGTCGGCGTTTGTGCCAGCCTGGGGCGATGAAGGTAGTCGACTCCGACACGCATCGCCTGCATTCGCCGCTGGCCGAGGTCGAGGGTGGCGCGGCGCAGTCGCCTCGCGAGCACCCCGGCCGGGTCGACGCGATCCGTGACGCGCTGAAGGCTGCTGGCGGCCACGACTTCGTCGCGCCCCGGCATTGGGGGGTGGAGCACATCGACGCCGTGCATCACCCCGGCCTCGCGCGGTTCTTGGAAGGTGCCTGGCTGCAGTTCAACGAGCGGCACCCGGGCACCCGCGACGTTGTGCCCGACGTGTTCGCGATGGGCGGGTTGCGCGCCGGGATGACACCTGCGGCCGAGCCGCAGGCGATCGAAGGACGCCTCGGCTACTGGTGCTTCGAGACCACCACGCCGATCACCGAGGGAACCTACGCCGCGGCGCGCGGGTCGGTCGACATCGCGCTCACGGCCACTGCGCTGGTGCTCGACGGCGAGCGCGCGGCCTACGGGCTGTGTCGGCCTCCTGGCCACCACGCCACACACGCGCTGTACGGCGGCTACTGCTTCTTCAACAACGCGGCCATCGCCGCCCACCATGCCGCGGCGGTCACAGGATTGCGTGTCGCCGTTCTCGATGTCGACTTCCATCACGGCAACGGCACGCAGCAGATCTTCTACGACCGCGGCGACGTGCACTACGTGTCGCTGCACGGCGACCCGGCGCGCGCCTACCCGTTCACCGTCGGGTTTGCCGACGAGGTAGGCGTTGGCCGCGGTCGCGGCTTCAACGACAACCATCCGCTTCCGGCGCGCACCGACGACGACAGCTACCTCAAGGTGCTGGAGCGGGCCTGCCAGCAGATCGCTGCCCAGCGGCCCGGCCTGTTGGTGGTGTCGCTGGGGCTCGACACCTACGAACTCGACCCGATCTGCGATCTTGCGCTCACCACCAAGGGGTTCGCCCGCTGTGGCGCGCTGGTGGCCGCGCTCGGCCTGCCGACGGTGGTGCTGCAGGAGGGTGGCTACTACGTCGGCGCGCTGGGGGCCAACGCGGCCGCGTGGCTGTCGGCGTTTTGAGTCGCGCTCAGGTCTGGGCAGCAATCAGATCGAGCAGCGAAGCGCCGTACTGCGCCAGCTTGGCCGGGCCGATGCCGCGCACCGCCGCGAGCGCGTCGAGCGAAGCGGGCCGAGCCTCGGCCAGATCGTGCAGGGTGCGATCGGACAGCACCGTGTAGGCGGGCTTGCCGGCCGCGACGTGGCGGCGCCATTCGCGCAGTGCGGCGAACAGGGTGGCGTCGGCTGCCGACAGCCCGTCGCCGGGCTTGGTGGCAGGTGCGGCGCCGGTGCCCGTGGTGCGGCGTGATGGGGCCGCGCCGGGTGTGCAGGCCCCACCTACAGCCCCACCTACACCCCCACCTACACCGTGCGGCGCGGTCGTCGCCGCCGGCTGGCGCGGTCGTGGTGGTGGTTCGCTGCTGCACTCGGCGATGAACGGCGACGGCCGATCGCTGGGCACTACCAGCACGTCGCGCCCGGCGCGGGTGATCGCCACATGGAACAGGCGCCGCTCCTCCTCGATGTCTTCGGCCAGGCGATGGGGGAACTGGTCGGCGTCGGCGTGATGGACGACGACGATCGGCCACTCCTGCCCCTTTACCCGGTGCACCGTCGCCAAGGTCACTCCTGCCGCGTCGCGGGGGCGGCCGAGCGCAGCGCGTAGCCATCCCTCGAAGCGGCGCGGATCGGGCTGCAGCAGTGCCAATTGGGCGAGAGCGGTGAGGTCGTCGTTCTGCGCGGCGCGGTTCATCCCCTGACGGTGCAGGTCGAGCTTGGCGATGCTGCCGGCGAGACCGACTGTGTCGCGCAGCGCGGTCAGCACCTGCACAGTGGTGCCTTTGGCCTCGACGATGCCGGCCAGCCGGCCGATGTCGTCGGCGAACTCGCCCACCCGCGCCGCATCCTTGTCGTTGTTCACCCGCTCGGCCAGACGTCGCATCGCCGCCACCGAGCGCTGTTCGCCCACCCACTCGGCCACCCGTGGGTGCAACGAGCGCGACGGCCGACGCAGCGCCTCGCCCACGTCTGCGGTGTCGAGGTCGCCCTGCGTGCAGGCCAGGCGCAGCCAGGCCAGCGTCGCCCGCACGGCCGTGCGCTCGACGAACTCGCGGCCCACGCCACCGTTGGTGGCGACGCCCTGCGCACCGAGGGCCACCTGCACCGGCGCGAGCAACGAGTTCACGCGGGTGAGCACGGCGATGTCGGTGGTCGCAGCGCCGGCAGTGAGCGCGGTGGTGACGGCCTGCACCGTCACCGTCACCGGGTCGCCGGTGGCCGGGGCGACGGAGAAGCCGTCGTGGTCGGTGCGCGCGGCGCGCACGGTCTTGGCCACCCGGCGGTGGTTGTGACGCAACAGCGTGCCGGCCGCGGCGACGATGCCGCGCGGGCAGCGGTAGTTGACTTCCAACGGATGGTCGCCCGCACCGGGGAAGATGTCGGCGAAGTCGATCAACCACGCCGGGTCGGCACCGTTGTAGCCGTAGATCGTCTGGTCGTCGTCGCCGACGCCGAACACCGCGCCCTCGGCACCGGCCAGCAGGCGCACCAGCAGCAGGTGCGCCGGGGTTAGGTCTTGGAACTCGTCGACGAGCAGCACTCGGCAGGCACGCTGCGCGCCAGCGCGCGCCGCGGGGTCGCGCAGCAGCAACTCGAGCGCGGCGAACACCTGCTCGTCGTAGTCGACGGTGCCCGCCTCGGCCAGCGCGGCGCGGTAGCGGGGGAACACCTCGGCGAAGCCGTCGACGTCGCCCTCGTAGCGCGCTTCGACCGCGTCGGGGGGTAGCAACCCCAGACGGGCGAGAGCCAGCGCCTCGATCCAGGTGGCCACCGGGTCGGCGTTGCGCACCCGCGGGAACTTCACCATCCGCCCGATCATGCGCCGCACTTCCGGCTCTTCGATCGTGTTCAGCCGTTGCCCGCGGCGCGCGAACGGAGGGGTGCCGTTGAGCACCGCCAGCGCGAGCGAGTTGAGCGTGCGCACCTGCAGGCCGGGCAAGTCGGTGGTGCGCGCGACGATTTCCTCCTGGGCGCGCTTGTTGAACGCGATCAGCGTGAGCGCCGAGGGGGGTACGCGCCACTGGCGCACCAGGTGTCGGGCGCGCTCGGTGAGCACGCGGGTCTTGCCCGATCCGGCCGGGGCGATGATGCGCGCGCTACCACCGTCGTGGGTGACGGCGGCGAGCTGGTCGGCGGCTAGTAGGGATGTCTCGGAATTGGTCGGTGGTGTGCGATGATGAGGTATGGCTTCTGGTGTGGTTCGTCGTCCTTCGTTGCTGACTGATGTGCAGGTGCGTCAGTTGACCGGGTTGTCGGCGGTGCAG
>CAUJEE010000178.1 GCA_963169215.1 Actinomycetota bacterium
TCGCCGGCGACGGCGCGCGGT
Source organism: Actinomycetota bacterium (assembly GCA_963169215.1). Classification (GTDB taxonomy): domain Bacteria; phylum Actinomycetota; class Acidimicrobiia; order Acidimicrobiales; family Ilumatobacteraceae; genus UBA668. The sequence continues at coordinate 22 of CAUJEE010000178.1, forward strand.
ACGGCGATGTCGACGATCAGCAGCGGCCCAGGGGCATCGGCCCGTGCCGCGGCAACCAACTCGTGGTCGACGATCGGGGCAGTCGCCCCGGCGCAGGTGAGCAGCACGTCGGCTCTCTGCAACGCATCGGCGAGCGCGGCGAAGGGCACGATCTCGCCACCGACCCGTTGGGCGAGCTGCATCGCCCGCTCCTCGGTGCGGTTGGTGACGGTGATCTTCGTCGCCCCGGCACCCACCAGCGCAACGGCGACACCCTCACCCATCTCGCCCGCGCCCACCACCAGCACCCGGCGGCCGACGAGGCTGCCCAGCCGCTCGGTGGCCATCTCGACTGCGGCATGGCTGACCGAGGCGGTGTGCCTGCCGATGGATGTCTCCGTGCGGGCGCGCTTGCCCGTTTCGAGCGCGTGGCGGAAGAGCAGGTTGAGCGTGGCCTTGGTGCCTCCCTCGGCCTGAGCGGTCTCCCACGCCTGGCGCACCTGGCCGAGGATCTCGCTCTCGCCGAGCACCGCCGAATCGAGGCCGGCGGCAACCTCGAACAGGTGGGCGACGGCCGCCTCGTCGTGCTGGCTGTAGAGGTGCGGGTGCAGCTCGTCGGGGGCCACCGCGCCCAGCTCGCAGAAGAAGTCGCGGATGTCGGCATAGGCGCCGTGGAACTTCTCGGCGACGGCGAACACCTCGGTGCGGTTGCAGGTGCTGAGCACCGCCGCCTCGCGGATGTTGTGGCGCGCGGCCAGGCCGACGACCGCCTTGCGCAGCGCTTCACCCGACACCGCGACGCGCTCGAGGAAGTCGATCGGCGCAGTGCGATGGTTGACCCCGATGACGACGATGCTCATCGGCGCGGTCTCCGCGGAATGAAGCTCATGGGTGCTCCAACACTAGGCGCTCGCCGACTTGGGCGCACCACCCGCAGCGCCGGCAGCCGTGGTCGTGCGGCGCTGTTCGTGGTAGCTGAGGATCTGCAGCTCGACGGCCAGGTCGACCTTGCGTGTCTCGATCCCGGCCGGCACGTTGAGCACCACCGGAGCGAAGTTGAGAATCGAGGTGACACCGGCCTGCACCAACAGCTCGGCTGCGTCCTGGGCGGCACTGGCCGGGGTGGCGACCACCCCGATGCTCACCCGCCGGCTCTGCACGATCTGGGGCAACTCGTCGATGGCCCGCACGCGCACGCCGCCGAGCACGGTGCCCACCTTGGCGGGGTCGACGTCGACGATGCCGGCCACCGGGAAGCCGCGTTCGCCGAAGCCGTTGTAGCCGGCCAACGCCTGGCCGAGGTTGCCGGCGCCGACGATGACCACCGGCCAGTCGTGGGTGAGGCCCAGCTCGCGGCGGATCTGGTAGACGAGGTAGGCCACCTCGTAGCCGACGCCGCGGGTGCCGTAACTGCCGAGGTACGACAGGTCCTTGCGCACCTTTGCCGCATTCACCCCGGCCAGTTCGGCGAGGCGGTCGGAGGAGATGCTTTCGACGCCTTCGTCGGCCTGCTCGCCGAGGATTCGCAGGTATACCGGCAGGCGCGAGACGGTTGCGTCGGGGATACGGCGGCGGGTGCGTTCGGTGCCCATGATGACGACCACGTTAGGCACTCGTGCACGCGTTCACAAAGCCCGTCGGTGGTCTCCGGCCGAACGGCGGTGATCGGATCGGCACCGCGGCCCCCTACGCTCGGGCGGCGATGAACACCGCCCTCGCCGCCGCGGCCACACTGGTGGCACTCGCGTTCGCGGCCAACACCCTCGACCGCTGGCTGCGGCGCAGGCGGCCGCACGAAGCTGCCTGGACGGTTGCCTTGGCGTTGTTCGCTCTCGGCTCGGGCGCATTGTGGTGGGCCGAGGCCGACGGGTGGAACCTGGCTGCCTTCCGCGTCTTCTACCTCGCCGGGGCGGTGCTCAACGTGCCCTGGCTCGCACTGGGCACGGTGTACCTGCTCGCCGGCGTGGCCATCGGTGACAAGGTGCGCGCCTGGCTGCTGCTGGCCTCCGGATTCGCCACCGGTGTGGTGCTGGTGGCACCCACCCGCATGGCGGTGGCCGGAGGCGAGTTGCCCACCGGCAAAGAGGTGTTCGGGGTCGCCCCGCGGGTGCTCGCCGCCGTCGGCAGCGGGGTGGCCGCGGTGGTGATCATCGCCGGCGCGTTGTGGAGCGCGTGGCGGGTGTGGCGCGGGCGGGTGCCCTCGCTCGGCGGGCCGCGGCTGGTCAGCGCCCCGCGCCGTCTGGCCGCGGGCAACATGCTCATCGCCGCCGGCACGCTGGTGCTCAGCGCCAGCGGCACCCTCGCCGGTCGCCTGGGCAAGGATCGCGCCTTCGCCGTCACCTTGCTGGCCGGCGTGGTCGTGCTGTTCGCCGGCTTCCTCGTCGCCAGCACTGCTCCTCGCCCGGGCGGGGCCTACCCGTCGGACCGCGCGGACCGCGCAGACAGCACCGACCGCGCCGACCAGTCGTCGAGCACCGCCGACACCGCCGCCAACAGGTGATCGCCCGCCAACTGCTGGGTGAACGCGACCGTTGGATGCAGGCTGTCCGGGCGCGCCTCGCGATCGGCGTCGGAGCCGGGTTCGGGGAACCAGCGGGCGTAGTCGATGCGATACACGTCGTCGTAGGTCGCATCCCAGCCGCGGATCACTGCGTTCCACGCGTCGACCTGCTCGGGTAGGTGCCCGTCCTCGTCGTCGCCCGGGCGCAGGTAAGGCGAGTCGAGCAGTGCCAGCGGCACATCGTGCTCGCGCAGCACGGCCAGCAGACGAACGATCTCCCGCTCGTGGTGGGCGCGGTAGCCATCACTGCCGGCGGCATACCACTGCGAATCGCCGGCATAGCGCTGGGGCACCTGCTCGGTGAGGCTGTACACGCCGAGCACGAGATCGATCTCGTACTCGTCCAACAAGGCGGCCAGGTCGGTGTCCGCGTCGGGGCAGATGGTGCTGTCAAGCTCGACCCCGGGTGACGGGCGTAGCGCGACGGCGGCGACCAACGGGCAGGCGATGTACGACGCGCCGACCACGTCGAACGTGCCGGCCGCGGCCTTCGACAACCCCGTCTGCAAGCTGACCCCGGTGGAGTCACCGATCACCAGCAGGCGCGGCAGGCGTGGCTCGGTTGCGGCCGCGGTAGACGCTGGCTCGCCCTGCGCCGTAGGCATCGCCGAGGTGGTCGACGTACTGGGCTGGGTGAAGCTCACCGGCGTGGGCGAGTCGGCAAGCACGAAGTCGAGGCGGGAGGAGGCGTCGACGGGCGCGATCAGCGCAGCGATGGCCGCGACCGCGCACAACGCTGCCGGATATGCCGCCGCACCGGCGCGACCAGGCAGCAACCGCCGGGTGCGGATCGGCATCTCGACGAGCACGAACGACACAGCCGCGAGGGCGACGGTGACCAATGTCGCGAGACCCATCGCCACCACGCCGGTGTGTCCGCCGGCGCGGAAACCGACGAACACCGGCCAGTGGAACAGGTACACCCCGTAGCTGATCCGCCCCAGTTGGCGCAACGGCCACCAGCCGAGCACACCGGCCAGCGGCCCGGGAACCGCGACGGCGAGCACCGCTGCGGCCGACGCGAGGCTCAGCGCGCCGAGGCCACCGTGCACCAAGGTTGCGCTGTCGGGCGAACCGTGGCGGGCCACCGCCACCAGCACGACCAGACCGACGGCTCCGGCAGCGACGGCACCGCGCACCACCCCGCGAGCGAGATCGGTGAGGCGCCCGCCGAGTGCCGCGCCCAGCGCGCAGCCGGTGAACAGCTCGACCATCCGTGTGTGCGTGCCGTAGTAGGCCAGTGCCGCCGAGTCGGTCAGCACCGCCGCCAGCAGGCTGAGCAACCCGGCGCTGACGAAACCCACCACCAGGCCACGGCGGCGCAGGCCGCAGCGCCAGCCGACGATCACCAGCACCGGCAGCAGCAGGTAGAACTGCTCTTCGATCGCCAACGACCACAAGTGCAGAAGCGGACTCGGCCCGGCGAACAGGTCGGCGTAGTCACGCTCGGCGAGGGCGAAGCGCCAGTTGGCGACGTTCGCCACCGCGCTCAGCGCGTCGGCGCGCAGCCCGGGTCCGATCGGGCCACCCAGGCGGCCCCACACCACCACCGCAGCCACCGTCAACAACGCGGCCGGCGCCAGGCGCCGAAAGCGCCTCCCCCAGAAGGCTGCCAGCGACACCCTGCCGGTGCGCTCGAGGTCGACAACCAACAGAGTGGTGATCAAGAACCCGGACAGGGTGAAGAACACCGATACACCGACAAAGCCGCCCGGCAGCCAGCCGAGGTCGGCGTGGAACACGAGCACCAGCAGCACCGACACGGCGCGCAGGCCGTCGATGCCCGGCATGTACCCCAGACGATCGCCGCCAGTCGTGGTGGTCACGTCAGTTCGCGGCGCAGCAGTTTGCCGCTGACGTTCCTGGGCAACTCGTCGACGAAGATGACCTTCGACGGACACTTGTAGCGGGCGAGATGTTCGCCGCACCAGGCGATGAGCGTGTCCTCGTGCGCCGACGCGCCCGGCTTGAGCACCACGAATGCCTTCACCGCCTCGCCGTGGTGCGGGTGGGGAACGCCCACCACCCCGACCTCGGCGACATCGGGATGGTCGGCCAGCACCTCTTCCACCTCGGCCGGGTAGACGTTGAAACCGCTGACGATGATCAGGTCCTTGGCCCGGTCGACGAGGTACAGGTAACCCTCGTCGTCGGTGACCGCGATGTCGCCGGTGCGTAGCCAGCCGTCGGGGGTGAGGGCGCGGGCGGTCGCCTCCGGCTCGTCGAGGTAGCCGAGAAACACGTTCGGGCCACGCACCCACACCTCGCCGGCATCGCCTTGCAGCGCCGGCTCGCCATGCTCGTCGACCAGCTGTACCTCCATGCCTCCCAGCGCCTTGCCGACCGAGCCGAACTTCACCGGCATGCCCGCCGAACTGGTGACGATCGGCGCGGCCTCGGTGAGTCCGTAGCCCTCGTGCAGGGTGAGTCGGAAGTGTTGCTGCAGCCGCTCCATCGCCTCCACGGGCATCTTCGCCGAGCCGGTGAGCGCCAGACGCACGTTGGCGAAGGCGTCGGCGGGAGCCTCGGGGAAGTGGCAGAAGGCGAGCCACATAGGTGGTGCCCCGGGGATCACGGTCACCCCTCGCTCGCCGATCGTCTCCAGCGCGGTGAACGGATCGAAACGCTGCACGAGCACCACCGTTGCCCCGCCGGCGAGGGTCATGCCCAGCACGACGTTGAGCCCGAAGATGTGGAACAGGGGCAGCACGCCGTACACCACGTCGCTGGCCATGATGCCGTCGGTGGACGTCGCCTGCTCGATGTTGGCCAGCAGGTTGCCGTGCGACAGCATCGCCGCGCGCGGCGAACCGGCGGTACCGCTGGTGAAGATCAGCACGGCCAGCTCGTCGGCGGCGACATCGACCGCTTCCGTGGTCGGACCGGCGAGCAGATCGTCGAAGGTCGAGTCGGCGGCGACGCTGCCCGCTTCGGTGGCCACGACGTGCTGCACAGAGGGCACGTGGGAACGGTCGACCTCGTGCCAGGCGGCCGCGGCCAACGGCTCGACCACCACTACCTTGGCCCCCACCACCCTCACCTCTCGCTCGATCTCCGGGGCAGGGCTGGCCGGGTTGAGCGGCACCACCACAACCCCCAGACCGAGCGCGGCGAGGTACAGGTCGACGAAGTATCGGCCGTTGCCACACAGCAGCACCAGCCGGTCGCTCTTGGCCAGGCCGAGCGCAGCGAGCCCGCCGCGGACATGGGCCACCTGCTCGCGCAGGGTGCCATAGGTGGTGGGCCGCCCGCGGCTGTAGATGGCGATGTGCTCGGCCGGATGCGCGTCGATGATGTGCGCGAGGTTCACGTGTGCTGGCCCCCTTGCCCGAGGCGCATGCTACTCGCCGACGCCCGCCGTGGGCGTGGCCGCGCGGTGCGAGACATCGTGTTTGTCGCGGCTGGTCGCGGCTACATCCGCAGCAGCGAGATCAACCCGGCGACGAGTACCGCCGCCATCAACAGGCCGAGGGTCAGGGTTGTTGCCGGGCGCATGGGTGGCAGGCTATCGGCGCAAGGTCACGGCAACGGGCGGCGCGCCATGGCCTTCGGCCAGCGGGGCGACGGTCACCTGGTCGCCCACGCCGAGGCCCAGTTCGCCGGCGGCCGAGCGGTGGTCGAGCACCACTGCGAGCATGCCGGTGTGATCGACAACCAGCCCGATCGCGCCGGGCGCGAGTTGCGCGGCCGTGCCCGCCCGCTCGGCCACCCGCACCTGCGGGTCGTTGGCGTCGCCGAACGCGATCTGCACCTTGGCCCCCTCCAGCCCCCAGGGAGCGAGGTCGTCGGCACCGAGGTTGAGTTGGCAGGCGCCGTGGGCATCGACCCACAACACCTCGGCCGCCAGCGCGCCGCCGTCGGCCTCGCGGGGCAGCGGCACCACCCCGGGCAGCAGCGAGTCGACATCGACCCCTCTGCCCAGTTCGGCCAGCGGCACCCCGTTGCACAGGTGGGCGGCCACCGACACCAGCACATCGCGCACCACCAACGCCGCCGCCGGCCGCGGCAGGTGGTACTGCTCGCGGTCGAGCACCACCGCCCGCTCGCCCCCGCCGGCCATCGCCACCGCCGAAGCAAGCAGGCCGTTGTCGGGGCCGAGCAGCACACCCTCGCCCCCCGCCACCTCGACCGCGATCGGGCGGTTGACGGCGGCGTCGACCGCGGCCACCACCACCCCCGAGGGCAGGTAGGCCACCGCCCGCGCCAGGGCCAGGGCTCCAGCACGCACGTCGTGGGGGGCGATGCCGTGGGTGAGATCGACCACACGCGCGTGGGGCGCCCGGTCGCGCAGCACGGCGTGCAGTACGCCCACCGTCTCGTCGACGACGCCGAGATCACTGAGCAGGGTGACCGTGTCGTAGCGGCGCGTCATCGTCGGCACAGGCTACTTCCCGAAAATCGCAGCCCGAGAAACACAGCCGAGAAACACAGCCAGAAAAACGCAGAGGGCCGATGCCAACCCCCCGATGGCACCAGCCCTCTCCGGCGCAGCCCCTTGCGGAGCGCGACACCCGAGTGCAGAACACCCGGTGGTCATGCGACCGCTACGAACACTAGGCCGCGCTCTTGCGAGAGAAAAGAGTCACACCGAAGAAATTTGCGGCGTAGCGAGGATACGCGCGGAAAACCCCACGCTCAGCGGCCACCCAGTTCGGCGCTGCGGCGGGTGGCGGCCATCACCGCTTCGATCAACGCCGAACGCACGGCGTGGTCTTCCAGCACACGCAGCCCGGCGGCGGTGGTGCCCCCCGGCGAGGTCACCTGCGCGCGCAACACGGCCGGGTCGCCGCGCTCACGCAGCAAGGCTGCAGCACCCACCAGCAACTGCACAGTGAGGGCCTCGCTGTCGGCGCGCCCCAACCCGGCGTGCACCCCGGCGTCGATCAGCGCCTCGGCCACCAGGAACACGTAGGCCGGCCCGCTGCCCGACAGGCCGGTGACCGCGTCGAGATGCTGCTCGCCGACGCGCACCACCGTGCCCACCGCGCCGAGGATCGACTCTGCCCACTCCATGTCGGCAGCACCGGCGGTGTCGCCGGCGGCGATTGCCGCCGCGCCCTGCCCCACCAGCGCGGGGGTGTTCGGCATTGCCCGCACCACCGCCACGTGGGGTCCGGCGGCCTGCTGCAGTGTGGCCAACGGCACGCCGGCGGCGATGCTGAGCAGCCGCGTCGCGCCCGCCGCGGCCACCGCCGCGCATGCCGCCGGCACGTCGTGCGGCTTCACCGCAATGACCGCTGCGGCACAGGCGGGAACGTCGGCGCACACCGCGACGCCGGGGAACAGTGAATGCAACTCGGCGGCCCGCGGGGCCAGCACTTCCACCACCGCGACGTCGCTGGCCGCCCACCCGGCCTGCAGCAGCCCACCCACCAGGGCTGCGCCCATGTTGCCGCCGCCCACCACTGCCAACCGGTAAGTCATACCCGTCAGGCTACGCACCCGGCCCAGCCCACCCGGCCAGTCGTCGCGCCAGTCGTCGCGCCGGTCGTCGCCCCGACTGTGGCGCCACGCCGTCACACCAGCGGCGATGGCGCCGGGTGGGGCCGACTTCCCCGATGGCTCCACCCGGCACTCTCACTGGGTACAGCGAGATCGCCAAAGCGGCAATGCGGGGGCAAGTCGTGATCAGGCAGGGTTGTCTTCGGCGCTGCTGGCGAACTTGCTGGCGAAGGCCAGGCGCACCAGCGTCGGGAAGGCGTCCTCGGTGTAGGCGTAGAGCGATCCGATGATGCGATCGAGTTCGTCGTCGTCGAGCAACCCGAGGGCCAGTTCGCCGCGCAGGAACAATGCGTCCTCCACGCCGATGGCGAAGTGGGCACCCACCAGGCGACCGTTGCGGCGCAGCGCGGTCTCGTACACCAACGCGTGGTTCTCGGCCGGCGCGGGCAGCACGTACACCTCGTAGTGCAGGTGGCGTTGGCCGAGCGTCAGCCAGATGGTGATGTGCTCTTTCTCCTCGCCGCGCAGGCGCACGTACCACCGAGGGTCGCCTGGCGCGCCGCGATCGATCGCCTCGAATGTCGGGTTGTCGGCGGCGAGGCCGTTCAACCAGAGGTCGATCGCCACCTCGTACGCGGCCAGCGTCGGCGGCAGGTGGTAGTCGGTCATCGACGCCGCTGCCGCGCGAGGCGGGCTCGCGCCCTCAGCCGCACAGCACCCGCTCGCGCACGCCGAGATCGGCGTACAAGCGGCGCAGACGGGCAGCAGCGAAGGCCCAGGTGTAGCGCGCCGCCCGCGCCGCGCCGCGCTCGCCGAGGGCCTTGGCATGAGTGGGATTGTCGATGATCTCGCGCAAGTAGTGGGCGAACACCGCCGGGTCGCGGTCGGGCACCAGATACCCGGTCTCACCGTGGTCGACGAGGGTGAGCAACCCGCCCACCCCGGCGGCCACCACCGGCACTCCGCACGCCGCGGCCTCGAGCGCTACCAGCCCGAAGCTCTCGCTGCGACTGGGCACGATCACCGCGTCGGCGGCGCGGTAGTAGCTGGACAGGATGTGGTGCGGTTGCGGCGGCACGAAGCGCACCTGGCCCTGCACGCCCAACTCTGCGACCAGCGCGTGAAGATGGGCCACCTCGGCGTCGCCGTCACCGCCACTGGCGCCACCCACCACGAGCAGCAACGCGTCGGGGTGGCGCAGTTCGGCCAGGGCACGCACAGCGACGTCGGGCGACTTGAGCGGCTGAATGCGCCCGACGAACAGCACCACCGGCACGTCGAGCGGCAGGTCGAGTGCTACACGTGCCCCGCGGCGATCACCGGGGGCGAAGAAGGCGTGCTCAACCCCCGGTGCGACCACCTCCATGCGCCCTTTGGGGTCGCCGTAGAGACGGCGGAAGAGGTTCTCCTCCTCGGTGCAGCTCACGCAGATCGCGTCGGCGCAGCCGATGATCTCCTGCTCGGCGCGGTGACGCCACTCGGACTCGGGGTCGCCGCCCTCGGCCTTCACCTTGGCCAGGGTGTGGAACGTGCTGACGAAGGGCAGGTCGAGTTCGTGCTTCAGCCGGTGGGCCACCAACCCGGACAAGAAGTAGTTGGCGTGAAGCACGTCGGCCGGGTGGTCGCCGCGCAGATGCTCGGCGACGCGATCGCCGAACTCGGTGAGCACCTCGTCGAGGCGCTCCTTGGGCAGGTCGTAGGAGCCGGCGGTGACGTGCACCACCCGGTGCCCAGGCTCGACCTGCACCACCTCGGGCTGCGCGGCGCTGGTGCGGCGGGTGAACGTGGTGCAATCGAGGCCGGCCTGAGCCAATGCCGACCCCAGCTCGCGGACGTAGACATTCATCCCGCCACTGTCGCCGGCCCCCGGCTGGATCAGGGGCGACGTGTGGAGTGAGAGCATGGCAACTCGTTGCACGACGCTGTGAAACACTATCGGCAGGGTCGACATTCCCGGAGTGGTGACCGCGGGCGAGGTGGGATGGCAGACTCTCCGGTCATGAGCGAGACCCGTCGCTGGCGCACGCTGTCGCCGCTGCGCGACTTCCTGCACACCGAGTCGGCCGGCGGATTCCTGCTGATCATCGCCGCTGCCACCGCCCTGGTGTGGGCCAACTCGCCGTGGAGCGGCGGCTACGACTCGCTGTGGGGCACCGAGTTGGCGATCGACCTCGGCGGGCATGGGTTGGCGCTCGACCTGCGCCACTGGGAGAACGACGGCCTGATGGCCGTGTTTTTCCTGGTGGTCGGGCTGGAGATCAAGCGCGAGGTCACCAGCGGCCACCTCGCCGGCAGGCGTGCGGCCGCTCTGCCGCTGGCCGCGGCCGTCGGCGGAATGGCGGTGCCGGCGGCGGTGTACCTGCTCATCGCGGGCGGCACCAACGCACGCGGCTGGGGAGTGCCGATGGCCACCGACATCGCCCTCGCGGTGGGGGTGATGGCTCTCGCCGGCGACCGGGTGCCCTCCGCACTGAAGGCCTTCCTGCTCGGCCTGGCGGTGGTCGACGACATCGGCGCGATCGTCGTCATCGCCGTGTTCTATTCCGATGGCGTGTCACTGGCGTGGCTCGCGGCCGCCGCCGGAGCACTGGCAGCCACGGTGGCCATGCGCGCGCTCGGCGTGCACCGACTGTGGATGTACTGCGTGGTGGGCGCGGTCTTGTGGTTCGCGCTGCACGAGGCAGGGATTCATGCCACCTTGGCCGGCGTGGCGATGGGCCTGCTCGCCCCCACCACGCCACGGGTGTCGGCCGACCTGGTCGACATCGACGAACTCACCGACATCAGCACGGTGGAGAGCGCTCGCGTGACTGTGCAGTTGGCCCGCGGCACGGTGAGCACCGTCGAGTGGATCGAGCACGTCCTGCACCCGTGGACCAGCTTCGTCATCGTGCCCGTGTTCGCCCTGGCCAACACCGGCATCGTCATCTCCGCCGACGGCCTGCGCGACGCGTGGCGCTCGCCGATCATGTGGGGCGTGGCTGCCGGTCTGGTGGTGGGCAAACCGCTCGGCGTGCTGCTCGCCAGCCGCATCGCGCTGGCCACGGGCGCGGCCGACCAACCGCCGGGCACCAGCACCAGACACCTGCTCGGGGCCGGAACTGCCGCCGGTATCGGCTTCACCGTCGCCTTGTTCATCGCCGAACTGGCCTTCGTCCGCGATGGAGTGCCCGACATCCAACAGATCAACGACGCGAAGCTGGCGATCCTGCTCGCCTCGGTGCTCAGCGGCCTGGTCGCCTTCACCCTGCTGCGCTTCGGCCGAGCCGGCAGCGGCACGTCCGACACCCTCCAGGCCACGAACGGTTCGGCGAAGACCGATTAGCTCTCGCTCCCCGGCACCCGAGAGGCAAGGCCGCCAGCGGATAGCGACCGGGTTTCAGCGGTCACGACCGACGAAGCTCTCGTACACGTGCAGCAGGGCCGACTGTTGCTCGCGCGAGAGCCGCTGGTCGGCGGCGATCGCCTCGCGCACACTGCACGGCGACTCGCCCGGGCTGATCAGGCCGGCCCGCTCGTACAGCGTCTCGGCGCTGATCTGCAGCCCCTTGGCGATCTGCTGCAGGATCTCCGCCGACGGCTTGCGCAGACCGCGCTCGATCTGCGACAGGTATGGGTTGCTCACCCCGGCCAAGTCGGCCAGCCGGCGCACGCTCATGCGGGCCACTTCGCGCTGGGTGCGGATGAACGCGCCGACGTCGGCCAGACGGTGCTCGATCTCCTCCCGTACGTCCGGCACGCGATCACCTTCCTGGTCGTGGGTTGGAAAACCGGCAGAGCCGTGCCGGCCGAGGATCAGTCGTCGGCGAGCAGGCTGCCGACGTCGGCCTCACCATCACGGTAGCGGCGAACCAGTTCGGCGCTGAGCAGGTCGATGCGGTGGAACAGGTCGCGCCGCTCGGCCGAGCGCTGCTGCTCGAACTCGTCGAGTCGCTCGGCGAACTCGGCCAGTTCGGCGTCGTCGAGTGCGGCGAGGTCGGCGTTGCCCCACTCGCGGCACAACGCGTCGAGGGCGCGGGCCAACGGCTCGTCACTGAAGTCGTCGGCCGGCCGCGGTGGGCGGGAGCTGCCCCCCGTGAGTTGCGCGCCGAGGATCGTCGGCAGTTCGCCGGACAGGTCGCCGTCGCCGTCGCCGCCGTTGTTGCGTCGGCGCAACTCGGCGCGCACCAGGTCGAGCCGTGCCTGGGCGAGGCGGCGCACGAAGCTCACCACGTCGTCCTGGTGCTGCAACGCGGCGCGGGTCGCGCGCAACTGGGCCAATTCGAGTGTTCGTGGATCGAGATCGGCTGCGTTCATGTACTCCCCCCGCTCACCGGTGGCAGCACCGCCACCTCGTCGGTCGCGCCGACCGCAGTGTGGTCATCGGCAGGATCGCCGTTGAGCCACACCCGCGAATTGGCCAGCACCACGCGAAAACCATCGCCGTAGGCGGCCACCGCCGCAGTGAGCACCTCACCGACTGTCGCCCCGGCGAACTGCGCCGACCCGGTGCCGGCGGCCTCACGGGCGGCGGCGAACAGACGAAGGGTGGCCATGACGGCATGGTACCTGTCGCACCGCGACCGCCGACCTTGCCCGCTACCCTCCGAGCGGTGCCCCCGACTGCCGACCACTCGCCGACGCGGCTGCTCACCGTGCGCCACGGCGAGAGCGAATGGAACGCGCTCGGGCGCTGGCAGGGGCAGGCCGATCCGCCGCTCACCGATGCCGGTGTGCTGCAGGCACAGGCCGCGGCCAAGGTGCTCGGAGCGTTCGACGCGGTCTGGACCAGCAGCCTGCAGCGAGCAGCGTTGACTGCCGAGATCATCGCCGAGGCACTCGGCATCGGCCCGGTGCAGGTGCACCCGGGGTTGATGGAGAACGCGTTCGGGCCGTGGGAGGGGCTCACCGTGGCCGAGATCGAAGGCGGCTGGCCGGGCTACATGGCCGCCAACCGCCGGCCCGAGGGCGCCGAGCAACCCGCCGCGGTCGAGGCTCGCGGCCTGGCCGCGCTGCGCGAGATCGCCTCTTGGCACCGCGGCGGCGAGGTGCTGGTGGTGACCCACGCCGGGTTGATCCGCACCCTGCGGCGCGCCGTCGACGGCAGCGACGTGCGCTTCAACAACCTCGCCGGCTGCTGGTTTCACGTGCACGCCGACGAGCGAGTGGTGGCCGGTGACATCGTCGAACTGGTGCACCCGCAGACGTTCGGCGACACACTGTGAGTGCTGGCGCGGCGCATGTGGGGGGCGACCGGTCACGACCTAGGCATCGGCACGCAGCGTGCCGTGGTTGAGCGTTCCTTGCGGGTAACCGGGCTACCCGGATGCCGCCGGGCGCGCCGGGCGTCGCGCGGCCGGGCGTCGCAGGCGTGCGTCGGGTAGCATCTCACGCTCGTGGGTACCCCCAAGCGTGAACGACAGAAGGCCAACCGTCAGTACCGTCTGCAGGAGATGGCCAAAGACGCCCGCAAGCGCAAGTCGAAGCGGGTCGGTCTGCGCGTCGGCCTGATCGTGGGTGCAGTAGTGGCCATCGTCGCCCTGGTGAACATCCTCGGTGGCGACGACGAAGAGGCCACCGCGCCCACCACCACAGTCAGCGTCAGCACGGTGCCGGTGTCGACGCTGCCCACCCCCGACAAGCCGGAAGTGTCGCTGCCCGCCGAGTTGCCCACCGAGTTGGTGGTCACCGAGTTGATCGCCGGCAGCGGGCGCGAGGTCGTCGCCGGCGACACGGTGGAGGTGCACTACATCGGCGTGCTGTCGGCCGATGGAACCGAGTTCGACAACAGCTACGACCGCGGCACACCGTTCCCCGTCACCGTCGGCATCGGCCAGGTGATTGTGGGCTGGGACCAGGGGTTGGTGGGGGTGCAGGCCGGCGGCCGGTACCAGTTCGACATTCCCGCCGAGTTGGCCTACGGCGACGCCGAACGGCCGGGCATCCCGGCCAACTCGCCGCTCACCTTCGTGGTCGACATCATGAGCGTCACCGCCGGCGCCTGACGTCGCGCTACAGCCACACAGTCAGGGCAGTCAGGGCAGCTCGCCCGTGATCTCCGGCTCGCCGACGCACTCCCACCCGGCATCGGTGCGCACCAGCGCGTCGCCGGTGCGCAGCACGGCCACCGGCGTGTCGGCCAGCTTGCGCGTGCGGTGCAGGCGCTCGGGCGACCAGGTCTCGGCCTCGGTCACCACCGCCAA
>CAUJEE010000179.1 GCA_963169215.1 Actinomycetota bacterium
GCACCGGAGCGAGGTCGGCGGCCACCGCCTTGGCCTTGCGTTTGGCGAAAGTCGCGCCGGTGATGCCCGCCACGGCGCCGCCGATGAACCAGGTGAACCGCTTGATCATGCGCTGTCGCGCTCCTTTCGCCGCAATCGGCGTACAGCCCGCTTGGTGCCCGTGCCCAGCGCGACGGTCTTGATCACCGGTGCCGAGAGCGCGGCGCGGGCGACGCGACCGCCGCCGCTGACCGCGCCGCTGATCGCCTCCGCCGAACCAAGCACTCGGTCGAAACGATCGAGGTCGTGACGTGCCTGCTCGACCGCGTCACGTGCCTCGGCAGTCGATGAGCTGAGTTCGCGCAGCAACGGGGCAGTTTCGGCGTGCAGTCTCTCCACCTCGGCGCGCAGCACCCGCAGCGTGTCGAGAACCCGCAGCAGCACCACCACCAGCGCGGCGAAGCCGATACAGCACAGAACGGCCGCGATGATCACTGCCAACTCGCCGGCGGTCATCTCGTCGGGTGCTCCAGTGGGTGCTCCGGCGTGTGCTCCAGACGCTGCTCCATTCGTTCGGCGACCTCCACCTCCGCGCCGTGGCGCGTCGGTTGGTAGTAGTGCTTGTCGGTGAGGCCGTCGGGTAGGTACTGCTGGCGCACCCACCCGCCGGGATGATCATGAGGGTACTCGTACCCGGCGCCGTGGCCGAGGATCTTGGCCCCCTGGTAGTGGGCGTCGCGCAGGTGGGCGGGTACCTCCCCCACCGCTCCGTCGCGCACGTCGGCGCGTGCGTTCCAGATGGCGAGTGCGGCGGCGTTGCTCTTCGGGGCGGTGGCGAGATGGATAGCCGCCTGGCTGAGGTTCAGTTGCGCCTCGGGCAGGCCGACGTGCTCGACCGCGTGGGCTGCGGCCACGGCCACCAGCAGCGCCTGGGGGTCGGCCAGGCCCACATCCTCGCTGGCGAAGATCACCATCCGGCGGGCGATGAAGCGTGCGTCCTCCCCCGCCTCCAGCATGCGGGCCAGGTAGTAGACGGCAGCATCCGGGTCGCTGCCGCGCATGCTCTTGATGAACGCACTCACCACGTCGTAGTGGTCGTCACGGCCGTAGCGCAGGGCGCTGGTGCCGAGCGCAGCCTCGACATGCTCGAGCTCCACACAGTGCGGCCGGGCGAGTGCCACCGCCACCTCGAGTGCTGTGAGCACCTGGCGCCCGTCGCCCCCCGCCCGGTCGGCAAGGTGAGCGATGGCCGTCGGTGTGGCCGTGGCGGCCTCGGCCTGGAGGCCGCGGGCGATGAGTACCTCGATGTCGGGGTGCTGCAGCGGTTCGAGGCGGAACAGCGTGCTGCGGCTGCGCAGTGGCGGGTTGACCTCGAAGAACGGATTCTCGGTGGTCGCTCCGATGAGCGTCAGCGTGCCGTCCTCCACGGCCGGGAGCAGTGCATCCTGCTGCGCCTTGGAGAAGCGGTGGATCTCGTCGAGGAACAGGATCGTCCCGCGGCTGTGCTCGCCGAGGCGCTGGCGGGCACGTTCGATCACGTCGCGCACGTCCTTCACCCCGGCCGACACCGCGCTCAGTTGTTCGAAGACGCGGCTGGTGGTGGCGGCGACGGCGAGGGCGAGTGTCGTCTTGCCGGTGCCTGGTGGACCCCAGAAGATCGCGCTGGTGAGGCGGTCCTGCTCCACCAGCCGGCGTAGTGGCTTGCCCGGACCGACGAGATGAGCCTGGCCGACGATGTCGTCGAGGTTGCGCGGTCGCAGGCGGGCGGCGAGCGGCGCTTGCTGACGAAGGTGCTCGGCGGCGGCGGCGCTGAACAGGTCGCTCACCAGTGGCCAAGCACGATCTGGTAGGGGTTACGTCGCCAGGGCGCGACGTTGTCGATCAGCCACTGTGGAGTGACCCACTGCCAGGCGACGAACTCGCGTCCGTCGGGGGTGGGCATGATGTCGGGACGCAGGGCGTGGAAGATGAACCAGCGCTGCACCTGCCCGATCCGGTGGTGGATCCCCCCTTTGGCGCGGCGCAGCTCGAGCGGCCATTCGTACACCAGCCACTCGGGATGCTCCTCGACGAACTCGACGTCACCCTCGGCCAGCCCGGTCTCCTCGCTGAGCTCCCGCCAGGCGCCCTGTAGCGGCGTCTCGCCGTCGTGCAGGCCTCCCTGGGGAAGTTGCCATGCCCCAGGGGTGTCAGCCCGCTCGAAGGCGAGAACCTCGCCGGTGTCGGTGCGCCGGACGACGATCACCACCCCCGCCCGAAAATGCACGCTCGTCACCCCCCCAACCGTACCCGCCCCCACCCCCACCGCGTTTGAAGGCGCGGCCGGGTCAAGTGCGGTTTGGCCTTCAAACGGTGGCCGGGCCGTCGACCGCGTTTGAAGGCGCGGCCGGGTCGGGTGCGGTTTGGCCTTCAAACGGTGGCCATGAAGCGGCGGAGGGTGCGCTCGATGGTGGCGTTGGACATGTTCCAAGTGATCTCGATCGGCGTCCAGCCGGCGAGCACAAGCTCGTTCTGCCTGGTCGCATCCCGGTCGAGGTCACTGGAGAGGCGATGGAATCCGAAGCCATTCCCTTCCAGGTAGAGCTTCCGCTCGGGCCAGGCGAAGTCGATGCGGTAGCGCACGCCCTCCACCTGTACACGGTGCTGTTGCCGTGGCCGTGGGAGGCCGGCACGATCGATGATCCGCGCGATGCGAGCCTCGAGAGGACTCTCCCCAGGGTCGTAGCCGGGGATTCGTGCAGCAAGCACTTGTCGCAGCCTCTTCACCGATCGTCCCGGAGCCGGACGAGTGCGGGCTACCCGCTCTCGAAGCTGCTCGAGTTCGATCTGTCGATTGCGCAGGAAGTGATCCACGACGAGGCCGAGTTCCTTCACGCTCAGCGTTCCGCTGAGGTCGACCACCGTTCGCAGGGGCGACGTACACGGGATGTCGTGACGACGAGCGAGATCACCCGGCTCAAGTAGGCCAGAACGGTGCGACGTGACGCCATCGAGGGCAACTGGGCGATAGAGGGAAGCCAGCACGTGGATGGTGCCGTCGTCGCGCACCGGCGCTCCGAGCAGCCTCGCAGCCGTACCGAACGCGATCAGCACGTCACGCCCGCAGGCGAGCGACACCGCCCGCACGGCTTGCATCCAGGTCCGTGGCGCACCCGCTACCGCGGAGACCCCTCGGCGCTCCTTCCGATATCGCCCCGACTTGCGGCGGCGATCGATCTGGTCCTGGCTCAGGCCGGCTCGGCGAGCCATTTCGTTCGGGATCAGGCCGTCATGACGCTCGGCCCACTGTTCGGGTCGCATAGCGCCCTCCCATTCGCGGCAGCGTTTGAAGCCGCGGCCGCACCTGGCGCGGCCCAGCCTTCAAACGCAGGGTTGGAGTTGGGCCGGGGAGGGCCGAGGTGGGGCGCGAGGCCCGAGCGAGGAGGGCCGTCTCAGACGGCGGCGGCCGGGGTCAGGCCTTGGGGGGCAGCACGCGGATACCCAACTCGTCGAGTTGCTTGGCGGCCACCGGGGTTGGCGCGTTGGTCATCAGGTCGGCGCCGCTCTGTGTCTTGGGGAAGGCGATCACCTCGCGGATGTTCTCCTCCCCCGCGAGGATCGCCACCAGCCGGTCGATACCGAACGCGAACCCACCGTGCGGCGGCGCGCCGAACTTGAACGGGTTGAGGAAGAACCCGAACTTGCGCTGCGCCTCCTCCTCGCCGATGCCGAGCAGGGCGAAGATGCGCGCCTGTAGCTCGGGCTGGTGGATTCGGATCGAACCCGAGCCGAGCTCCCAGCCGTTCAGCACCAGGTCGTAGGCCTGGCTGCGCACATTCATCGGGTCGGTCTCCAGCAGGTGCACATCGTCGGGGTGCGGCTGGGTGAAGGGGTGGTGCCCGGGCTTGGGTCGCCCGGTGGCCTCGTCGACACCGACGAACATCGGGAAGTCGATCACCCACAGGTAGCGGTACGGCCCCTCGTGCACCGGCGGGCGGGCGATGTCGTTGCGCAGCTGGCCCAGCACCTCGCAGGTGGTGGCCCACTGGTCGGCGACGATCAGCAACAGGTCACCCGGCTCGGCAGCGAGGCGCGCCGTCAACTGGGCACGCTCGTCGTCGCTGATGAACTTGGCCACCGGCGACTCGAACGTGCCGTCACCGGCGACCCTCAGCCACACCAGCCCCTTGGCGCCCATCTGCTTGGCACGGTCGGTCATCTGGTCGAGCTTGTTGCGGCCGTACTGGTCGGCCTGACCGACGGCGTTGATGCCCTTGATCGACGGCGCCCCCGCAAAGGCCTTGAACTCGGTGGCCGCGAACACGTCGGTGAGCTCCACCAGCTCCGAGCCGAAGCGCATGTCGGGCTTGTCGACTCCGAAGCGGTTCATCGCCTCCTGCCAGGTGATCTTGACGATCTCCCCCGGGTCTTGCCCAGCCGCCCGGGCTGCGGCCAGCACAGCCGCACCGATGGCGGTGTGCACGTCGTCCTGGGTGACGAAGCTCATCTC
Source organism: Actinomycetota bacterium (assembly GCA_963169215.1). GTDB lineage: Bacteria > Actinomycetota > Acidimicrobiia > Acidimicrobiales > Ilumatobacteraceae > UBA668. The sequence continues at coordinate 4,469 of CAUJEE010000179.1, forward strand.
CGCGTCGAGTTGCATGAACTCGTACTGGCGGTCGGCGCGCAGATCTTCGTCGCGCAGGCAGCGGGCGATCTGGTAGTAGCGGTCGATGCCGGCCACCATCAGCAGCTGCTTGAACAGCTGCGGACTCTGCGGCAGCGCATAGAACGACCCTGGCTGCTGGCGACTGGGCACGATGAACTCGCGCGCCCCCTCGGGGGTGGATGGCACCAGCATCGGTGTCTCCACCTCGACAAAGCCCTGCTCCTCCATCGCTCGCCTGATCGCCGAGTTCACGCTCGCCCGCAGACGCAGGTTGCGCTGCATGCGCTCGCGGCGAATGTCGATGTAGCGGTGCTGCAGGCGCGTGTTCTCGGCCACCTGATCGGCGCGTTCGCTCACCGGGAAGGGTGGCGGCTCGGCAACGTTGAGCACTTCGACCGCGCAATCCTGGAGTTCGACCGCGCCGGTGGGAAGACGATCGTTGACGCTCTCGGCCGGGCGGGCGGCCACCACCCCAGTGACGCGCAGCACCCACTCGGCTCGCACATCGACAGTGTTGTCGACAACGCATTGGGTGACGCCAGTGTGGTCGCGCAGGTCGACGAAGGCCAGCTTCTCGCCGTGCTCGCGGCGGGTCGCGACCCAGCCGGTGAGGGTGACCTGCTGGCCGATGTGTTCGGCGCGCAGTTCGCCACACTGGTGACTACGCATGGTGGTGGAACTCATGACATCGCTCTCTTCAGGGTTTCGATCAGCTGTTCGCGCGGCACCTCGTACTGGGCGCCGTCGTCGGTACCTCCGCCGATGCCTCCGCCGGCTCCTCCATCGGCGTCCGTGGGTCGCGCCGCTCGCAGCGGGCGCACCACCACTACACCGGCGGCGATCTCGTTCGAACCGACGATCACCGCGTAGTCGGCGCCGCTGCGGTCGGCGGCCTTCATCTGGCTCTTCATGCTGCGGTTGTCGTAGGCACGGTCAGCGGAGATGCCTGCGGAGCGGCAAAGCGTCGCTATTGCCAGCGCCTCGGCACCGCCGGTGGTGTCGACCACGAACACCGCCAAGCGCGGCGTGGGCGGGGCGAACACGCCCTCGTCGTCGCAGGCCAGCAGCGTGCGATCGAGGCCGATGGCGAAACCGACACCGGGGGTGGCCGGGCCACCGAGTGATTCGACCAGCCCGTCGTAGCGGCCTCCGCCGCCCAACGCGTTCTGCGCCGAGTCGAGGGTGAGGCCCTGGTACTCGAAGGTGGTGTGGCGGTAATAGTCGAGCCCGCGCACCAACTTCGCCTCGACGGCGAACGGGATGCCCAGCGCGCTGAGACCCTGCTGCACTGCGGCGAAGTGCGCCGCCGCCCGGTCGCTGTAGAACTGGTCGATGCGCGGCGCGTCGGCCACGAGCGCGGCGTCGGCGGCGCGCTTCGAGTCGAGCACGCGCAGCGGGTTCCTCTGCAACGTCTCCCGGCTCTCCTCGCTCAGTTCGCCGCTGTGGTCGCGGAAGTAGTCGGCCAGTGCAGCCACGTAGGCGGCGCGGTCGGCGGGCTCGCCGAGCGAGTTGAGCACCAGCCGCACCTGGGTGAGGCCGAGGGTGGCGAAGAACTCCCAACCGAGGGCGATGATCTCCACGTCGAGGTAGGGGTCGTCGGCGCCGAGCACCTCGATGCCCACTTGGTCGAACTGGCGGTAGCGACCCCGCTGGGGCTTCTCGTAGCGGAACTGTGAGCCGTGATACCACACCTTCCACGGTGTCTGTGGGTGGTGCTGTGCGAAGGCGCGGCACACCGATGCGGTCAGCTCCGGGCGCAGGGCGACGTGGCGACCACCCTTGTCGACGAAGTCGTACATCTCCTTGCTCACAACCTCGGTGGCATCACCGATGCGTTGGAACACACCGAGGTCTTCCAGCAGCGGCGAAATCACCTGCCCGTACCCGGCGCGCTCGACGACCTGTTCGAAGGCGGCGACGAACGCCCGCCAGCGGGCCGATTCCGGCGGCAGGATGTCGCGCATCCCGGGGCTGGTCTGGAACTCGGGCACGGCAGATCAGGCTACCGGCCAGGGCTCGGCGCCCCGCGGAGAGGTCGGATCAGACTTCGGTCTGGCAGGCCCACAGGTTGGAGGCCGGGGTCGGGACGAGGCCCTCGCCAACCTCTTCGACCAAGGGGACAGCGTCGCCCTCACAGAGGATCTCAGCCTCTTCCTCGGTGTCGGCGATAACGCCCTCGCCGATGACGCCGTGGTCACCGGTGCATGTGCCGTCAGTCGACTGGTAGATCGTGCCGGTGACGTGGATGCCGTCGTCAGATTCCAGCAGCAGGTCGTATTCTGGCCCTTCCGACTCTGGGTCGTCAGGGAGGTCGAAGCATACCGGTTCGCAGGCGGGTGCGCCCGCTGCAGCGCTGCCGGCGCCGACGCCGATCGCGCCGAACGCCATCACCATCAGCGCCACTGCCGGTGCTGTGCGACGGCTGACGAGCAGCGTGCCTGTACCGACAGCGATCACGATGCTGGCAACGATGAGAGTCCAAGCGGTATTGGAGCCGACCTGGGCAAGTGAACACTCCATGGCGTTACCCCCTCATTGAAAGGCGAACTTTACCACAGTACGTGGTGGGCCTCAGCCGCCCTTGCCGGGCACCAGGCGGTAGGCGTCGTAGACGTTGTCGATCTGCTTGATCGTGCGCAACACGGCGTCGAGGTGCGAGGGGTCGGCCATCTCGAACTCGAAGCGCATGCGGGCCACCCGGTCGGGGCTGGTGTGGGTGCTGCAGGCGACGATGTTGACGTGCTGCTCGCTCAGCGAGTTGGCGACGTCGCGCAGCAGGCGCGAGCGGTCGATCGCCACCACCTCCACCCCCACCTGGAACAGTGCCTCGCCGTGCTCGTTGTCCCACTCGACCTCGATCAGCCGGGTCGGCTGTTCGACGGTGAGGCTCACCGCGTTGGCACAATCGCTGCGGTGCACCGACACTCCCCTGCCGCGGGTGATGAAGCCGACGATGTCGTCGCCGGGCACCGGTGTGCAGCAGCGCGACAGCCGCACCAGCACGTCGTCGAGACCCTCCACGTGTACCGCCGCCTCGTTGCGCCGCCGCCGCTGACCGCGGCGCGCGAGCACCTTCGGAGGTAGCTCGTCCTCCACCGTGGCGTCGTCACCGTGGTAGTTGCGGGCCACCTTGGCCGCCAGGCCCTTGGCCGAGAGGTGGCGTTCGCCGATAGCGGCGAGCAACGAGTCGAGGTCGGCGTACGACGCGGCCTCGATCTCGCTGGTGAAGGCCTCGTGCTTCCAGATGCGCTTCACGGGGACGTTGACGCGCCGCAACTCCTTCGTCAGCTCTTCTCGGCCGGTCTCGATCGCGTCCTCGCGCCGCGACCGCGAGAACCACTGCTTGATCTTGTTGCGCGCCCGTTGCGACACGACGAACTTCAGCCAGTCTTGCGACGGACCCGCGCCCTCGGCCTTGTTCGTGATGATCTCGCACGTGTCGCCACTCGACAACACGTAGTGGAGGGGAACTATCCCGCCGTTCACTCTCGCGCCGACGCATCTGTGGCCCACTTCGGTGTGCACCGCGTAGGCGAAGTCGACGGCGGTCGACTTCACCGGCAACGTGATCACCCGACCCTTGGGGGTGAAGAGGAAGACCTCGTCCTGTTCCAGGTCGGTCTTCAGGTTCTCCATGAAGGCGGCCGGGTCGGTGATCTCGGCTTGCCAGTCGATGATGCGGTTGAGCCAGTCGATCTCCGAGGTGGTCGTGTCGTCCTTGTAGGCCCAATGCGCGGCCACGCCCCACTCGGCGCGATGGTGCATCTCGCTGGTGCGGATCTGCACCTCCAGCACCTTCCCCGCCGGCCCGATCACGGTGGTGTGCAAGCTCTGGTAGAGGTTGAACTTGGGCATTGCGATGTAGTCCTTGAAGCGACCGACCACCGGCTTGTAGCGCCCATGGATGCAGCCGAGCGCGGCATAGCAATCGCGCACCGAGCCGACGATCACGCGGATCGCCACCAGGTCGAAGATCTCGTCGAAGTCGCGGCCCTTCTGCACCATCTTTTCGTAGATGCTCCACAAGTGCTTGGGGCGCCCGGTGATCTCGGCCGCCACCCCCAGTTCGTCGAGGCGCGACTTGACCTCGGCGATCGCCTTGGCCAAGTACACCTCACGTTCCGGCGAGCGGGTTGTCACCAGGTGATCGAGCTCGGCGTAGCGCTTGGGATACAACGCGGCGAAGGCCAGATCTTCGAGCTGCTGCTTCAGGTCCTGCATGCCCAGCCGATGTGCCAGCGGGGCGTAGATCTCGAGCGTCTCGTGGGCGATGCGCTGCTGCTTCTCGCTCGGCAGTGCGGCAATGGTGCGCATGTTGTGCAGCCGGTCGGCGAGCTTGATGATCAGCACGCGCAGGTCGCGGGCCATCGCCACCAGCATCTTGCGCATGGTGGCTGCCTGCTGCGCCTCTTTCGAGTCGAACTGGATGCGTTCGAGCTTGGTGACCCCGTCGACTATCTGCGCCACTTGCTCGCCGAATTGCTCCTGCACGTCGGCGACGGTCAGCTCGGTGTCTTCTACCGCGTCATGCAGCAGCGCCGCGGCCAGCGACACCTCGTCGAGGCCGAGGTCAGCCACGATGCGGGCCACCGCCAGCGGGTGGTTGATGTAGCGCTCGCCACTGCTGCGCACCTGGTGGCGGTGTGCTTCGCGGGCCGTCTCGTAGGCCCGGTTGATGAGTGCCACCGGCGCCTTCGGGTGACGATGCTTGAACGCGTGCAGCAGCGGTGACAGTTCTTCGGCCGGCGTGTTCTGGTGGCGGCGCCAGGGCAGAACGCGGTCGACCGCGGCCATCAGTAGTGCACCAGGCTTTCCACCATTCGCCCGGCGAGCCGTTGACGGCCGCCGAGGCCGTCAAGCTCCAGCAGGAATCCGAGCCCGGCCACCCGCCCGCCGAGCGCCTCCACCAGTCGGCAGGTGGCGTCGGCCGTGCCGCCGGTGGCGAGCACGTCGTCGATCACCAGGATGCTCTCCCCGGGATGGATCGCATCGCGGTGGATCTCGAGCTTGTCGTTGCCGTACTCGAGGCTGTACTCCTCGCGCACCACCGCCCAGGGCAACTTGCCCGCCTTGCGCACCGGGATGAAGCCGGCGTGCAGCCGGTAGGCCACCGGTGCGGCGAGGATGAAGCCGCGCGCCTCCATGCCCAGCACCCGGTCGATCTTCATCCCGAGGAAGCGGTGCACCAACTCGTCGACGGCCCGTGAGAAGCCGCCGGCATTGCCGAGGAGCGGCGTGATGTCGCGGAACGTCACCCCCGGCTGGGGGTAGTCGGGTATCTCACGGACCAGTTTGGTGAGCCACTGCCCGTCGTTGGTCATGCCTGAAGGGTACAGGTGCCCATCAGGGCTGCATCGCCACTACGCCGTGCGGCGACGCAGGGCGGCGAACCCGGCCAGACCCGCGCCGCACCTGCGGTCAGCGGCGCTTCTTCTTGCGCGGGCGGGGGGTGTGCGTGAGCACGGCCTCGGGGGTGAGGGCGGCGGCGACGGCGATCTTCGACTCGTCGCCCGTCTTCAGCTTGGCCTCCCGGCGGCCCGATGGCAGCGCGCCGTGCACCAGCCGCTCGAGCTCGGCCCCGGTGGCGTGGCGGTCGCGCAGCGACTTGAACTTCGGCTCGCGTTCTTTTGCAAGGGCCACCAACGGGGCGGCGACGAAGATCGACGAGTACGAGCCCGTGACCAGGCCCACCAGCAACGCGAGGGCGAACTCGCGCAGGGTGACCGCGCCGAGAATGCCCGAACCGAGCACCAGCAGCGACAGCACGGGCAGCACCGCGGCCAGGCTGGTGTTGATCGAGCGCATCAGCACCTGGTTCATCGACACGTTCATCACGTCGGCGTATGGGATGCGCGCTCCGCTGTAGCGGCGCTGGTTCTCCTGCACCTTGTCGAAGACGACGATGGTGTCATACAGCGAGAAGCCGAGGATGGTGAGGAAGGCAACCACTGTTGCCGGTGTGACCAGGAACCCGAACAGCGAGTACACGCCGACGCTGAGCAGCACGTCGTGCAGCATGGACACGATCGCCGCGTAGGCCATGCGCCATTCGAGGCGCCAGGCGATGAACAGTGCAACCAACACCATGAAGGTGAACAGCGCCAGCAGCGCCTTGCGCGTGATCGTCTCGCCCCAGGTGGAACTCACCGAGGTGGTGCTCACATCATCGACCGCGATGCCGACCTCGTCGGCGAAGGCCTGCTGCACCTCACGACGTACTTCGTCGGACTGGGCCTCGACCTGCACCTCGACACTGCGCAGGCCGGTCTCCTGGTTGGTGAGGATCTGCACCTTGGCGCGGTCGCCGTCGAGCCCCTCGTCGGAGATGAGCTCGCGGGCCTGATCCTCGGTGAGCGAGGTGGACGGCACCGTCAACACCACGCCGCCCTCGAAGTCGATGCTGAGGTTGAGCCCGCTCCACACCAACGAGCCGACGCTCAGCAACAGCAACAGCGCCGATGCGCCAAGTCCCCACCAGCGGCGTCCGTAGAAGTCGATCGCGGTCTCGCCGTGGTACAGCCGGCCACCCAGGCCGCGGCGTTCGCGCACCAAGTCGCCGGCGAGCGTGTCGATCGCGTCGTCGTCGATGGCGGTCATGCCGCACCTCCTGCGCTCGCAACCTCTATGCCCATCACCTTGCGCCGCTCCATCCACTTCGTGCGCGCGATGAGCAACACCATCGGGCGGGTGAAGAAGTAGGCGACGAGCAGGTCGCACAGCGTCGACAGGCCGAGGAAGAAGGCGAAGCCACGAACGGCACCGACGGTCATGTACCACAGCACGAACGCGCCGATCAGCGACACCAGGTCGGCGATCACGATCGTGCGCCACGCGCCCGCGAAGCCGCGCTGGGCGCTGTTGCGCATCGTGCGCCCGGCGCGCACCTCGTCCTTCAGCCGCTCGAAGAACACCACGTAAGAGTCGACGGTGACCCCGACCGAGACGATGATGCCGGCGATGCCCGACAGCGACAGCGCGAGGCCCTGCGTCTTGGACAGCAGCGAGACGACGGTGAACAGGATCGATGCCGACACGGTGATGCCGAGAGCAACGATGGTGCCCAGCGTGCGGTAGTAGAGCACCATGAACACCAGCACCAGGCCGACGCCGACGAGGCCCGAGATCCAGGCTGCGCGTAGCGAGTCCTTGCCGAGTGTGGGCGACACGTTCTGCACCGACTCGAGCTGCAGCTGCACTGGTAGCGAGCCACTGTTGAGCACCCGCGCAAGCGTGCGTGCCTCGCCTTCGCTGAAGTCGCCGGTGATCTGCACCTCACCGTCGAAGCGCCGCGCCTGCACGGTGGGCGCCGATTGCAGCACTCCGTCGAGTTCGATCGCCAACTGGCCTGTAGGGCAGGTGCTCATCCGGTCGTAGCACTGCGCGACCAACGCGTTCCACACGTCCTCACCCTTGGCCCCACCCTTCAGGCTCACGACCACCGCCCAGCCGCCGTTGATGATCTGCGCGCCGGCGTTGTCGTCGAACACCTCGCCGGTGCCCTGCTGTGGACCCACCACGCACACCTGCGCCGGGTCGCCGATCAGCCGACGGTACTCGGTGCTGTCGGGGTTGCCGACGATCGGCAGGCCCCACTCGTCGTACACGCCTTCGGGCACGGTGTCGTCGGGTACGGAAGAGTCGGTCGGCTCGCTTGTGGCCGGCGTGGTCGAGCCGGGTGAAGTGGTGTCGGTTGGCTCGCTGGTGTCGGGCGTGGTCGTGGTGGGCGTGCCGCGGCTCGGGCCGCCCGAGCCGGAGGTGGTGCTCGGCGCGGTCGACTCGGTGGGTGTGGTCGACTCGGTGCTGTCGCTGGTGGGAGTGGATGACTCGGTGGGGGCGACCAGATCCTCGGGATCGGGCAGCACCTGACACGCGCTCAGCACCGGCCGCAGCCACACCTGACCGGTGACCTGCAC
>CAUJEE010000180.1 GCA_963169215.1 Actinomycetota bacterium
AGCCATTGATCCGCGACGTAGGTGCGCATCCCAACGTAGGGGGGTGAAGTGATCACCCAGGTGAACTTGCGGTCGAGTCGCGGCAACACATCCCGGGCGTCGCCATGGTGAACCTGACCTTGAACAGGCGCTGGCTGTGAAGCAAGCGAGTAGTGCGCGCGCCGGCTCAGCACCTCGATGAGATCGACATGTGGCGGCTGCTGATCTCGGGCGGTCCAGTAGCGAACCGCGGCTGAGGGCTTGGTTGCATAGGTCCTGGGCATCTGGTTGGAAAGAAACGCCGGCTGGCCTTTTCGGAGAGGGCCATGGAGAATCCCCAGCATCAACGCTCGCAGGACGATCACTGGTGATGTCGGCTCGAGTTCGATCAGGCCGTCACGAATGCAGCGGAGCTGCCGCAGTGTATGTGGGTGGTAGCACAGTCGCCAGAACTCACCCCTCATCTGCTCTCTCGCAGGTCTCGTGGCAAGAAGAGACTCCGCGAGTGAAATCACCTCATGTGGCGTCGCCGCCGTTAGCTTCGCCGCCGAGGTGGCAACAGCGACGCGATTTGTGTCGATCCCAACCGCAGGTAGACCGAGCCGCCTCGCAGCAAACAGCGTGGTGCCGCGCCCGCAGAATGGATCGAGAACCCAGTCGCCAGCCCGAGCACCCGCGAGTATCGGACCGGGGAAGTCCAGTGGGAACATGGTGAAGTACGGGCTAACCGCATTCAGGCGCAGCTCGGGCAGGTGGGCGCGCCACTCATGGCCCGTTGCCGTCGCCATCGCTTTCGCCATGACCCGAGCGTAGGCGACCGACGCGGCCTGGCAGGGCGAGGCGGGGCGATGTGGTCATGGGCAATGTCGACTGTGGCTGGGAGGAGAAACCCAGGGTGGCGTTCCGTTGGCTCCAACTTCCACCTCCTGCCTCCTGAGTCATTGTGCAGCCAGATTCTGCCCCACGGCTGTGACATCGAAGTCCGAACCCGCCACCTCGTCACACCTTCGCGCACCGCTTGCGTACTGTTACGGTGACTCCGCAGGGCCGACGCTGACGGGGTCAGAGGCAGGATCGTCGGCGGGAGCGGGAGCGCCCAGTGGACGTATTCGAGCTTCGTCGGCGAGTTGTCGACGACTACCAGCAGTACATCACGTCGTTCATCGCCATTCGCGACCCCGAGATCCAGCGAGAGGTCGACCAGAACCTCAACGCCGGCCTCTTGTGGCCCGAGCCGCGTATCGGCCTGAATCCCTCGTTCGAGACGGGCGGCTGGATCGACGACCATGTCGAGAGTGGGCTCTTGCACCCCGAGTGCTCGAAGATCTTTCGCATCAAGCCCGACAATGGGCCGGAGAAGGCGATGCGCCTCCACCGCCATCAGCTCGACGCGATCAAGGCTGCGACCACGACGGCCAACTACGTGCTCACCACGGGTACGGGGTCGGGCAAGAGCCTCGCCTACATCATCCCCATCGTCGACCGCGTGCTGCGCGAGGGCAGCGGCAAGGGCATCAAAGCCATCGTCGTCTATCCGATGAACGCGCTGGCCAACAGCCAGTTTGGCGAGCTGGAGAAGTTCCTCTGCAAGGGCTACGGCCCAGGGCAAGAGCCGGTGCGCTTCAAGCGCTACACCGGCCAGGAGAGTGACGAAGAGCGACAGGCGATCATCGCCAACCCCCCCGACATCCTGCTCACCAACTACGTCATGCTCGAGCTGATTCTCACGCGTGTCGATGAGCGCCCGCTGGTGCAGCAGGCCAGCGGTCTCGAGTTCCTCGTGTTCGACGAGTTGCATACCTACCGCGGCCGCCAGGGCGCCGATGTGGCTCTGCTCTCGCGCCGTGTTCGTGAGGCCTGCAACGCGCCCGATCTGCAGTTGGTGGGCACTTCCGCCACCATGGCCACCGAGGGCACCTTCGCCGACCAGCAGCTCGAGATCTCCGCCGTTGCATCGATGCTGTTCGGTCGGCCGGTGCAGCCCGAGCATGTGATCGGCGAAACCCTGCGTCGAGCGACCCAGGCCTTCGACCCGACCAACGACCAGCAGGTTCAGCAGCTGAAGGATCGCATCCTCACGCCGCCAGCGACTCCCTACGGCGCCAACAGCTTCGTCGTCGATCCGCTCTCGTGCTGGATCGAATCAACCTTCGGCATCCGCGCGGAGTCCGCCAGCAGCAGGCTTGTGCGTGTTGCCCCGCGCACGGTGCGCGGCGACGACGGTGCAGCACACGACCTCGCGGCTCTCACGGGCCTCTCCTTCGACCTGTGCGCGGAGGCGATCGAGGCGCAGCTGCTTGCCGGCAACGACGTGCTGCACGAGAGCGGCTTCCCTATCTTCGCCGTCCGCCTGCACCAGTTTCTCTCGCGCGGCGACACGGTGTACGCATCACCTGAACGTCAGGGCCATCGACACCTCACCGTCAACCCGCAGCAGTTCGTGCCTGGCGACCGCTCCCGCGTGCTGCTTCCCCTCGTGTTCTGCCGCGAGTGCGGGCAGGACTACTACTCCGTGGTGAAGCTCGACGGCGCCACACCCACCCTGGAGGAGCGCATCTTCGGCCTCAACCGCAAGGATGAGGGCACCGAGGGTTACCTCTACATCTCCGACGACAACCCATGGCCGGCCGACGACGACCCCACGCTCACCGACCGGGTTCCCGAGCAGTGGGTGGAGGAGTCGGCGGCGGGCGACCTACGCGTGAAGCGCGACTACCGCCAGCACCTGCCTCAACGCACCACGGTCGACACGGCTGGCCGGCTTGGCATGGGCGGGTCAACCGCGTGGTTTGTCACCACCCCGTTCCGCTTCTGTCTGTGCTGTGGTGTCACCTACCCGGCCCGCCAGCGCAGCGACAACTCGAAACTCACCACGCTTGGCTCTGGCGGCCGATCCACCGCTACCACCGTTCTGTCGGCGGCCGCTGTTCGTTCATTGCTCACCGACCCGACTGTCGACCAGCACGAGAAGAAGCTGCTGGCTTTCACCGACAACCGACAAGACGCGTCATTGCAAGCCGGTCACTTCAACGACTTCATCGAAGTTGGCCTGCTGCGTTCGGCGCTTTATCGGGCGGTGGAGGCGGGTGGCGCGGGCATCACCCACGACGTGCTCACCCAGAAGGTCGCCGAGGCCCTTGCCGTGCCTCGTGCGCTCTACATGCAGAACCCCGACATCAAGGGCGTGGCTGCTCTGGAGGCCGACAAGAGCTTCCGTGAGGTGCTCGGCTACCGCCTCTATCTCGATCAGCGGCGCGGTTGGCGAATCACCTCCCCCAACTTGGAGCAGACGGGCCTGCTGTCGATCGGCTATCTCGCCCTCGACGACCTCGTGGCCGACAACGCCGCGTGGGCCGGGCTTCACGGCGCGCTCATCACGGCGACGAGCGACGAACGCAGGACCGTGTGCCGCACCCTGCTCGACTACCTGCGACGCGAGCTTGCGATCAAGGTCGACTATCTCGATCCGTTGCGACAAGAGCAGATCAGCATCGCATCCAGCCAGTGGCTGAAGGGGCCATGGTCGATCGACGAGAACGAGCAGATGGTGCACAACTTCGTCTGCTTCCCGAGGAGCAAGGGCCCCAAAGACTCCCGCGACGCGCTGTTCGTGTCGGCCCGGGGGGGCTTCGGGCAATACCTGCGTCGCCCGAGCACGTTCCCGTCGTGGGGCACCAAGATCAAGCTGGCGGAAACCGACGAGCTGATCCAGGGCCTGATGCGTTCGCTCGCTTCGTACGGTCTGCTGGCCGAGGTGGAGCCGGCCAAGGGCGACGAGCCGGCGGGATATCAGGTGCAGGCCGCGGCGATGATCTGGTCGAAGGGCTCGGGTGTGCTCGATGTCGACCCGATCAAGGTGCCCCGCCCGCCGAAGGACGGTCTGCGGCCAAACCGCTTCTTTGTCAACTTCTACAAGTCGGTGGCGGCCGACGGCCAGGGCCTTGAGGCCAAGGAGCACACGGCCCAGGTGCCGATGGAGCAGCGGCTCGTCCGTGAGGCGCGCTTCCGCGAGGCCGACCTGCCGGTGCTGTACTGCTCGCCCACGATGGAGTTGGGCGTCGACATCGCGGGCCTGTTGGTGGTGGGCATGCGCAACGTGCCGCCGACGCCAGCCAACTACGCACAACGGTCGGGCCGTGCCGGTCGCTCGGGCCAGCCGGCGCTGGTGTTCACTTACTGCACCACCGGTTCACCGCACGACCAGTTCTTCTTCCGTCGGCAAGAGCGCATGGTGGCTGGCAGTGTGTCGCCGCCGCGTCTCGACCTGGCGAACGAAGATCTCGTGCGCGCCCACGTGCACGCCATCTGGCTGGCCGAGGTGGGCATGAGCCTTGGCGCATCGCTCACCGACGTGCTCGACGTGATGGGTGACAGCCCCACGCTGGCGCTGCTGCCCCATGTGGTGGCCGACGTCGAGCGCGAGGCCCCGCGCGCCAAGGCTCGCGAACACGCCACTCGCGTGCTTGCCGACATAGTGCCCGACCTCGAGCGCACCGGCTGGTGGAACGACGCCTGGCTGGAGGAGGCGCTGCGCACCGTCGCCAATCGCTTCCGCGATGCCACGGCGCGGTGGCGTGGGCTGTATCGCTCTGCGCTCGACCAGGCCAACTTGCAGACCTCGATCATCAACAACGCAGGTCGCTCGCCCGCCGATCGCAAGGAAGCCAAGCGCCTGCGCCGCGAGGCCGACACCCAGCTCGAGTTGTTGCGCAGCGAGACGTCGCGACAGTCGCAGTCCGACTTCTACAGCTATCGCTATTTCGCCTCCGAGGGTTTCTTGCCGGGCTACTCGTTCCCCCGCTTGCCCCTTTCGGCCTTCGTCCCCGGGCGTCGTAACGCGCAGGGCCACGACGAGTTCCTCTCTCGCCCGCGGTTCCTTGCGATCAGCGAGTTCGGGCCGCGCAACTTCATCTACCACGAGGGTTCGCGCTACCAGATCAATCGCGTCATCCTGCCGGTGCCCGAGGTCGGAGTCGATGAGGAAGATGCGATGCTCACTCGGTCGGCGAAGGTGTGCGATTCGTGCGGCTACCTGCATCCGCTGTCGGCCAACGAGACGGTCGACCAGTGCCAGTCGTGCGGCGTGCACTTGCCTGCCGCACTCAACGATCTGTTCCGTTTGCAGAACGTGGTCACCAAGCGACGCGATCGCATCAACAGCGACGAAGAGGAGCGCCAGCGACAGGGCTACGAGCTGCGCACCGGTGTGCGCTTCGCCGATGGTGGGCCAGTGACGGCCGAGGTGATGTTCGGCGACGAGAGCGTGGCCGCACTCCGCTACGGCCACTCGGCGACTATCTGGCGCATCAACATGGGTTGGCGTCGTCGCAAACCAACCGACCGCCCCGGCTTCGCGCTCGATATGGAGCGCGGCTACTGGGCGAAGCGCATCGACGACACCGAAGACGAAGCCGAGCAAGACCCGATGAGCGGCAGGGTGAGCCAGGTTGTGCCTTACGTCGACGACACTCGCAACGCCCTCGTGATCGAGCCCCAAGGACTCCCGCTCATCGACGACGATCGCATGCGCGTGATGGCGTCGTTGCAGGCTGCGTTGAAGACGGCCATCCAGGTGACTTTCCAACTGGAGGAGTCCGAGCTGGCAGTCGAGTCGTTGCCCACCAACGCCGACCGGCGGGTGATCATGATCTACGAGTCGGCCGAGGGTGGCGCGGGCGTGTTGCGCCGCCTGGTCGAAGACCCGGGGGCGCTTGCCCAGGTCGCGAGGGCAGCACTGGAGATCTGTCACTTCGACCCCGACACCGGCGACGACCTGCACCACGCTCCCGGGGCGAAGGAGGCTTGCGAGGCCGGCTGCTACGACTGTCTGCTGTCGTACGGCAACCAGCCCGATCACCGCTTGGTCGACCGCCAACTGGTGAAGCAGCTGCTGCAGACATGGGCCGCGAGCCTCGTCAGCCCCAGTGCAGGCGGCGTCAGCCGCGCCGACCACGCGGCGGCCCTCAGCCGTCAGGCCGGCAGTGAGCTCGAACGCAAGTTCTTGCGCTTCCTCGACGAGGGTGGCTATCGACTGCCATCGCGTGCACAGGTATTGATCGCCGAGGCGGGCACACGCCCCGACTTCGTGTACGACGACGAGTGGCTTGCCGTCTACATCGATGGTCCGCCGCACGATTACCCCGAGCGTCAAGAGCGCGACGCACTGCAGGAGGCGGCGATGAAGGGCCAGGGGTGGTCGGTGGCACGGTTCCGCCACGACGACGACTGGGCCTCCGTTGTGGCGGAGCGGCCCGATGTCTTCGGCGGAGGCAGCAAGTGAGCCATGCGATCGGTTCGCTGGTGCGCGCCCGCGGGCGCGAGTGGGTGGTGCTGCCCGACAGCGACGACGAGATGTTGTTGCTGCGCCCGCTGGGCGGCACGGAGGACGAGGTTGCTGGCGTTCTCACTGCGCTCGAGCCGGTCGAGTCGGCCACGTTCGCCTTGCCGTCGCCCGACGATGTGGGCGACTACCGCTCGGCGCAGTTGCTGCGCGACGCGCTGCGCCTCGGGTTCCGCTCCAGCGCCGGCCCGTTCCGCTCGTTCGGTGCGCTCAACTTCGAGCCGCGCCCATACCAGCTGGTGCCGTTGATGATGTCGCTGCGGCTCGACCCGGTTCGCCTGTTGATCGCCGACGACGTGGGCACCGGCAAGACAGCCTCCACGCTGATGATCGCAGCCGAGCTGTTGGCGCAGGGCAAGGCCCGCCGGATGACGGTGCTGTGCCCACCGCACCTTGCCACCCAGTGGCAGGGGGAGATGCGCGACAAGTTCCACATCGACGCCGAAGTCGTGCTGCCCTCCAATGCCAGCCGCCTCGAGCGTGGCTGTGCGGTGGGCGAGACGCTGTTCGATCGGCACGACATCACCATCGTGTCCACCGAGTTCATCAAGGCCGACAAGCGTCGCAGCGAGTTCCTGCGCACGGCCCCCGAGCTGGTGATCGTCGACGAGGCACACACCTGCGCCGCCGACCTCACCACGCGCAGTGGCCGGCACATTCGCCACGAGTTGGTGGAGGGTCTGGCGGCCGACCCCGACCGTCACCTGTTGCTGGTCACCGCTACACCGCACTCAGGCAAGGAGGAGGCCTTCCGCAGCCTGCTCGCCTTCCTCGACGCCGACTTCGCCCACCTGCCCGACGATCTTTCGGGCGAGGCCCACGCGAAAGACCGCCAGCGCTTGGCGCGGCACATGGTGCAGCGCCGCCGCGCCGACCTACGCAAGTTCTTGCAGGTCGACACTCCGTTCCCCGAGCGCGAGGAGTCCGAGTCGGCCTACCGCCTCAGCAGGGAGGGGGCGGCGCTGTTCGATGCCGCGCTCGAGTTCGCCCGCGAGGCAGTGCGCGACACAGGTGACGCCCGCCATCGCCAGCGCATGCGTTGGTGGTCGGCGTTGGCGCTGCTGCGCAGCCTCGCGTCCAGCCCCGAGGCCGCGCTCGACACGCTCGACAAGCGGTCGAAGGTGGCCGACACCGAGAGCGAGGTCGATGCCGACGCGGTGGGTCGCCGCACCGTGCTCGACCTGGGCGACGACGACGCGGAGGAGATGCACGACGAGGCTGCTGGCAGCGACGACGACGATGCCCGCACTCGCCGTCGGCTGAACGAGCTGAAGAAGCTGGCCGAGCAGGTGAAGGGCAAGAACGACACCAAGCTGCAGGGCTTGGTGTCGTTGGTGAAGGGCTTGTTGGCCGATGGCTTCAACCCGATCGTGTTCTGTCGCTACATCCCCACCGCCGACTACATCGCAGAGGAGCTGGCCGAGCGCCTGCCCAAGGAGGTGGGTGTGCGTGCGGTCAGTGGCCGCATCCCCTCCTCCGAACGGGCCGAGATCGTCGACGAGTTGGCGCCCTTCCAGCAGCGTGTACTGGTGGCCACCGATTGCCTCAGTGAGGGCATCAACCTGCAGTCGCTGTTCGACTCGGTGGTGCACTACGACCTGTCGTGGAACCCCACCCGCCACGAGCAGCGCGAGGGCCGTGTCGACCGCTTCGGCCAGCCCAAGCCGGTGGTGCGCGTGCTCACCTACTACGGCGCCGACAACCGCATCGACGGCCTGGTGCTCGACGTGTTGCTGCGCAAGCACCGCACCATCCGCAACAGCCTGGGCTACTCGGTGCCGGTGCCCGGCGACGCAAGCATGGTTGCCGAGGCCATAATCCAGGGCCTGCTGTTGCACGGCGACACGAAGAACGTGCAGCTGCAACTTGAGGGCTTCAGCCCCGCTGCGGTGGAGGTGTTGAAGGATTGGAATACATCGGCCGATCGTGAGAAGCGCAGCCGCACCGTGTTCGCGCAGGAGACGATCAAGCCCGACGAGGTGGCCCGCGAGCTGGAGGAGGTGCGCGCCGCCTTGGGTACGCCGCTGGACGTGCGCCGCTTCGTGCTCGATTCCATCACCGCCAACGGCGGGCATGCCCACGGCACTCACCCCGTGGCGCTGGAGTTGTCGAACGTGCCCATCAGCCTGCGCGAAGCGATGGGTGTCGAGCACTCGCAGGTGCAGGTTGCCTTCGAGGCGCCTGTGGCCGACGACGTGATGCTGCTTACCCGCACCCACCCGCTGGTGGGCGGTCTCGCCGCGCACGTGCTCGATACGGCGCTCGACCCGTTGCGCACCAGCCCGGCGGCTCGGTGCGGGGTCACCCGCACCGATGCAGTCACCGAACGCACGGTGCTGCTGGTGGCCCGCTACCGGTTCGATCTGTTCGTCGGCGCCAACGCCCACCAGTTGTTGGCGGAGGACGCAGCGGTGCTGGCCTTCACCGGCTCGCCCGAACAACCCACATGGCTGGCCGCCGACCAGGCCGACGCTCTGCTTGCCGCGGTGCCCGCCCAGAACGTGGTGGCCGGGCAGGTGCGTGAGGTGCTCGACGACGTGTTGTCGGCAGCTACCCACTGGGTGCCGCAGCTTGACCGGTTTGCTCGCGAGGCCGGCGACCGTTTGCTCGACAGTCACCAGCGCGTGCGTGCCGCCATCCGCCAGCGCACGGGCGGCGATCGGGTGGAGCCTCGCCCGCCGGTCGATGTGCTCGGCCTCTACGTGCTGCTGCCCGCGAAGCGGGTGAAGTGATGGCTCGTCACCGTTCGGTGGTGTTTTCCACGGTGCGGTCCGAGGGTGGGCTGTTGCCGGCCGATCTGCTGGTGCGGGTGGCGTCTCAGGATCGTGAGGTGCCCGGGGTTCGTCCTGCGGACTACCACTTGGTGCAGGGCGAGCTGTTGGGCGAGCGGGTCACTCGTTCGTGGAACAGGCTGACGGTGGCGTGGAAGGCGTTTGTCAGTGCGTTGGCGGTGTTGCCCGACACGGATGCGGGTACGACGTTGACGCGCGAGCGGTGGTTGTTGCCGCTGTTCGAAGAGCTCGGCTACGGCCGCTTACAGACCGCCAAGGCGGAGGAGATCGACGGCCGGGCGTACCCGATCTCGCACGGCTGGGGCCACGTACCGATCCATCTGGTCAGCGCGCGGGTGCCGTTGGGCACGCGCAGCGCGGGTGTGCGTGGCGCGGCGGGCGCCAGCCCGCACAGCTTGGTGCAGGAGCTCTTGAATCGTTCCTCGGCGAACCTGTGGGGGTTCGTGTCGAATGGTCTGCAGCTGCGGGTGTTGCGCGACAACGCGAGCCTCACGCGTCAGGCGTTCGTGGAGTTCGATCTGGAGACGATGTTCGCCGATGAGGTGTTCGACGACTTCGTGGTGTTGTGGCTGACATGTCATCAGAGTCGTGTGGAGGCGCCGGTCCCGGCGGAGTGTTGGCTGGAGCGCTGGACGGCGGTGGCCGCGCAGGCTGGTACGCGTGCGCGTGAGGAACTGCGTGCGGGTGTGGAGGCGGCGATCGAGGCGCTCGGCGCGGGCTTCGTGTCGCACCCGGGCAACTCGGCGTTGAAGGAGCGTCTGCGCACCGGCGGCTTGTCGACGTTCGATCTCTACCGCCAGCTACTGCGGCTGATTTATCGCCTGCTGTTCTTGTTCGTCGCTGAAGACCGCGAGCTGCTGCACCCGCGCGGCACTCACGACATGGTGCAGCGCCGCTACGCCCGCTTCTACTCGCTGGGCCGTGTGCGTCAGCTGGCCGGTCGACGTCGTGGCGGCCCGCACCCCGATCTGTGGCGCAGCCTCACCGTGGTGTTCCAAGGGTTGGGCCGTCCCGATGGCATCCCCGAACTTGGTCTGCCAGGGTTGGGCAGTTTTCTGTGGTCGCCGGCCGCGTGCGCGGATCTGGATGCCGCGCAGATCTCGAACCAGGCACTGATGGCGGCGGTGCGCCAGTTGGGGTTCGTGGAGGATGCGACCGAGAAGGTGCGCCGCCCGGTCGATTATCGCAACCTGGGCACCGAGGAGCTGGGTGCGATCTACGAGAGCTTGCTCGAGCAGCACCCGCTGGTGAACGCCGACGCTGGCACGTTCACGCTCAACACCGCCGCTGGCAACGAACGCAAGACCACCGGCAGCTATTACACGCCTACCAGCCTGATCACCGAGCTGCTCGATTCCGCGCTCGACCCGGTCTTGTCAGAAGCGGCCGCGCAGCCGAACCCCGAGGCGGCGATTCTCGACCTGAAGGTGATCGACCCGGCGTGCGGGTCGGGGCACTTCCTCATCGCCGCCGCCCACCGCATCGCCAAGCGGCTGGCGGCCGTGCGCACCGGCGACGACGAACCCTCACCCGACGCCACTCGCAGCGCGCTGCGTGATGTGATCGCCCGCTGCATCCACGGCATCGACCTCAACCCGATGGCGGTCGAGTTGTGCAAGGTGAGCCTGTGGATGGAGTCGGTCGAGCCGGGCAAGCCGCTCGGCTTCCTCGACCATCGCATTGTGCGTGGCAACGGTCTGCTGGGCGCCACGCCGGCGTTGCTGGATGCGGGTGTGCCCGACGATGCGTTCAAGCCACTGGAGGGCGACGACAAGGCGGTGGTCACCAGCCTGAAGAAGCGCAACAAGGCCGCCCGCGAGGGTCAGGGCAGCCTGTTCGGTGGCGAGACCGGCATCGCCCTCGCTCCGCTGGCGGCGAAGGCCGAGCAGGTCGACTCCATCGGCGACGACACGGTGGCCGGCGTGTTGGCCAAGGCCTCGCGCTGGAACGAGCTGGTGAACTCACCCGAGTATCAGGCGGCCGTGCAGGCGGCCGACACATGGTGCGCTGCCTTCGTTGCGCCGAAGGCGAAGGATGCCCCGCAGATCACCCACGCCGAGTTCCAGCAGGCCACCGCCCACCCCGAGCGGGTCAGCGATGGCGTGCGCGCGGTCGTGCAGCAGATGGTCGAGCAGTACGGCTTCCTGCACTGGCACCTCGCCTTCCTCGACGTCTACGGAGGCCGCGGCGGCTTCGACGTCGTCCTCGGCAACCCGCCGTGGGAGAAGGTGCAGTTCACCGAGAAGGAGTTCTTCGCAGCCCGTGCCCCGCACATCGCCACGCTGGCCGGCGCCAAGCGCAAGGCCGCGATCCAACAGTTGCAGGCCGACGACCCCGAGTTGTGGATGAGCTACCTGGGTGCGTTACGCCAGGCCGACGGCGAGAGCCACTTCATCCGCTCGTCGGGTCGTTACCCGCTCTGCGGGCTCGGCAAGGTGAACACCTATGCCGTGTTCGCCGAGGTCATGCGCGACGCCGTCGCGCCCGCCGGACGGCTCGGCGTGATCGTGCCCACCGGCATCGCCACCGACGCCACCACCCAGCACTTCTTCAAGGACCTCGTCGAACGCCGGTCCCTGGCGTCGCTGTACGACTTCGAGAACTCGGCGCCTCTGTTCGAAGGAGTGCACCGCAGCTTCAAGTTCTGCACGCTCACCGTGGCCGGACGCGAGGCGCGCGCCG
>CAUJEE010000181.1 GCA_963169215.1 Actinomycetota bacterium
GGCCGCCACCTCGGCCAGACCCGCGCCCATGATGCCCGAACCGAGGATGCCCACACGGCGGATGTCGACCATGACCGGCACTTTACTACCCATGGGTAACTTCGGTCGAAGCGAGTACCGTCACCGGCGTGACCGCCAACGCTCCCGAGCCAGCCGCCGCGCCCGAGCCAGCCGCCGCGCCCGACGTAGAGCGTGCGCTGCACTTCTTCCTCGAGATCGACCGCCTGAAGGACGTCGAACGGCGCAACTGGCTGGCCGACGGTTCGCGCCGCGAGAACACCGCCGAGCACTCCTGGCATCTCGGCATGGCCGCGCTGGTGCTCGCGCCTTTCGCCAGCGAGCCGATCGACGTGGGCACCGCGGTGGCGATGGCACTTGTGCACGACATCGTCGAGATCGACGCCGGCGACACCTTCGCCTACGACCAGGGCGCGGCCAACGACTCGAAGCGGGCCCGCGAGGAGGCCGCCGCCGAGCGCCTGTTCGGCCTGCTGCCGGCAGCCACCGGCACCCGCCTGCGCGAACTGTGGGAGGAGTACGAGCGTGGCGACACACCCGAGGCGCGCTACGTGATGGGCGTCGACCGGGTCGCCCCGATGCTGCTCAACCTGGCCGAGGGTGGCTCGACGTGGCGCGAGCACGGCATCACCCGCCAACGGGTGATCGCCCGCAACGGCCCGCACGTGCAGCCCGCGCTGCCCGCGGTGTGGGCCGCGGCCCTCGCCCGTCTCGATGCCGCCACCGCCGCCGGCGCGGTGATGGGCGACGACGAGGCCGACACAGTGATCGCCGACACGGTTGCCGACGGCGCGGCCGACACCACCGCGGAGGCCGGGGCCGACTGCGCCGACGGCGCGGCCGAGGCAGGCTGACGATGGCCCGCCGCCGCGCCAACCGCGCGCCCGTGCAACGCGCCGCCGCGGGCTACGTGTTGAATCTCGACCAGGAGGAGCTCGACCTGATCGTGCGCCTGCTCGGCGAACTGCGCACGCTGCTGGTTGAGGGCGACCCGGCCAATCACCAGTTGCTGCGGCGATTGTTCCCGCCCGCGTACCACCTCGCCGACGACGCCGAGGCCGAGGCCGAGTACCAGCGATTGATGGGCGACGAGTTGCTGGCCAACAAGGTGGAGGCGGTGTCGACCGTCGAGCGCCTGCTCGCCGAAGGCAAGCCACTCGACGAGGCCGGCGCACACGCACTGCTGCAGTCGCTGAACAGCGTGCGCCTGGTGCTGGGCACGATGATCGACATCGGCGAGAACGACGACCCGGGGGCGATCCCCGACGACCACCCGCTGGTGGGCGAGATGCACCTGTACCACTACCTGTCGTACGTGCTCGAGAGCACCGTGCAGGCGTTGGCCGGCAAGCGCTGATCACACCACACAAGCAGCGCTGACCCAACTGCCTCGCGTCGACGCGCTGTGGGGCCGGGCGCGCGTCAGTCGGCCGCGGGCGAGGCGGTCGCCGCGATTTCCGGCGCCGGGTCGGCGGCGAGCGCGGCCATCCATCCGGGCAGGCGCAGCGGGCGTCCCTCGGCCGACACGCAACCGTGCACGGTCACTGCCGTCGCCCGCGGCTCGTCGTCGACGGTGAGCAGGTAGGCCACCTGGAACGTGGTGCGGGTGACAGCGCCGATGCGCAGGTGCACCGTCACCACCTCGTCGAAACGCACCGGCCGGCGGTAGCTGAGCGCCACCTCCAGCACGGCGATGTCGACACCTTCGGCGCGCAACGCCGCATAAGGGTGACCGATCGCCCGCAGGTACCCGACGCGGGCCTCCTCCAGGTAGGGCAGGTAACGGCTGTGGTGCACCACGCCCATCGCATCGGTCTCGGCGAAGCGCACCCGCAGGCGGTGCTGCCACTGGTAGTCGGCGGGCTGCAACGACGGTCGCAGATCGAGGCGCATCGCCCCGCACCGTACCCGCCCCACCCAAGTCGGCGCTGACACCGGCCCCACACCCGACCCACCGCCAACTTGCACCCCGGCCACCCAAGTCGGCGTTCACACCGGCCCCACACCCGACCCACCGCCGACTTGGGTATCCGGTGGGCGAAAGCGGGGGACGGCTGGTAGTGTTTCGACGCTCTCAACCGGAGGAATCCCTAGCCCCCATCGTCTAGCGGCCTAGGACACCACCCTTTCAAGGTGGCGGCACGGGTTCGAATCCCGTTGGGGGTGCAGATCAGTTCAATCTGGTCCCGTGGTGAAGTTGGAGTTCACGCCGGCCTGTCAAGCCGGAGGTCGCGGGTTCGAGTCCCGTCGGGACCGCTCGGGTGTTCGCACCCGAACGGTGGTCACGCAAGTGGCCAACGTGTCGGCCATTGGCCGGCGACACGGTCGAGTAGCTCAGTCGGCAGAGCATACGCCTGAAAAGCGTAGGGTCACCGGATCGACGCCGGTCTCGACCACCACAGAAGCCCCTGGTAGATCTCAAGATTTGCCGGGGGTTTCTCATTTTCCGCCGGGCGAGTCGGCGTAGTTGTCCGCTGTGTGTCCGCATGAAGCCCTGCGTCTTCGTGAGCCGGGGTGTCAACCTGACGGACATGAGGGCGGGAGCCACCGGTCGATCGTGGTACATGGTAACCGCGCTCGATCCACGCGGTAGCCGCGTCGATCGTCTCCGGCGGATACGTCCTATACGCGTGGTCGCGTCCAAGCTCGTCGGTCGCGGCGAGGTCCACGCCTTCCCAGTTCTGTACCTCCGAGGGCAAATTCGGACGTCTCAGTCCCGCCGAGCGGTAGGTATTGCGATTCGCGCACGTTGGTCGTCTGGCGCTCCCCCGGAACCGACTGCTCGACGAATCATCGACGTGACGCTGGCCGTAGCGCGGCCCGTTGTCAGAACCTTGCGCTGCTGTTTGTCTTCGCGCATACTTCAAGGCAGCGGGTTCTGTGATTTTCTCGACTGACGAATGGTTGGCGAGAGGAGATGGAGATGGCGATGATGCGGCGGAGGGTTGCCACTGGTCACGGGTGGAGAGCTCGGTCGGCCTCGCGCGGGGTGTGCCGGTCAATCGCTGCACTGGCGCTGACACTCCCGATCCTGGGTTGCTCGGATAGCTCCGGCGACGAAGCGAGACTCGACTTCAGCGGCGAGCACCGCTTGGAGATGGAAGCCGAGTTCCATCCGGCCGAGAACATCTCCATCGTCGAATCTGTGCTATATGGCCCGTCGTCCGATGCCGTCGAATTGGAGCAAACGAGCTACGAGCTGATCAAGGCCTGCGTCGAGGACGCCGGATTCGAGTACCCCGCCACGTTCCCGAGCAGTGACCTGCTCCTGGGCGAGATCCAGCCGATCCTTCCGACATTGTCCGTCGAACAGGCACAGTCGCGAGGGTACGGCTTCTCCGAACTGCCGGTCACTGCCCAACGCGACTCGCTTGCCGAGTACCGAGCTGCCCTGGAATCGGATGCCCATAGGAGTGCCTTCGACTCGACGCTCCTGCATTGCGCCGAAGCGGCGCATGACACCCTATTCAGGGACTACGGCCTGTACGACGAGCAACGGGGAGTGCTCGAGAGCAAGCGGATCGAGTTCTACACCGCCTTCGACGCATCCGACGAGGTCAGGTCGTTGGAGAAGGAGTGGTCGAAATGCATGGGAGGTGCGGGTTACGAAGTCGATGCGCATTGGGATGCGGTCGGCCTCGCGGCTGGAGGTCAGTCGGTTCAGCAAGGACATTCACCCGACATCTCGACCGAGGTTCGGGTGGCCGTCGCTGACGCCCAATGTCGACTCGCCACCAACTTCGAGCAGAGGTATCTCGACCTGTTCCGTGATGCCGAGTCGGCCTTCGTGTTCGACAACGAGGCTCTGCTGCTCGAAGTGATCGATCTGCGATTCGGAAAGCTCAACCAACAGTGAAAGGAAGCCAGCAATGAAGAAGCGAAGCATCGTCACCACTCTTGCCTTGACCGCATCGACGTTGTCCGGTGTATTGGCGACGCACGTGGATGCCGCCCCCGCATCCTGTGCAGCGAACTACATCTGCATCTACGAGCACAGCGGATTCGGCGGGGCGCAGTACAGTGTTACCGGCGCGGCTCCCTCGGTCGGTTCGATGAATGACAAGGCGTCTTCACTCGGCAACAGCAAGGCAAGCAACCGCGCCAGGTATTTCCAGCACGACAGCTACGTCGGCTGGTATGTATGCGTGAGCGCGGGCAACTCCGCATCCTCACTGTTCTCTGATCGAAATGACGAGATCTCATCGATGGCGATCCAGATCGCTATGTACTGCTGACACATAGACCGGCAAGACTGTGAGGTCCTGGTTCCGCATCGACCGTGTGCGGAACCAGGACCTCAGGTCGCTCACGGGCACTTGAGCGTCATGACAGGACTCGACGCATCGCGCGCCCCCGCGAGAAGTTCGCTCAAGCTAGGTGCGGTAGGAGGAGTGCGATGATGTCGAAGCGGCGGTGGATGTGGCTGTTGGCGTTGCTGGTGTTAGCGGCTTCGTCGGGCCTGAGTTGGTGGTTGGGGGCGCGGTCGCAGTCGCCTGAGCAAGCGGCGGCACGGGCGGAGCCGCCTCCGGCTTCGTGGATCACGGCGCCGGTGGAGGAGCGTGTGTTGGCTTCGACCGTTGTGATGCGCGGGGATGTTCGTGCGTCGTCATCGGTGGTGGTGGATGTTCCTTCGTCGGTGGAGGGGTCGGGAGTGGTCACGCGCTTGCCGCCGTCGGTCGGCTCGGAGGTGGCCGAGGGCTCGTTGGTGGTAGAGGTGTCGGGGCGTCCTGTGTTCGTGTTGCAGGGTGATGTGCCGGCGTTCCGCTCGCTGGGCCCCGGGATGTCGGGGAGTGACGTGAGGCAGCTGCAGTTGGCGTTGACCCGGCTGGGGTTCGTGCCTGACTTGGACGGCAGTTTCGGTCGGGCGACGGCGGCGGCAGTGAAAGCGTTCTATGTGTCGGCTGGGTATTCGGAGACGAGTTTGGTTCCGTTCGGTGAGGTCGTGTTCGTGCCCTCGTTCCCGGCGCGGGTGCAGACCGCTGTCGAGGTGCTCGGCCGGGTGGGTGCGGGGGGGTCGGGCGAAGGCGACTCGGGTAGATCCGGCGGCTCCGCGTTGGTGACGGTGGCAGCGGGGGAGTTGACGGTGAGCACTGCAGTGCGGGCCGGCGACGAGGGCCTGCTGCGGGTGGGGATGGCGGTGGAGCTGCTCGACGAGGTGTCGGGGGAGATCTATCCCGGCGTGTTGGGTGAGATCGCCGCGGCACCGACGGTGGATGCGTCGGGTCAGATGAGTCGGGCGGCGACGGTGGTGCCGGATGCCCCGCTGCCAGGGAGCCTGGCCGGGGCGAACGTGCGGGTGACGGTAACAACCGCAGCGAGCGACGGTGAGGTATTGGTGGTGCCGTTGGCGGCGGTGTCGGCATCGGCGGACGGTTCCACGCGGGTGTCGGTGCTGGCCGACGGTGAGGTCGATCCGGTGGACGTGCCCGTGACCACCGGGGTCTCGGCCGACGGGTTCGTGGCGGTGGAGCCGGTCGAGGCGGGTGGATTGCAGGCAGGCGACCGTGTGGTGGTCGGCCGATGACCACTCCGGACGGGGACGAGGCGCGATCAGCCGGCGAGGCGGTGTTGGTGGTGGAGGGCCTCTCGAAGGTGTTTCCCGGCCCGCCGCCGGTGACGGCCGTGCGTGACTGCACCTTCGAGGTTCGTCGTGGAGAGTTCGTGGCGATCACCGGGCCGTCGGGGTCTGGCAAGACCACCCTGTTGTCTTTGCTGGGGTTGCTCGAATCACCGACTGCTGGTCGGTACCTGCTCGACGGGGTGGACGTGATCGGGTTGTCGGACAGTAGCCGTTGTGTGCAACGGGCGCACCGGATCGGGTTCGTGTTCCAGGCGTTCCATCTGCTCGGGTATCGCTCGGTGTTGGAGAACGTCGAGCTCGGCCTGCTCTACCAGGGGGTGGTGCCCAAGGGTGAACGTCGGCGGCGGGCGCTCGAGGTGATCGACTCCGTCGGGCTCACTGGTCGCTGTGACGGGTTGTGCGCCCACCTGTCAGGCGGGGAGAAGCAGAGGGTGGCGATCGCACGGGCGTTAGTGGGGCAGCCGGCTTTGGTGTTGTGCGACGAGCCCACCGGCAATCTCGACTCGGCAAACAGCGAAGCCGTGCTGGCGCTGTTCGACGATCTGCATCGCTCGGGGATGACGGTGGTGGTGGTAACCCATGACCCGGCGGTGGCCGGCCGGGCTCAACGCAACCTGCGGATGGCCGACGGAGTTCTCACCGAGGCGGTGCAGGCATGACCCGTTGGGGGCGTGGGCCTACCAGGCGGGTGCGAGTGCGCTGGCGTGACATCGGTGGTGAGGCGGCCGCGGCGGTGGTGCAGCGGCCGGTGCGCACCCTGCTCACCGCGTTGGGCACGATCCTCGGCGTGGGTGCCTTCGTGGCCACCAACGGCCTGGCCGACACGGCCCGGGCCCAGGTGTCGTCGCGGTTCGACGCGTTGAAGGCCACCGAGGTACGCGTGCAAGACGCGACCCCCGACGGTTCCAACCCGTTCCCCGCCGATGTGGCCGACCGGTTGGAACGGTTGAACGGCGTCAACCGTGCGGGCCTGTTCTACATGGTGCCCGACGACGGCAGCCTGCGTGTGCGCACCAGCCCCACGCTGGTGGGTGCGGGCCGGGCGTTGGTGCCGGTGGTGGCCGCGCAACCTTCCGCGGTGCTGGCCGCGCTGCCCGAGCTGAGCGTCGGCCGTCTGTACGACGATTTCCACGAAGCTCGCGGCGAACGGGTCGCGCTGGTCGGTCGTGCCGCGGCGAGCCAGATGGGTATCACCCGCGTCGACAACCAGCCGGTGGTGTTCATCGGCGACATCGCCTACACCGTGGTGGGAGTCCTCGACGAGGTGCAACGCCTGCCCGACCTGCTGCTCTCGGTGGTGATCCCCGTGGCCGCTGCCGAACGCGACTTCCGCATTGACGGCGCGACGTTCCAGGTGCTGATCGACACCGCCGCGGGCGCCGCTCAACTCGCAGGACATCAAGCCCCGCTGGCACTGCGGCCTGACCACCCCGAACGCCTGCAAAGCCTCGTGCCCCCCGACCCACGACGCCTGCGACGCCAGGTGTCCGACGACGTCACCGGCCTGTTCCTTGCCCTGTCCGCCCTAGCCTTGCTGATCGGAGTGGTCGCGATCGCCAACGCCACCCTGCTGAGCGTGGTCGAACGCCGCAACGAGATCGGCCTGCGTCGCGCTCTCGGCGCGCGCAAGGCGCACATCCGCCGCCAGATCACCACCGAAGCCGCCATCATCGGCCTGCTCGCAGGCGTGATCGGCACTAGCCTCGGCCTACTCGGCGTCGCCATCACGAGCACCGCCCGCGACTGGACGATGACCATCAACCCCAGCACCATCCTCGCAGCACCCTTCATCGGCCTGCTCGCCGGCGCCGTCGCCGGCCTCCTCCCCGCCATCAAGGCCAGCCGCACCCCACCCGCCGAAACCCTCCGCGCCTGACACTGTGCTCGAGCTCCTGCCTTTGATACCCCGCCTGATCGCCCGCACCCCGTGAAACCCGACAAGGGGCGATCGCCGCTCTGAGCGATCGTAGAGCCGCCTTCAACAGGGGCCTGGGTCTTCCTCCGCTGGATCGGTAGGCGGCCTATCGACCGTACACAGGGCCGCCAATTCGGTTGTGAGGCGAACTCGGCAACATAGTATGCGCTGCGGGGCGCGCCGTCGCACCGAGCACACGCACGAGGTTCCGGGCGGCGGCTGGACTGCCCCAGTCGGTGGAGCGGATTGCACGGCGTACCGCTCGGTCGCGCTCGACATCGCTCGGAACTCGTGCGAGCACGGCGATGACGTCATCGTCGTGGCCGTTGAGTACCGTCGCGACGATGGGTGGGAGTTGCGCTCGAACTCGGTCCCACCAGTCGGCCGCGGCTCTGACACGACGGTCGTCCGTTCGAGCGGCTTGGCGGGCTGGTGCGCCCGACCTCCAGTCCGCGCGGATCGCGTGAGCAGAGCGTTGGCCGTCGCCCGTCCGGGTGATCGCGTCGGCAAATGCCTGAGGTGCCGTACGTTCGCCGAGGTCGAGTTCACTGTGGTCGTGGCCGTCAGTGATGATGTGGGCGGTGTTGTGGCGCCGGCCGCGGGTCATTCCGACGTAGACGGCAGCGCTCGATGTGCGCGGCGTG
The DNA here is from genome assembly GCA_963169215.1 of Actinomycetota bacterium. GTDB lineage: Bacteria > Actinomycetota > Acidimicrobiia > Acidimicrobiales > Ilumatobacteraceae > UBA668. The sequence continues at coordinate 8,159 of CAUJEE010000181.1, forward strand.
ACGACCACGTGGCCAGTGTCAGTGGTCCGGCCCTGGGCCCCAGCGATCGTGGTGGCGTACGCGAGCACAACATCGGCTGCGACGTACTCGTCGGTCAGGAGCACCGTGGCCCGGCGGGTCAGGCTGACGGCGCGGATCTGACCGTTGTCGGCGCGGCCGGTGATGCGCCACACGTCGCGGTTGAGGACTCGGGTGCCGTCGCTGGTGGTGAGTGCGCGGGTATTGCGTCGGGTCTGGACCACGTCGCCGACATGGAGCGGGTTACCGTCGGCGCACGCATCCCTGACGCGCTCGCCGAGCCGATCGCCGACCCGCAGCAGTTCCTGGCACCGGCCGGACAGCTCGGCCGCCAAGGCTGCTGTGTCGACCACGATCACGCTGTCCAGGCCGTGGGCGTGGTCGGCGAACCAGGCGTCGCACGCCGCCACCGTGGCCTGCGCGGCGTGCGTGCCGACGATCCGGCCATGCTGCACGTACTCGCCGGTGACACTGGCGTCGTGGGCGCGGAGTCGCTTCGACGCGGTGCGTTCCCACTCGTCGCGGAAGCGGC
>CAUJEE010000182.1 GCA_963169215.1 Actinomycetota bacterium
CGGTGTAGAACACCTCGTTGAATTCGCTCTCGCCGCTGATCATCCTGATCGGGCGCACCTCGATGCCCGGCTGACGCATGTCGACGAGCAGGAAGGAGATGCCCTTGTGCCGCGGCGCGTCGGGATCGGTGCGGGCGAGGGTGAAGATGTGGTCGGCGAGGTGGCCGGCAGAGGTCCAGATCTTCTGCCCGTTGAGCACCCACTGGTCGCCGTCGAGGGTGGCCTTCAGCCCGAGATTGGACAGGTCGCTGCCCGCGTTCGGCTCGCTGTAGCCCTGGCACCACACGTCGTCGCCGGAGAGGATGCGCGGCAGGTAGCGCTGCTTCTGCTCGTCGGTGCCCCAGCGCAACAGGGTGTTGCCCAGCATCTGGATGCCGAACACGTCGTTCGGCCCACCTGTGGGCACACCCGCTTTGGTGAACTCCTCGGCGATGATCACCTGTTCGAGTGCCGACAAGCCGGCGCCGCCGTATTCGACCGGCCAGCCGGGGGCGAGGTAGCCGGCGGAGAACAGCACCTTGCGCCACTCGGTGACGAAGTCGAACAGTTCCTGGCCCTCGAGGCGGCCGATTCCGGCCCACTTGGGGGGCAACTTCTCGGCCAGGAAGGCCAGCACCTTCTCGCGGTAGGCCTCTGCTTCGGGGGTGTAGTACGGACGCACGAGACGATGTTACCGCGCAGTAGCCGGGGCGCTACGAAGCGGGCCGCTCAGCCCAGACCGCGAGCGAGTGCCGCAGCACCGAGCAGCGGGCCGGCCTCGCCCAGCCCAGATGGCACGGCGCGGAAGCCCTGCACGAACGACAGTTTGGCGCGCTGGTCGAGCTCGCCCTGGATGGCAGCGAACAGCGGCGCTCCGAACCCGTGGGCCACCGGGCCGCCGACAACGGCCAGGCGCAGGTCGCACACCGCGCCGACGGAGGCCAGAACCCGCGCCAGGTACAGTCCGCTGCGCTCGACGATGCTCTGCGGGGCCCGATTGGGGGGACGGCCGGTCTCCTCCTCGATCGCCCGGCCGCCGACGTAGGCGTCGAGGCAGCCCTTGCCGCCGCAGGCACAATCGCGACCGTCGGCCTCGACCACCATGTGCCCGAGGTTCCCGGCGTTGCCGTGGTGTCCCTCGAGCAGCTTGCCGTTGCTGACGACACCTCCCCCCACCGTCGGACCGAGCCACACGGCGATGAAGTCGGCAACACCCACCCCCGCGCCGCACCACGCTTCACCCATCGCGATCGTCTTGGCCAGAGAATCGACGGCGGTCGGCAACCCCACCGCCGCCGCGCACTCGGCCGCCAGCGGGAACTTCTCCAGCGACGGGATGTGCAGCGGCGAGACAGTGCCTTCGCCGGCGTCGATCGGCCCCACGCACCCCACGCCGCAGGCAACGGGTGCGGCAGGAGCAGCGGCCAGGACGCGCTTGGCCAGGCGGGCGACCGCCGGCCAGACGTCGCGCTGGGGGGTGGCGATGCGGTCGCGTACCAGCACCGCCGCGTCCTCGCCGACGATGGCCGCGGCCAACTTGTCGCTGCCGACGTCGATCGCCAGGTAGCACCTGTTCACGGCTGCGACGGTAGCGGGCGGCGCGCCGTCCTGCGCCACGGAACATGCCGCATCCCGTCGGCGGGCGGCGCCGTCTACCCTTGCGCACGTGACGGTCGCCCCCAACATCCCAACCCAGCAGCCCAGCACCTTTGCGCAACTGTTCGACGCGATCACCGCCAACATCTCCTCGGTGGTGCACGGCAAGCGCGAGGCGATCGACATGGCCGTGATGTGCCTGCTCGCCGAGGGCCACCTGCTCATCGAGGACGTACCCGGGGTGGGCAAGACCAGTTTGGCCAAGGCCCTCGCAGCTTCGATCGACTGCACGTGGAAGCGGGTGCAGTTCACGCCCGACCTGTTGCCCACCGACCTGGTCGGTGTGAGCGTGTTCCAGAAGGCGACGGAGAACTTCTTGTTCCAGCCTGGCCCGTTGTTCGCCAACATCGTCCTCGCCGACGAGATCAACCGCGCCTCACCAAAGACCCAGTCGGCGCTGCTGGAGGCGATGGAGGAGCGCCAGGTGAGCGCCGACGGCGTGAGCCACCGCCTGCCAAGCCCGTTCATGGTGGCCGCGACACAGAACCCCGTCGAGCAGGAGGGCACCTACCGCCTTCCCGAGAGCCAGCTCGACCGCTTCTTGATGCGCCTCTCGCTCGGCTATCCGGGCCGCCAGGCGGAATTGGCGATTCTGGAGAGCAACGGCGCGGCCGACGCGATCAACGCGCTCAGACCGGTGGTCACCACCGCCGAGGTGCTGCGCATGTGCCAGGCGGTGCGCACCGTGCACATCGCCGGCGTGCTGAAGGGCTATCTGGTCGATCTCGCCGAAGCCAGCCGTCACCACCATGGCCTGGTGCTCGGTCTGTCGCCGCGGGCCACTCTGCAGCTGGCCCGCGCGACTCGTGCCTATGCCGCCGCACAGGGTCGCGAGTACGCAATCCCCGACGACGTCAAGGCCGTCGCCACATCTGTGTTGGCGCACCGGGTGATGCTGCGCCCCGATGCCGCTGCCCGCGGCCTCACAGCCGAGATCGCCGTGCAGGAGGTAGTCGCCTCGGTGCCGGTTCCGGCGGCGCGTTGATGCCCACACGGCAGGGCTGGGGGGCGCTCGGCGCGGGTCTCGGCGCGATCCTCGCCGGGCGAGTGTTCGGGTTGTTGGAGTTGTATGTCGTCGGCACCGCGCTGGTGGTCGCAGTGGCGGTCGCGATGGTCACCGTGCGCCGCCGGCTGCCCCGGCTGCAGGTGCAGCGGGTGCTGCGACCGGCACTGGTGGCGGTGGGCGAGCCGGCGCGGGTCGACCTGGTCGTGACCAACCGCAACACTTTCCCTTCACCGCGGCTGAAGCTCTGGGAGCCGGTGGGCGACAAAGGTGGCGCACCGATGCAGCTCGCGCCGCTCGCCTCGGGCCACTCCTGCAGCGCGGCCTACAGGGTGCCCACTGCGAGACGTGGCGCGATGCAGACCGGACCGCTGCGTGCCGAACGCACTGATCCCCTCGGCCTTGCCGTACGAGGCGGGTGGATGGCCGGTGCCGACGAGGTGCTGGTGGTTCCCGAACGCGTCCCCCTCCCGTTCCCGCACGTCGACAGCCCCGGTCGCTTGGGTCAGTACCTGCGGATGAAGGCCTTCGCCCAGAACAGCAGCGAATTCCATTCCCACCGGGAGTACGTGCCGGGCGACGACCTGCGCCGCATCAGCTGGAAGGCCAGCGCCCGCACAGGTGACCTGATTGTGCGCGAGACCGCGCAAGAAGGGTTGCGCCACTGCACCGTCCTGCTCGACACGTTGGCCAACAGCTACTACGACGACTCCTTCGAGCTTGCTGTGTCGGCCGCGGCGAGCGTCGTGTCGGCAGCAGCCGCCGACGGGGTGACCACCCGCCTGGTGGCACCCGGCATCGATCTGCGCGGCCCGGAGGTAGCCCCCGAATCGCTGCGCTGGCTGGCGACCGTGGAGCTGGGCGGCGAAGCCGTCGATCCCAGCACGCTCGCCCACGGGCTGGAAGGACTGTGCCTGTTGGTGGTGGTCACCGGGCACCCGCTCACCCACGTCGCGGCTGCCGCGACGCATGTCGCCGGACCCGACGACGTACTGGTGACGATCTGCGCCACCACGACCGAGTATCCGGTGAGAGCCGACGACGACGACATTCGCCGGGCACGCGGCTTCCAGCTCGACGGGACATCGCTGTCGGCCCTCGAGGACAGCTGGAACGAACTGGTACTGGGCAATCGGGGTGGGTCATGACAGCCACCGCCCCCGAACGGCCACGCGATCAGGCCGCCGCCGCGACCCAGGCCTCTGTCTCTCGGCTGGCCAGCATGCAGCCGACGGCCACGCTGTGCGTCACCGCCTTGACGGTGGCCACCGCGATCAGCCTGGCCCGGGTCTTCGCCGATTGGGGCTACCTAGGCCCGATGCTGGTGGTCGTCATCGGTACCCACGCCGTCGCCGCGTTGCTGCGGTTCGTCCGCGTTCCGCTGCTCGCCTTCTTGCCCGTCTTGCTGTTCGCGATCCTCGAACTGCTGGCCATCGTGTATCACCGCAACAGCCTCGGCTACGGACTTCCCACCCCAGCCACGATCGACCTGCTACGCGCTGATCTGCGCGACGTGGTCGACCAGTTCCCCACCGCAGTGGCGCCGGTGCCGACG